>PKYZ01000035.1 GCA_003132865.1 Bryobacterales bacterium
TTTGCCATCCACATTTCCGGTCTCTGGTAGTTCAACCACTCTTGGCGATACAGAATCCAGGAGTTGTCGGGCAGGAGCGCGTTGTTCTCAAAGCCATAGACCATACGCAGCCGGGAAGTGGCACTCACAAGAGCGCGCCTGGAAGCGCCGTACCGGTCGGTCTGGTCTAGACTGTACTGGAGGATCGCGTCTGCCGCGTTGCCTATGTTTCCAACGCAAATGTCGTTCCCCACACCCAGCGGATTGCCGCCATGGACGCCGCTGCCTGTACACGTCGGCCACGCAACCCCGGGACAATTGACGTAGACCTGGCCCACTGTGCTCCCGGAACGGAGTTCCCCGGCCGCCCGCACAATACCATAGGTGTACGATCCCGAAGCGTCCGTAGGGATACTAGCGCTGGGTCCGCTCACGTCGATCAACGGATGCGATCCGCAACTCGCACCCGTGGCCATCAGTTTCCGATTGATTGCGACGATACTACCGTATCCAAACGGGTCGTCGGCATCTATCACGGAGGTCGGAGTCGCCACGTAAAGCTGTCCCGTTACCAAAGTGTAAGTAGGTTCGTTCTGGCCCCCTTGAACTGGAATGTTGTCGAATGCGCGGATGGACTCATATCCCGACGCATTTGCGCCCGCCGAATTTGGGTGGCTGCCTCCATCGAATCCCCAGGGGTGACCAAACACTCCGTCGAAAGGGGGCTCCTCAGCTACGTAGTTGACTCCGGGGGCTTGATAGGGTGTCACATTTGCAAAGGGCAGACTGAGCAAGCCAGGCGCCGACCCTACCATGGTTTGCCAAGCGTTAGGCCATCCCCAAATCGACTGTGCCCAAGCAGGCAAGCTAGGAGCCGAAGACGCTCCGCCATTACGTATTTCGCCGTGTGAGCCAGTAGCGTTACTGTCTTCGATCATGCAATTACCATGCGGGTCTGGCGAACCGCCGCATCCGGCGAGCGGGTTCCAATAGACTTGACCGCTCGCTGGCGTAGCTGACGTTGACGGGATAACGTGGTCGAAACTCTCCCACCACAAAGCAATAGGCCCGGTCACAGCCATCTGTGCGCCGTAAGCCGCCCGCTGGAAAACCCAGGCTCCATTGACCGAGGCATAGTTCTTGATCTCCAGAGTCAGGATTTCATGTGAGAGGTCGTCCCAAGAGCAATTCCCGGCACCTGTAGTCGTCGCGCACGCCGTATCCCCTATTTGCGCGGTGCGGAGCTCTCCTGGAGTGCCTAGAAACGACAGGGGAGGAGGTGCTTTGAAGTACGGCTCATATCCGGTAACGCTGTCATAGGTGTAACTGTTGATCTGGATCAGGACGCATTGCCCGCTAAGTGAGCCGAGACCGGTGAACGTGGAACAAGCGGCGCTTGTGCCGGGGATGCTGGTGGCGGATGTGTTGATGGGTTCGTAGTCGTTCCCGGTTATGTTGACCCAGCCGGTCTCTCCGGTCTCCCCCAGCGCGTGCAGAGAACGTCCCACTAACGTCCCCTGTGTTGACGGCGCTGGCCAGCCAGAGAAGTAGGCTGGATTGGGTGTGTTGAACGTGTTGATTAAGCCAATAAGTTTCGGGCCACCAGATGCTCCGGCGTGTGCCGGGTTTCCGTCGCCAGGCGTAAGTGCAAACACCGAACCCGGGGTGTCTGCGCCGCCGATGTAACATGCAAGGAAGAATACCCCCTGAGACTCCGCGCCAGTGAGGCCACAATTGAAGCTACTGAGATACGCCGGATTGAATGTCGAGTCTAAAGCGGCCGCTTGCTGGAACAGGCTCTCCGACATACTGGACTGCGGCGTAAGATTCGTGAAAGTCATCCCATTACTCCAGGTTACCGAGTACGCCGTGGTGGATACGACGGTTGCGTTCTGGATTTGGGGACTACCGATATCGGACACCGGCGTGCTTGGTTGGGTTGGCGTAGAGCCTGGATTGAATACGCCCTGGATCACCAGCGGGCCAGCCCCGCCTGGATCGGTGCCGATCATGTAGAAGGTTAAATTGGTCGGCGCCGTCTGGTCGATCCCGGCGGTCTCCTGTATGGGCGCGTTAACATTATTCCACGAGTTAGTAATCGGAGTCCCGCTGCCGTCTTTACCTGGCCCCTGGGGATTACCATAGTAGGCCACGGATGGTCCCGTTGGATTGACCCAATAAAGTCCGCCGTACATACACCAGTAGCCGCCATACGCCAGCGTATTGAAACAGGCTGTGCCGCCCCCGTTGTCCGGGTAGCCCGGAAAATACGATCCCGACGCATTCAGCTTAGCCGCCGTGAGCGTTACGGTGCTACCGTCGGTAGGCGCTTGGTCGCGCCACACCATAATTGCAAAGTTGTCCGCGCACCAGTAGACGGCCCCAGACGGAGGCGAGCCCGATACAGCTATATTGTTGCCGTCCACGAAGCTGGTTATCGGGTACTCGGTGGAAGTGGTGGAAGCGGGTGGCGTCGTGCAGGCATCGTTGATTGTTGACAGTCGGATGTGGCCGCCGCCCGCCCAATAAAGAGAAAACATATCTCCGGAAACCCAGGTCACCGTATTGCCGGAAACCGTCGCCGTGCCAGAGTGTACGGAGGCCTCCTGCGCGTTCAACCGCGGATTGGTATCAAGCTCCCATGATGTCGTTCCAAACGTCAATGCGCCAAATCCCGAAGTTGGCGCCTGCCCTATGGTTTGCAGACTGCTGGTCTGTCCCATTGTCATCTGCTTGTTGGAACTGGCGCACGAACCGCCGCCATTGAGCGATAGGCAGATGTCGAGAACGCGGAAGGCCGAGGTCGTGGAATTGACTAGGCCGGTCAGTGAAGTGCCGAGTTGATCGAGCGAGAAGGTCTTGCCATATGTCGCGAGCCATGGCGAGTTCGTTACCATGGGCGGACGCAATATCAGTGGAGCAGTACTGTTGCCCACGGTTGTATTGCCCGGCCCCGCCGTCACGTTGCAAGGCGATGTCCATGGACCTGCCGAGTCGCAAGGGGTGGCCTGGCCCTGGTTGAAGGCAGAGCCGAACGCCAAGTTCCAAATGGTTGGCACGTTGCCACGCACGCCAACGCGGTACAAAAACAGGCCCGTGTATGGGTCGTCAAACGACTCTGGAGTCAGCCCGCCAAGCGATTCCGGCCAGGGCTGGTCTCCGGGGTGCAAAGGATCTGAAAGCCACGGGTC
>PKYZ01000745.1 GCA_003132865.1 Bryobacterales bacterium
TTTGCGCCGCAAAGTAGCTAGGGACGCCTTTTAGTTAGGCGGCTCTCGCCAGCCCCGGCTCTGGTGGAATCCTTCTTCGGATTGATCCTCATTCATCGCACAGCAGGGCGGCAGAGCCGCGAGTCCGGATTCATAAGGCCCTCTCTCCTCGGCGCGCCGCCAACACCCGCCCTCGCCGTCAAACAGATTGGCTCGCCAGCCGGTGGTTCCCTCGTCAAGGGCAAGAATCTAAATCCGGCATCGGCTCTCCTCCTGGCTCGGATCGCGCCGGGTGGCCGATCCCCCCAGACCCCAGCGCGCGCGGCATATTATATTCCGTTTTCCGCCGCCCACGTGAAATGCATGGGAAGGATTCTGCACTAGTCCATAGGCGCGGTTGGTAAAGCCGTTCCAAATTCCAAAGAGGAGTAGCACAGTGAAGAACAAGACGTTTAGGCCCAATCAGTCCGCGAATAATCGTTCGCTTCAGGAACAAGGAAGCCAAGTCGAGGCAACGAGCGAAGCCTCAAGTCAGACGGCGCTTTCCCGATCCATCCAGGATCTCAAACGGAAGATAGCCAAAACAATGACGCATCCGGTCATCTTCGGCTTGATGTTCGTGCTGGTCATGTTGAACGTACCTCTCAATGCCCAATCAGCACCCCAACAGTTCGTCCCGTTCAAAGACTTTCTTGCCAGTACCGAAGCGGCAAGCTCCAGTAATTACCTCGGCCAGGGGGCAAACCAAGTGCGGGATGCCGCATCCTTTGAAGCGATGCGCCAGCATATTCTCACTATGTATCAGGCTGTTGAGGTGAGCCACAGCTTCCTGCTAGATTCCAGCCACTTCGACTGCATCCCCACCGTGCAGCAGCCGACGGTCCGAATTCTCGGTCTCAAGAGCATTGCGTCGCCGCCGCCGCAGTCGATGCTCGCCCCGCCTTCGAGCGCGGGCGATGGGACCTCGGAAGTGCCCGTGAAATCCGCTTCGCAACTGGATCCCGGAAAGTTATTCGATGAATTCGGCAACTCCGTAGTCTGTGAGGAAAACACGATCCCGATGCGCCGCCTCACGCTGGAGGAAATGACCCGCTTCCCCACCCTGCAGCAGTTTTTCCAGAAAGGTCCCGATGGCGCCGGTAAGGCCCTCGGGTCGGATTTGACGAATCCCCTGATCGCGGCTACCCACAAGTACTCCTACACGCTCCAGAGCGTGAACAACCTGGGAGGTAATTCCAACCTGAACCTCTGGAGTCCGTATGTGAATACGTCGGCGGGCGAGATCTTTTCGCTCTCGCAAGAGTGGTACGTCGGAGGTAGCGGAACCAAGCTGCCAGGGGAACAGACTGCGGAAGTGGGATGGCAAAACTATCCCGCCAAGTATAACAGCGAGAGTTCCAAGCTGTTCATCTATTGGACGGCGGACGGCTACACCACGACGGGTTGCTATAACCTGGACTGTGCGGCGTTCGTCCAAGTCGCCGATAGCGGGGATTTGGGTGCCGGCTTCTCAAACTACAGCGCCCTTGGCGGCGCGCAGTACGAATTCGTGGCTCAGTATTACCTGTTCAGCGGCAATTGGTGGCTTGGAATTCAGGGGACATGGATCGGCTACTATCCCGGCTCGATCTATCACGGCGGCCAGCTTGCCAGCCATGCTACCGAGATCGAATTCGGCACCGAGGGCGTGGGTACAACGCTATGGCCCCCCGAAGGAAGCGGCGACGCGTCCAGCAAGGCCTTCGGCTATGCGGCCTACCAACGCAACTTGTTCTACCTGAATACCTCAGCGACCAGTATCTGGGACAGCCTCACACCTGAGGACCCATCACCGAAGTGCTACAGTATTTCGGGCCCCTATTCCAGCAGCTCTTCCGGTTGGACCGTCTATTTCTACGAGGGTGGACCCGGCGGATCGGGGTGCTGAAACCGACTGGCCTCCCTTTCGATGAACAATTCCGGTTCGCCAGGGCGGCCAGAACTTGGATTGAACTCGGGGGTGGCGCCTCCGTCGCGTGCTTTTCGCGGTGTAGGCGCCACCAACGTGGACAAGCGGGTAGCCACGGTCAGCGCCCTTCCCGAGACAGCCCACATCGCGGGCTGGCGGCGACGCGGCGTGGTCTTCGATTCAGGATTTGGGCCTGCGCGAGATGGGCGGCGGGACTCGCCAGCCTTGATCACAGGCAGCGCCCAATGCCGCGTCTGTTATCCTGAAGATTCCTCTTCCGCATGGCTAACATCTTTCCCTTCCAACCCTACCGCTACACCGCCAAGGCGGGCGCGCTCCAGGACCTGGCGACCCAGCCTTACGACAAAATCTCGCCGGAGATGCGGCAGCGTTATCTGCAAGCCAGCCCGTACAACCTGGTGCGCATCATTCTCGGCGAGCGCCGCGAATCGGATTCCGACAGCGATAACGTTTACACGCGCGCCGCGCGGCACCTCGCAGACTGGACCGCGCAGGGCATCCTGGCGCGCGACCCGGAGCCGGCCCTGTTCGCCTATTTCCAGGAGTTCAGCATGCCCGATAGCGGCGAGCGGCTGGTGCGCAAGGGCTTCATCGGTCTAGGCGCAGTGGAGGAGTATTCGGCGGGCGTGGTCCACCGGCACGAACAGACGCTTTCCGGTCCCAAGAAGGATCGCCTGGAGCTGCTGCGCCACACGCACGCGCACTTCGGACAGCTCTTCATGCTGTACCCCGACCCTGCGGGCGAGATCGACCGCTTGCTGGACGAAGCTGCGCAGGCGCCGCCCACGGGCGATGTCACCGACGAGTACGGCGCGCGCCATTCGTTTTGGAAGATCGCGGACGCCGGCCGCATCGCGCGCATCCGCAAACTGATGGCGGATAAGAAACTGCTCATCGCCGACGGCCACCACCGCTACGAAACGGCGCTGGCGTTCCGCCACGAAAACCCCAACCTGGCCGGCGCGGATCGCGTCATGATGACGTTCGTGAACATGCATTCGCCCGGGCTGAAGATCCTGGCTACGCACCGGTTGGTGAGCGGCGTGACGGGGTTCGATGCCGGCGAGTTCATCCGGCAGGTTGCCGCGGGCTTCGAGGTGGCGCAGATCCCCGGCGCCGAAGCGCTGCAGCGCGCTTGGACGGATTCGCCCGGCCGCGCGATCATCGGCGCCGCCATGGGCAGCCGCCTGTACCTGATCGAGGCGCGCGATTCCGCCGGGCACTTGGATGTGCGCGTTCTACACGAGCGGCTGCTGCGCTTGCTGGGCATCGGCGAAGAGGCTGTGCGCGAGGAGAAGAACCTGCGCTACGTGCGCGGTATGGACACGGCGCTGGAGGCGGCCCGCAGCGGCGCCGCACAGGTCGCCTTTCTGCTCAAGCCGGTTTCGGTGGAGGAAGTCGCGCGCATCTCATTCGGCGGCGGCGTGATGCCCCAGAAGTCCACGGACTTTTATCCGAAGCTACTCTCCGGCCTGACCATCTACAAGCTGGGTTAGGGTGGGACAGGCCTCCTGGCCTGTCCCACCTACAAATTGCCGCGGCGCGCCTGTTCCCGCTCCAGCGCCTCGAACAGCGCCTTGAAGTTCCCCTTGCCGAAGCTGCGGCTCCCCTTGCGCTGGATCACTTCGTAGAACAACGTGGGCCGGTCTTCGACGGGCTTAGTGAAGATCTGCAGCATATAACCTTCGTCGTCGCGATCCACCAGGATGCCCAGATCTTTCAAGCGATCGATGGGTTCGTCGATCGGCCCCGTGCGCGCGGTCAGATCGTCGTAGTAAGTCGATGGAACCCGCAGGAACTCGATGCCCTGATCGCGCAGCCTACCCACCGTGTCGATAATGTTATCCGTAGCCATGGCGATATGCTGCACGCCCGGTCCGTGGTAGAAATCCAGATACTCCTCGATCTGCGACTTACGCTTTCCTTCCGCGGGCTCGTTAATCGGAAACTTGACCCGCTCGTTGCGGTTGGACATCACCTTGGACATCAGCGCCGAATACTCCGTGCTGATGTCGTTGTCATCGAAGTGCTGATATAGCCGGAAGCCCATCACATCGCGATAGAAATCCACCCAAGTGTTCATCGCGCCCCAGCCCACGTTGCCGACCATATGATCGATGTACTTCAGCCCCACCGGCCGCGCCACGGAATCGGCCTGCTCGGCATGCTCTATCGGCACGAAGCCCGGCAAAAAGACGCCGCGATAGTTCCGCCGCTCCACGAAAGAGTGAATCGTGTCGCCGTAAGTGGCGATGGCGGAGATGCGCACTTCACCATGCTCGTCGCGCAAGGTCTCCGGCTCCCGCACACCCCTGGCGCCGCGCCGCGTCGTCTCGCGGTAAGCCGATTCGGCGTCGTCCACCCACAGCGCTATATCCCGCACGCCATCGCCGTGCAACCGTACATGCTCGGCAACCGGATGCTCGGGCTCGAGCGCGGTGGTGAGCACCAGCCGGATTTTGCCCTGCTCCACCAGCCACGATGCGCAGTCGCGCGTGCCCGTCTCCGGACCGCGGTAAGCGGTTAGCCTCATCCCGAACGCCGACCGGTAGAAGTAGGCCGCCTGCTTGGCGTTGCCCACATAGAACTCCACGTAATCGGTGCCATTTAATGGAAGAAAATCGTTGTGCAGTTCGGTTTGTGTTTCGGTTAGTGTTTGCATAATTGCTCCCCAACCGCCTCCACGCATCGGGCATTCTCCATATCGGTGCCCGTCGATATCCGAACGCATTGCGGCAACCCAAACGCCCCCAGCGGCCGCACTATCACGCCTTCGCGCAACAGCGCTTCCGTCAACGCGCGCGCTTCCTCCGCGCTGGCCAGCGGCAGCATCACGAAGTTGGCATCCGAAGGCACCACTTCGAGCCCTATCGCGCGGAACGAATCTGTCAGCAACCGCAGCCCGCGCGCGTTCAGCTCCAGCGACCGGTGCAGAAATTCCTTGTCCGCCAGCGCGCCGATGCCCGCGGCCTGCGCCAGCGTGCTGGGCTCGAACGGCAGCTTTACCTTCAGCAGGTTGGCGATCAGATCCTCGTGCGCGAATCCGTACCCGATGCGAATGCCCGCCAAACCGTAGATCTTCGAGAACGTCCGCAGCGTGATCACGTCGTCGTAGCGGTAGTGCATCGAATCCGGATAGCGCGGATTGTCCTTGGCGTATTCGAAATAAGCTTCGTCCAAAATGATCAGCACGCGCTCCGGCACATGCTGGTAGAAGCTGTCGAATTCGTGCTTCGTGAAGAGGTCCCGGTCGGATTATTCGGATTCGCCAGGTAGATGATCTTGGTGTTTTCGGTGATCTGCGCGGCCAGCGCCGCCAGATCGTAGTGCCAGTCGCGATAGGGCACGGTGCGGTACTTGACGCCACGGGAACGCGCCAGCACCTGGAAGCCGATAAAAGCTGCATCCGTCGTCAGGACCTCGTCATCATCACAAAGGAAGGTCCTGATGATGCCGGACATGATGCCCTCCGACCCGCTGCCCGCGATCACGTTTTCCAGCTTCAGGTCGAAGTTGTCAGCCAGCGTGCGGCGCAGGTCCAGGCCGCCGTTAGGGTAAAGATTGAGGCCGCTCAACTGCCGCCGGATGGCTTCCAATGCCAGCGGCGACGGCCCCAGGGGGTTCTCGTTGGATGCCAGTTTCGAGACATTGGTCAACCCGTATTCGCGGCGCACTTCGTCGATCGAGCGGCCCGGCTCATACGGCCGCAGCGATTCGATATATGGCGGAACCAGGGGCATTGGCGGAAGCTAAGCTGTCCCTTACCATAGTAATTCCAATGCCACACCGGGAGGGTTCGACCACTTGACGCTTCCCGCTACGCTGCGCGCGCTGCGTTATCGCAATTTCCAGTTGTTTTTCGGCGGCCAGTTGATCTCGCTGATCGGCACCTGGATGCAGAACGTCGCCCAGGCCTGGCTGGTCTACCGGCTGACAGGGTCGTCCGTCCTGCTGGGCCTGGTGAGCTTTTCGAGCCAGATTCCCGTGTTTCTGATGTCTCCGCTCGGCGGCATAGTGGCCGACCGTTTCCGCCGCCAGCGCGTGGTGATCGGCACCCAGATCTCCGCCATGCTGCTGGCATTCATCTTGGCGGTTCTGACGCTCACCGGCGTCGTGCAGGTCTGGCATATCTTCGTTCTGTCGGCGCTGCTGGGAGTGGTGAACGCCTTCGATATCCCCGCGCGGCAGTCGTTCTTCGTGGAGATGGTGGGCCGCGAGGATCTGATCAACGCCATCGCCCTGAACTCCTCGATGTTCAACGCCTCGCGCGTAATCGGCCCGGCAGTCGCGGGCATCCTGGTGGCCGGCATCGGCGAAGGCTGGTGCTTCTTCGCCAACGCTGTGAGCTACATCGCGGTGATCGCCGGACTGCTCCTCATGACGGTCGAAGCGCACAAACCCTCCAAGCGGGGATCGCCCCTGGCCGACGTGATCGAAGGATTCCGGTTCGTCATCGGCAGCCGGCCGATTCACCACCTGATGATCCTGTTGGGAGTCCTGAGCGCGACAGGCATGCCATTCGCTGTGCTGATGCCAATCTTTGCCGACCATATCCTGCACGGCGGCGCCAAGGGGCTGGGCATCCTGATGGGTGCTTCAGGCATCGGCGCGCTGGCCGGCGCTCTGCTGCTCGCCTCGCGCGAAACGGTCTTCGGACTAGGGCGCTGGGTGGCGATCTCGGGGATTGCGTTCGGCGCGTCTCTCGTCGCGTTCGCGGTTTCGCACTCGTTCTGGCTTTCGTGCGCGCTGCTGGTGCCGGTGGGCTTCGCCATGATGGTGGAGATGGGATCGTCCAACACGCTGATACAAACCATGTCGCCGGATCACCTGCGGGGACGGGTGATGTCGGTCTATTCGATGATGTTCATGGGTATGGCGCCGCTCGGCGCGGTATTGAGCGGTGTGGCGGCCGGACGCTGGGGCGCGCCCGCTACCATCGCTGGGGGCGGCTTTATCTGCATGGCCGCCGCCGCGGTCTTCGGCTGGCGCTTGCCGGGCTTGCGGACAGACGCGCGCCGCCTGATCGCCGCCGCACAGATGGCCGGCGGCGTGCCTCCCCAGAGCGGCACTGGCGGCAGCCTGGCGCTGAAATAGCATGATTCTGCCCCGCGGTTTCTACGCGCGTCCCACCATCGAAGTCGCGCGCGGCCTCCTCGGCAAGATTCTGGTGCACGGCGAAACGTCCGGCAGAATCGTGGAGACCGAAGCTTACCTCGGCGGCGACGATCTGGCCGCCCATTCCGCGCGTGGCATCACCGATCGCACGCGCGTCATCTTCGGGCCGCCGGGGCACGCCTACGTCTACTTCATCTATGGCATGTATGAGTGCCTGAATCTGGTCGCTGAGCCCGATGGCCAGCCCGGATGCGTGCTCATCCGCGCCCTGGAGCCGGTGGCCGGCATTGAGACCATGCAGCGCCGCCGCCTGGCCGCGCACACGCTCCGCGATCTGACCTCCGGGCCGGGCCGCCTCACCTTGGCGCTGGGCATCACCCGCGCGCAGAACGGCGCGGATGTGACGCGCGGCAAGCTGACGGTGCGCACGCCGCGACGCGAGGAGCCATTGGAGATCGAGATCACGCCGCGCATCGGCATCCGCCAGTGCGCCGATTGGCCGCTGCGTTACGCCATCAAAGGCAATCTGTTCGTCAGCCGGTAACACCCGGCCCTGGACTATACCGGCATGGCCACGCTGTAGGGTGCTTCCGCCTGCAAGCGTTCGAGAATCTGGGTGACTTCCCTGTGGCCGTCCGCGGAGCGATACGGAATTGTCTGGATATTCATGCGCGTTAACAGGTGTTCCACAGTGAACTCTGCCGCGTCTGAAATCAGCGCGTAGTGAGTGGGGATAAAGTTTTCAAAAATGAGTGTGAGTTCGCGCAGGACAAGCTGAAAATCCGGGTCGTGTAAACTGTATCCGACGAACAGGAGTGTGTAGTTTAGGAAAAATTGTCTGTAGGAAGCTTCGCACATGAGGGCTGCGGAGAATCAGGCGGGGGAATGCCCGGTAGATCGT
>PKYZ01000108.1 GCA_003132865.1 Bryobacterales bacterium
GACCGCCGACTCCGAAATTAACCTATTGCGTGGTCCAAATTCTGCGGACCATTATAGATGTCCTAGTTTTGGCATACGGAGATCCCACGCGACACAGCGATGGGGGCATGACATGGATCGGGTCTAGCGTAACCGCCGCACTGGATCATTCCTTGCCGCCAGAGCGGAAGTCGCAGGTCGATCAGATCGCGCTAAAGCGCTCTGTTCTCGAAGTAAGTGAGGCATTGGATGCGCACCGGCGCATACTTGAACTCGCGCTGGAGCTTTCCAGGCGAACCCATGACCAACGTGACTACGACAGAATAGCGAAAGACGCGTCCAGTACTTATGAAAGCGATAAGGCATCCGCCGCAGAATCTCTAGATAAATTCCGGGCTGGCCGGTAGGGGTCACTGTCAGTCACGCTCAATAGTTACATAGAGGAAACCGCCAAGCACAAAGACGAACAAAAAATGAAGGACGCCGCCGCAATACGCTGAAGGAGTGCGCCCCTTCGTTCATAGCGCCTTGCGTATAGGAGTCTTGCAGGCCCAGCAGCGATAATCCTCTAGCCCTGTGGACGCTATAGCAGAATGGTGGCGGCGAGTTCAGCATACTGCCCCCGTTTTCGGTTTGCCTCCGTTTAGAGCGCAGCGCGCGGCTGACGCGACGAGGCTTGGTTTACGTGTGAGCATTTCGCGGAGCGATGGCGCTAGGCCATTGCAGGGGCATGCTTTCCGAGGCTTGGGGTGGTCATAGTTTTAGGCATACTGCCCAAAAATCGCATTTCGGAGTAGCCGCCCATGGCTGTCTAACCTTATTTGTTTTAAGAGGTTTAGATGGAGCCACCCTCCGGGCTTGAACCGGAGACCTGCTGATTACGAATCAGCCGCTCTACCAACTGAGCTAGGGTGGCTCATCTTCTTGAAGTATAACAACTTGCGGCTGATTTTCGCAATCCGAATCCTTCGCCCGCTCTCAGTCTGCCACAACTCGAATCGCCGGTGCCCGCGCTTTGCTATCCTGGCACGTTATCCGGAGGCGAGGGACGACCATATGTTAGTCGAGCAACAGATTGCCGAACGGCGGGAACGGGCGCGCGATGCCATCGCCAAGGTTCTGGAACGGCCAAGCGGGGAGCCGTACGGCGACTATCGCGTGAAGTCCGCGAGCGGGAAAATTTACCGGGTAGCCATGCGCGGGCCGGGGTTGTTCGAGAACTACTGCGCGTGCCCGGACTTCGCCGTCAACACCCTGGGCACCTGCAAGCACATTGAGGCCCTTCTGTTGCGGCTCCGGAAGCGGCACGGCCACGCGCTCGAAAGCAAGGAGTATGCGCGCTCGCGCGCTTCCATTTCTTTGCAGTACGGCGAGACGATCGATGTCCGGTTGCGCTTGCCGGCGGTTCCGCCGCCCGATCTCCGCAAGCTGGCCGAGCAGTACTTCGACGCAGCCGGGTTGCTGCGGCGGGAGCATTTCCAGAGTTTCCATCAGGCGATCGAGGCCTTCCGCAAGGCCGACCTGGAAGCCGTCATCTACAGCGACGTGCTCGAGTACCTCGACCGGGAGAATGAACTCGCGGAGGGACTCGATCTGGAACGCCAGCTTCTTACGAAGCTTGGCGATGGACGAGATCCCCTCGATGGAGTGCTGAAGACGAAACTGCTGCCCTACCAGGAGCAGGGCGCCATTTTCGCGGCTTGCCGGGGCCGCGTAGTTCTGGCGGACGACATGGGATTGGGCAAGACGGTACAGGCCCTGGCGGCCGCTGAGTTGCTCCGGCGCCGCCGGGGCATTCA
Source organism: Bryobacterales bacterium (assembly GCA_003132865.1). The sequence goes on from PKYZ01000108.1 coordinate 1,779, forward strand.
AAGAGTGTTGGTGGTGGCTCCGGCCTCGGTAAAATACCAGTGGAAAACGGAAATCGAAAAGTTCACCGATCTTCCGGCGCAGGTCATCGACGGGGCGCTGCCGCGGAGGCGGGAGCTGTATGGCTCGCCCAAATTCTATAACCTTTCCAGCTACGAACTGGTCCTGAAGGATGTGCGCTACATGCACGAACTGGCGCCCGACCTCATCATCCTCGATGAAGCGCAGCGCATCCGAAACTGGACCACGGCCACCGCCCGCACGATCAAACAACTGAAAAGCCGCTATGCTTTCGTGCTGACGGGAACCCCTCTTGAAAACAAGCTGGAAGAGTTGTTTTCCGTGGTGGAGTTCATCGACGGCCGCCGGCTGGGTCCCGCGTTCCGCTTCCTCGACGAGCACCGCATGGAAGACGAAAACGGCCGCCTGATCGGTTACCGCGGCCTCGACCGGATTCACGATCAACTGGCGCCGATCCTGCTGCGGCGCACGCGGCAGGAGGTTCTCCCGGATCTGCCCGAGCGCACCGACCAGATTCTCCACGTTTCTCTAACCCGGCAGCAGGCCGAGCCATACTGGGAACAGAACGACATCCTGGCCGCTCTGATGCGCAAATGGGAACGGCAGGGCTGGCTCTCGGAAATCGACCTGCGGCGTATTCTGTGCTGCCTGCAGAACATGCGTATGCTCTGCGACTCCACGTTTCTTTTCGACAAACAGACGAATCATTCGCCGAAGCTTGCGGAGTTTCGCGAGATCATTCGCGAGTTGGCGATCGAAGAGAACCGCAAGGTGGTGGTCTTCAGCGAGTATGAGCGGATGACGCATCTGGCCGGCAAGGAACTCGAAAAGCTGGGGGTAGGATTCGTCTCGCTGCACGGCGGCGTGCCTTCACGGAATCGCGGCGCGCTCATGGAGAAATTCCGGCGCGATCCGGAGTGCCGCGTGTTCCTTTCGACGGACGCGGGAGGCGTGGGTCTGAATCTCCAGTCGGCCTCGGCGGTGATCAATTTCGAGCCCCCCTGGAACCCCGCGCGCCTCGAGCAGCGGATTGGGCGAGTCCACCGTCTGGGCCAGGCCCATCCAGTTCACGTGGTGCACCTGCTGACCAAGGACAGCATTGAAGAGCGCGTGTGGGAAACACTAAAGCTGAAGAAATCCCTGTTCGCGGGGGTCTTCGATTCACCAACCGACGAGGTCAGCTTCGCGGCGCTCGGACGAAAAAGCGTCCTCCAAGCAGTGAAAGAAATTTTCGCGGATCAACCGGGGCAGCCAAAGCCTCCAATTGACCAGGCCCCAGCCAGGGTCCCAGACAGGGCTGTTCCCATACAGCCGGCGCTACCGGATGTTCCCCCAGCGACGCCGTCGCCCGCTGCGGCGGCACGTCCGCTTGAGGGCGCGACGGCAGGATCACAACCGGCCGCATTCGAGCAGGCCGCGGCCGGGCTGATCGAAAACGGCGTGCGATTCCTCGAATCGCTGGCTGCAGTGGCACAAAGCGCACCCGCTGGCGAGGGCCTTTCGAGCCTGCTATCGCGCGACCTACGCACGAACAGACCGGTTCTCTCGATTCCGCTGCCCCAATCGGTGGATGAGAGCCGGCTTGTGCGGGCGCTCTCGGCCTTTGTGAGCGCGTTTGGCCGGCCTGCTTAGGGCGCTCGATTCAGGGACGGTAGAATTATAGTTGAGGGTGCAGACCGTCGTGTAAACGCCGGCATATCTTAGTGTGCACGCAAGGTGCGGTTCGCCGGAGAGGGCAAGGAAAAAGAGCAGCGGCTACCGGAGTCGAGATGAACAAGAGGAAACCAACCGCGGGCGAACGTTTGATCGAGAGCGCCAGGCAAGCGCTCGCTTTCGCCAAGGGCAAGGAAGACCACGGCTGTGAGGTACACGTCCCAGATGACATCGATGTCAAGGCGATCAGGGAGAACATCTCCCTTTCTCAAAGCGAGTTTGCTAAGTTATTCGGTTTGAGCAAACGAACCTTGGAACATTGGGAGCATGGGCGGCGAATCCCCAGCGGCCCCGCGCGGGCCTTCCTGACAGTGATCGCACGCGAACCGGACGCGGTTCGGCGTGCGTTGCTGGCCTAAAGTCCGGCTTTTGTACTCGATGGCAGACCCGCTTCCACCCGCACCAGACACGCTTGTTTCCCCACCACCCCCGCACAGCCGCGGAGCGCGGCTCGCCGAGCTTACCCGCTTGTTCCTGCGCCTCGGCCTGACCGCATTTGGCGGCCCCGCCGCGTACATCGCCATGATGGAAGACGAAGTCGTCAGGCGGCGGCGCTGGATCACCCGCGAAGACTTCCTCGACCGGCTGGGTGCCGCGAGCCTGATTCCGGGACCCACGTCGACCGAGGTGGTCATCTACCTCGGCTACCTGCGGGCTGGCTGGCCGGGCTTGGTCGTGGCCGGATTATGTTTCATCGTCCCGGCGGCGGTTATGGTGGCGTGTTTCGCGTGGGCTTACGTGCGGTTCGGTAGTTTGCCGCAGGTGGGGCGGTTCCTCTACGGGCTGAAACCGGTCGTGATCGCGATCATTGCGCAGGCGCTGTGGAAGCTGGGCCGGACGGCGGTCAAGACGCGCTTCCTGGGCGTGGCCGGGATCGCGTCCATCGGCGCGGTCGTGGCCGGCACCGGCGCGCTGGTCGTGTTGGCCGGCGCCGGAGTGGTCGCGGCTCTTCGCGAATGGTGGAAGTCCAGCCAGCGGGGGCTGAAGCCGCTGGCGGTGCTGCTGCTCATCGCAGGCGCGGTCCTGGCCGCGCAGTTCGCGCCACTCGCAACGGCGGCCGCACAGCCAAGGGCCGTCGGGCTGGGCGCTTTGTTCCTATACTTCGTGAAGATCGGTTCGGTTCTCTACGGCAGCGGCTACGTGCTGCTGGCGTTCCTGCAGCAGGACCTGGTGGGTAATTGGCGCTGGTTAACGTCCAAACAATTGCTGGACGCGGTGGCGGTCGGTCAGATTACCCCGGGACCGTTGTTCACCACGGCTACTTTTATCGGCTACGTTTTGAAGGGCGTGCCGGGAGCTGTGGTTGCGACCATCGGCATCTTCCTTCCGGCTTTCGTTTTCTGCGCGGTCAGTGGACCGGTGGTGCCTTGGCTGCGCAGATCGCGGCTGGCTGGCGCTTTTCTGGATGGCGTGAATGTGGCGTCGGTGGCGCTGATGGCGGTGGTGACGTGGGAACTGGCGCGCACGGCGCTGATCGACGTGTTCACGATCGGCACGGCTCTGGCGTGTTCTGTTCTGCTGTTTCGTTACCGCGTGAATGCGGGTTGGCTCGCGCTGGGCGGCGCCCTATGGGGATTGGTGCTGGCCTGGAGAGGGTGAAGGCGCCGGCGCGGGCGGTGCATCCTGCAGGATAAACACCTTTTCGTCGGGCTTCACGAGTTTCAGACGCTGCCGGATCTCCAACTCCTGGCCGGACGGGCTGTCGCTGAAGCGGCCGATGCGCGCGCGCTGCTCTTCGATCTTCCGCGCAAGATCCGCGTTCTTCTTTTCGTATTCGCGAATCTGGCGGCGTTTGTCCATTAATCCGGGAACACCCTGCGGTCCCTGCAACGCAATAAATGCATAACCGGCAAGTAACAACAGCGCCGCAACGCCGACGAATTTAGTGAAGGACGACCTCATCTCATGCCAAGAAGATAATGTTAACATCGGATTCGAAATCTTGTTCNNGGCAAGGAGCGATCGAGTCGGCCGCGGAGTGCCTGCTCATCATCAAGTCGTCCCGGCAGCTTTTCGAACCGCTGCGGATGGCCCTGGAAGAAGCGCATGCATACGATGTGCCGGAGCTGCTGGCGGTGCCGGTAGTGGAAGGCTCTGCCAACTACCTGAACTGGCTGGA
>PKYZ01000700.1 GCA_003132865.1 Bryobacterales bacterium
TCGTCCTTGAAGCCGTTGCAGACGATAGGGGTTTCGTTGTCCGCCATGGCCATGACCGCCATCAGTTCGGGTTTCGAGCCGGCCTCCAGGCCGAACTTGAACGGGCGGCCGAACTCCAGCACTTCTTCCACAACCTGCCGCTGCTGGTTGACCTTGATCGGGTACACGCAGCAGTATTCGCCCTGGTAGCGATGTTCGGCAATGGCGGTTTGAAAGGCGCCGTTCAGTTCGCCGAGGCGGTGCTGCAGAATGCCGGCGAAGCGGACGAGCACGGGCAGCGAGATGCCCCGCAGCACCAGTGTATCCACCAGTTGTTTGAGATCGATGGAGCGCTGCGGATCCTTAGCGGGATGCACGCACATATGGCCGTTGCCATCGACCGAAAAGTAGCCCTTGCCCCAACTGGCGACGTCGTACAGTTCGCTGGCGTCCTGCGGGGTCCAGCGTTCCGTCGGCTCCATGACGAGGGAGCCTTTCCTGGCGTTTTTCTCCACTCCTGCCTCCAAAATTTTAGTGTCCTAAGAATCGGAGGGAAGGGCAAGAAGAATTTGCGGCACGGGAGGGCGGGGAAGCTGAGCGGGCGAAAAGGCGAGGGGGCGAGCGGGCGATTCTGTTGTCACGGTGCTGTAATGTNNTCGCCCCCTCGCCCGCTCGCCCCCTCTAACATCGACGTCTCTTGTCGGATGTTGGCGCTGCGGCGCCTACGGCTTCCACTTGATATTGCAGCCCACGCTCGGCCGCTGCTGCGGATTCACCGGCTCACCCCCCAACACCGCGTCGATCCGCCGCGCGCAGATCGGCGCCCGTCACCGGCACGTCGTTCCGCGGACGCGCGCCATCCAACTGTCCGCGATAGACCAGCCGCCGCTGGGCGTCAAACAGGAAGAAATCCGGCGTGCACGCAGCATCGTAGGCCTTGGCCGCTTCCTGCGTCTCGTCGTAGCAGATCGGATAATTCAAGCCGAGTTCCGCCGCCATCTCCTTCAGGAGCTCGGGCGCATCGTCGGGATATTGCACGACGTAGTTCGGCGAAATGGCCACGATCCCCAGCGCCTCGCCGGCGTAATCTTTTCCAAGCCGCGCCAGTTCGTGCTTGACATGCTGCACGTAAGGGCAGTGCCGCGAGATGAACATCACCAGCAGCGCCCGCTTGCCGGCAAAGCTGTCCAGGCCGACCGTCGCGCCCGACACCACATCCGGCAAATGAAAATTCGCGGCGGCGAGGCCCAGCGCGGGCATGGTGGATTCGGTTTGCGCCATAGCCGGTCCTTACGCCCTATACTCGTCGGCTTTCCAATTCTTGATGGCGCGCTTGATGTCGGCGGCGGGCATGTTGCCGTCGGCAGCTTTCTTGGCCAAATCGACGAATTCGTTATCCGGAGCGAAGCGCAGCGCGACGATTTGCTTGACCGCGAGCCGCGCATCGAGCAGCTTGCCCGTCAGCACGAAATGACGCAGGTTCTCCTCGGCGCGAATGGCGCGGTCCTGCGCTTTGAGCGGAAACACGCGGGCGTAGTTGAAAAGCATGCCGCCGCAAACCGTGAGCACCACGATCAACGCGGCGCTATAGAACTGCCCGTGGATGCCCCACGACTTGTAGAGATTAACCAGCGATCCGATCAGGGTCAGGACCAGGATGCCAAACAGGACGACGTGGAAGCCGAATACGTAGCGGACATGGTTGGAGTAATTCTGGGTGGCCATGTGGCGATTGTACCGTGGCGCACGCACTCTTGCGTGCGCCGTCTGCCCTGCCAATGGCGCAAGCGGCTCACCCCGCTCACGTATGCGTTCTCGAACCGGGACGACCCGGCAGCAGCACTGGTGCTCCATGCCCCGTGCTACAACTTTTGCGCGGTTCATGGCAAACTGAGGGTGACACCCGTGATGCGGGCAAGGGTCACGGATTACTTTTGGGACTGGAGGAACTCGTATGCTTGTGAGATGCGATGTGCACCCGTCAAAGCCTGATTACGGTCACCGTGTCGATCCGATTGGATACCCGAACACCGCAGCGATTTGTGGGATCAAGGGCTGCTCGAATCCAGGGAGGATACTTCCAAAAGATGTTGAATGGAAAGCATATCAACACGGCGAGCGTATCTTTGGAGCTAACAACAATTTCACAAAGGTTCGGGCGCAATGAGCGGTATCCACGCTAAGACCCCACTACCCGCCCATTTCCTACCAGCCTTCCACTGCCGCCTCTGCGACCACCACTCTCAATCGACTAGGAGCAGGCGCTCCAGTTTGCGTGGACGATCTTGGAGAAAATCGCCTAACGCTGCGAGGTCACGAGCTGCGAACCTCTTTCGCCAGGCTCGCGGCCTTCCATCTCGCCGGAAAGACGTGCGCCGCGTCCCCGTTTTGTTTGTATAGGGTCGAGGCACCCGGCGCGATGCGAAGGAAATAGTCGGCCGCGTCTCGGTTGTCGGTGACGGTGATATCTGAAGGGCAACGCTTTAGCACCTCCCGCGTCACCTCTAGAGACACATTCCGGGCACCCACAATCCGCTCCTCAATGAAAAGCCTCTTTTGGCTGGACGCAGTGTCTTGCTGCGCCGCGGCAGCAGTGATAGCTGCGATTAGGGCCAGATATCGCACTACGGTGATTGATGCTAGTGTAGTGCGTCAGAA
>PKYZ01000394.1 GCA_003132865.1 Bryobacterales bacterium
GACTCCTGACTCCTGACTTCTGCTTTTACGCGATGCTTGCCACAGCCACGCCAGCGACACCGCTTGAAACGCGGCCACCGGAAGCACTACGCGCGGATCTCGCACGCCGCCGAACCATGCGCCGGTCACTAGCACCGCCAACGCCGTCGCCGTGAGCCGCGCGGCTTCCGCGATCAGGAACTCGCGCCGGTTCTCCAGCACGCCGCCCAGGCACACCAGCGATCCCAGGATGAACAGGAAATACGCGACGTTCAGCGAGGCCGCTTGCTTGGGCAGCAGCGCCAGAAACTGGCTGTTGGCGGCGATGAGCGCCACAAACTGCACCAGGCCGTAGGCACTGAGCGCCACGTTGCGGGGCGGATCGAACTTCACGAAATCCACGCGCGGATCGTAAGGGCGCTTGGGAAAACGCGCCGCTACGTCCGCCGGACGCCATCCGGGCGGGGCGAACCAAACCTTCACTTTGTCGGACCAAGACGCCGCGTGCCAGGAGTCCTTGGCCATCGCCACGTAGTAATGCAGGTTGGCCCACGCCGGATTCCAACTGTTCAACTGCCCGCGGATGCCGTAGATGCACGGCTCCTCGTCGAGCTCCTCCTGGAAGCTGCCGAAGAGGCGATCCCAGATCAGGAACACGCCCACGTAGTTCTTATCGAGGTAGATGTCGTTCTGCGCGTGATGCACGCGATGGTTCGAGGGCGTCTGTATCCAGCGGTCCAGGAAACCCAGCCGGCCGATGAGCTGCGTGTGCGGCCAGAACTGGTAAAAGAGCTGGACGACGCCGACCATCAGCATGACGAACACGGGTATGCCGCACAGGGCCATGGGCAGATAGAAAATCCAGCCCAGGAAGGCGCCGGTGCCGGGCTGCCGCAGGGCGGTGGTGAGGTTGAACTCCTCACTCTGGTGATGCACCACGTGCGACGCCCAGAACACCCCTACGGTGTGCCCCCAGCGGTGGTTCCAGTAGTAGCACAGGTCGTAAAAGACGAAGGCGAAGACCCAGGTGCCCCAGTGCTTGGCCGGCAAGTGAAACGGGGCCCAGTGCAGCAGCACCCATTCGTAGAAGAAGATGCCCAGGAAACCGAAGAACACGCGCACGCCCGTGCTCACCACGCCGCAACTGAGGCTGTTGATGGCATCCGCCAGGTGATAGTAACGGGTCCGCTTGACGCGGTCCACGGTGAATTCCAGGGCGATGAGAGCGAGAAAGACGGGCACTGCCAGCGCCACGGCTTTCGAGTAGGTGGTGTCCATAGTCGTGCAGGGATTGCCTTGATCTTACCGCATCCGGCCCCGTTGCGATACTGATGCGATACTGAGAGCTTGCCATTACGCCTGCCATTACTGTTCCGCCGGGCCATGTACAACCTGCGTGGCGGGTTCCTGGTGCGCCCACTGTCGATCGCGCTGGCGCTGGGTTGTGCGGGCGCGGTGCTCTCGGCATTGGAAGAATCCTTCCCCGCCCTGCGCGGCTGGACGCCCGGCGTGCTGTTCCCCTCGCGCGCCGACCCGCAGGTGGCGCAGATCATCCTGGGGGGCATTGCCGCATCCATCATGACGGTGGTCTCCATCGTCTTCGCCATCATGCTCATGACTCTGACGCTGGCCTCCATGCAGTTCTCGCCGCGTATCATCGTCAGCTTCGTGCAGGATCGCGTGACGCAATGGACCCTGGGCATTTTCCTGGGCACCTTCCTCTACTGCATGGCGGCGCTTCCCGCGGCGCGTTCGCTGCCGCACCCCTTCGCGCCGGTCTTTACCGTGCTGGGCGCGATGCTGCTGGCGGTGGCCTGCGTGGGATGGCTGCTGTTCTTCATTCACCACATCTCGCGCGCGATCAGCGTCAACCATATCGTGGATCGAATCGCCGCGGACACCATCGCCATGATCGACGAGATGATGCCGTGGCCGCACCGGCACGACCGGTTAGCCGGCGCGGCCGCCGCCAGTTCCAACTGGGAGGCGACTATTGCCGGCAATGTGTCCGGCTACATCCGCTTCGTCGACCGCAAGCGTCTGGTGGGGCTGGCGAAGACCTACCGCGTGAAGATCAACGTGCTGCGGCGCGTGGGCCACTTCGTGCCGGCGGGAGTGCCGCTGCTGGCGGTCTCCAAGGGCGGCCGGCTCACGCCCGAGGGAATGGCCGAGTTGCGCGGCGCGTTCGATTTGGGCCCCACCCGCACCTTGCAGCAGGATGTCGAATTCGGCGTTTTGCAGATCGTGGATATCGCGCTGAAAGCCATCTCGCCGGCGGTGAACGATCCCAGCACGGCGATTAACTGCGTGGACCAGTTGAGCTCCATCATGATCCGCTTCGCCTCGCGCGAGCCGCCGGAAGCGGTGCTCTACGATCCGCCCGGTACGGTGCGGGTCATCATCCCGTGGGTCGGCTTCGACCGGCTGCTGGAGGCTGCTTTCGAGCAGATACGGCTGTACTCAAAGTCGGATGTGGCGGTGAGCTTGCGGCTGCTGCGCGCGCTGGGGGATATCGCCGCGACCACGCCGGACCCGGAGTACCGCCGGAAGCTGGTCGAGCGTGGCCGGCGGGTGGTTGCCGGGTGCGCGGAGAAGCTTGGCGATGAGGAGCTGCAGGCTTTGCGGGTCCGGCTGGATGCGCTGAACCAGGTTGGACTGCCGTAGGCCCACACCGTTCATTGGCAGGATATTGTAAGGCGACTCAGAGACGCTCCATTCCACCCGGCGCCAACCGGCGCGACATAGACCCTGGGTTGACCTGGTTCGTTACTGAAGTCAAACAATAAGGAGGGCAGCGTCCAGTTAAGGCCGTCGGGAGATTCCGCGTACGCCGCGACTGTTCCCTCTCCGACGATCATCACATAGCGTTGCAGCGCAGCGCTGTAAGCGACCTGGAGTTCGCCGCTGTATCCCGCACTCGGATTCAAGTCGGTGGAATAACCGCCGATCCCCGGTTACAGGTTCCAATCGCCGTCAATCGCCGTCATAATATTTCTGGAAAGACGCGGCGTGCGGCTGGCTGCCGAAAGCGGCTGCGAGCACGGACGCCAGGGTGAGAGTGGTTCCCCAATGAGTGGTGCCGTTGGCGAGCCAATCCTCGAAGTAAATATAGAAGTATTCACCATCAGGCGAGAGCACCAGGGGAGGGTCGCCGATGTCAAAGCCGTCTAAGTCGGTTCGGTACGCCTGATTGACCCGGATAATCTCACCTAGATCGGTCCAGTTCAAGCCGGCATCGGTTGATGCCGCCAGGCCAAGCACGGAATAAAAGCTCTGGGCTTGGATAGTCGGAATCTCGGCATGGTAGACCAAAACCAGGTTACCGCTCCAAACATCCCGGATGGGATTTTGTAGACCGGTCCGCCGCCCATATAGTCATAGCTCTGGTAGTAAGGATTCACCGACGGATCCGGGTTGGGATGGATGGTGACGTCAATTGGCGGAGCTGAGCCGAGCGGACTGTCGAGCGTATCCAGGGTCCTGGCGATGGATCCAGCCTTATTGGGCTCTGAGCCGCAGACCGTGATTGGGAAGTGGCTGGACGAAGGAATCGGCGGTGGAATGATCAGGATCTACCGAGAGAACGGCAAGCGTTACATCGAATTCAACTACAAGGACGGCAGTAGTTCGAAAGACGAGGCGGTCGAAAGACCATCGCGCCTGGGCAGGCGTTTTGAAGCCAAGGAACGTTCAGACTCCGGGGACTATTTTGTGATTGAAAAGGGTGTCAACCTACAACTTCGGGACCGAGAGGGTCTTATCAGGACCGCCAACAAGATCGGTTAGTTCACTCCGGGGTACATATTCGGCCGGCAGGACACGACACCGGGACTCCAAGCCACCGTCGCCTCTGGAATTGATCCCAGTAGGCCGGCGTCACGTCAGCTTACGGATCACGCGCAAAAACAGGGCATGCGTCTCGTGAGCGCGGATGGCGAACGATAAACGCGCTTGCGAACCCGCGGGCATGGCGGCGATCTACAAACCGGATCCCCGGCTCAGGCGCGTAGCTCGACACCTTGGCATGCGGGAGCGTACGAGGGACGTTGTGAAAATCGCTCAGAGCGTTCGAAAGGCCACCTTTCCCAAGCGCGCTGGCCCCAGCGTGACCGTAGCCGATTTGGTTGCCCCGTGGCGGCCTGAGAGGCAGCCGCAGGCCGAGGGCCTGCCCCACAGGGTTTTCATCTGCCCCACGCGCTTCAAGCGCTCATTGCAAGAACCTGCGGACGCTCCCACCGCCGCTTCCAAGCCATCCAGGCAAGGCCGACCACGTAAAAGACTTCCTTCATGTTCAGCGGCTTGGCCAGGACATTGTATGCGCCCAAGTTCAGCACCTCGGACCACAAACGGTCGTCCGCCATTCGGGAAGTAACCACCAGCAACGGCGGGCAGCGCATCAGGGCAAGTCGAGACAGGACGTCCTGCCAGTTGCCGTCCGGCAGTTCACTCTCGCAGATAATCACCGGTGCGACATTTTCCCGCAAGAAATCGAACGCTTCCCTCTGCGTGCGGGAGCCATGCTGTTGCCAGTTCGAATGTTTCAGGATGTCGCGCAGATGTTGATGATCCTCGTCAAACGGACTAATGAGCAGTACTTTGACGGCTCTCTGAGCAACGGCTTGCGTGTCTTCGCTGTTCATGGCCTCGTCTCCTTGGCCTGATGCACCCGACATCTAGGCGGTTTTATCTGGAATAATTATTCTAGCACGCGGTGCGCTGTTTTCCGGTATTTTCCCAGAAATATCAGGAATTAGGTACTATTTCAACCTCGGGCGCCACCACCGAGGGCTGGGTGACACGTGCGCGCACCAGTCGCCCTAGCACCCCGATGAAGCGCGGCGCGTCGTTCAGCCCGGGCACCATGCGGTACTCCTGAATGCCCAACCCGATGGCCTGCGCGCGATGCTCGATGTCGATCTCGTGCAGCGTTTCCACGTGGTCCGACACGAATGAGATCGGGATCACCAGCACGCGCCGGCTGCCTTGCTCCGCCAGGCGCTTGAGCGTAGCGTGCATGGAAGGTTGCAGCCATTTCGATGCGCCGACCTTGCTTTGATAGCAAAGGTGCCGCCGCCCCGGCCAGCGACCCTGGCTCCAGGTCAACTCGACGGTGCGCTCGATCTGCCGCTGGTATGGATCGCCTGCGTCGATCACCGCCACCGGCACGCTGTGCGCGCTGAACACCATATCCACTTCGGCCGGATTATCGAACGCAGCCAGCGACTCACGGATCGATTCCACCAGCGCGTCGATGTAGCCGGCATCTTCATAAAATTCGGTCACCGCGTGCACCCGCGGATTCCAACCGTTCGGCTGAAAGCGCCGTTTCCATTCGTTCAGGCTGCTGCCGGTGGTGGTGCGGGAATACTGCGGATAGAGCGGCAGCAGCACCACCTCTTCCGGCGCATGCGCTTCCAACTCACGAATGGCTTCCGCGGTGAACGGATGCCAATAGCGCATGGCCACCACCACGCGGGCGTCGAAATCGCGCCGCAACTCAGCCTCCAGCGCCCGCGCCTGCCGCCGCGTAAACTCCAGGATCGGCGAGCGTCCCCCGATTTCCGCATAATGGTGCCGCACATGCCGCGCGCGCGTCGCCGAAATCAGGCGCGCCAGCGGCTGCCGCGCAATGCGCGCGAACGGAAAGTCGATGATATCCGGATCGCAAAACAGATTGTAGAGAAACGGTTCGATGGCTTCGAGGGAATCCGGCCCGCCAAGCTGAAAAAGAACGACCCCTATTTTGCGCCCCGCGCTGTAGACAGACATCCCGATTAGGTTGAGTGTACACTACTTTCCACTGGCGCCGTTGCACCTGCGGCTGATTCCGTTTCTCACGATTCGCCTACACTAGAGGAATGCCTCTCTGTCGCCTGATGCTGCTAGCCGGCGTTGGGCTGTCCGTCTTTGCCCAAGCGCCCTGCAATAATACGCCGGCCTTCACCCCGTGCGAGTTCGCCTTCGACCTGAATCCCCAGGAAGCCGCCGCGCACCCCAACCCCTACGTCGATGTCGAGTTGTCCGCCGAGTTTCGCTCGCCCCACTTCCACACTTTCAAGCTGACCGCCTTCTGGGATGGCGGCCAGCGCCTGGTGATCCGCTTCACCCCCACCGAAGCGGGCGAATGGCTCTGGCGCACCAGCAGCAATATCCAGCGGTGGGAGGGCCAGTCGGGCGCTTTCACCGCGGCGGAATCCGACGCGCCGGGATTCGTGCGCGCCGCCAACGTACATCACTGGGCCTGGACCGCGGGACTCGGCCACCAACCGCACCTCTGGATGGGCGACACGCTGTACCCCTTCGCCTTCCTCGACCAGGCGTTGTTTCAGCGCATCGTGGATGCTCGCGCGGCGCAAAGGTTCAATCACCTGCGCGGCCTGGTGCTGGGCACCGCCGAACAAGCCGCCCGCATTTTCCCCTCGCCGGACCGGCCCAACCCGGAACATTTCCAGCACCTCGATCAGTCGATCCGCTACATGAATCAGAAGGGCATCGTGGCCGACCTGATCGTCGCCGGACCGCAAAATCAGCTCGCGCGCCTGTTTCCCAATTGGCAGCAGCGGCAGCGCTACATCGGCTATATCGTGGCGCGTTATGCGGGCATGAATGTCACCTGGCAAGGCGTCCAGGCGTTCGAAACTTACGACACGGGCCGCGCGCTCATGAAGGAAATCGGCGGGCTGCTGAAGCAGATGGACCCTTATCAGCATCCCCGCACCAGCGGCAACCTGGCGACTTCCGGTGGGCTGCTGGATGACGGTTGGATGGACTTCGTGGCCCACCATACGGGCGACGACCAGGTCTGCGCCGTCGAGCATCAGCTCTTCCCCACGCCCTTCGTCAATCTGAAATTCGCAGGCGAGGATAGCGGCGCCGGCAAGTCGCAGCCGGACGACGTGGATAGCAACGCCTTCCGCCATCGCCTCTGGAATGCGGTCATGGACGGCGATTATCCGACTTACTTTAATAGCGGCACGGCGGGCGCCGGCACCATCCCGGTCGACGCGCGCTACCTGGACTCGCCCGGCGCGAAGGCCATGACCGCGTGGTACAACCTTTTTGCGGGCAGCCGCCACTGGGAATTGGAGCCCTATTTCGAAGTGGACAACGGCCGCGCACTGGCGGTCGCAGAAGCCAGCCAGGGAGGCGAAGACATCTCAGCAGTCGAATATATCGTCTACGTGGAAAAACCCGGTCCCGTGGAATTGCGGGTGGAGAGCCACAGTTACGACGTCACCTGGATCAACCCGATCGACGGCGACGAACTCAAGGAGAAGAAAGGCTACCACGGCGAGCATTTCACCGGCCAGCCGCCCGACAACTCGCACGATTGGGTGTTGCGCGTCTCGCGCGAAGCTCACAAGGAGGGCATGCTGAAGTCTTACAAGTTCGAGTCGCGGCGCATCGACATGCAAGTGGTGGAGCAGAGCATCCAGAAAGTGCCCTTCGAGATCGCGCAGCCTGCGGATACGGCGATTTCGGAGACCAAGCTGCCCTGGTTCGAGGCCAAATTCAAGAAGGAAACGCGCGCCACCCGCAGCATGATGTGGCTCTGGACCGGCGAGGCCACCGTGGATGGCGAGGGATACCGCGTCGTCGGAACCGGCCAAAAAGGCACCATCGGTTTCCCGCCGCACATCGCCGTGAATTATCCGGCGGTGATGGACCTGCGCCTCTACGGCATGAACGCCAACGGCAAAGTCTATAGCGTGGACAAAACTTACCAGCTCGAAAAGTGACCGAACTGATTCTGGCCGTAGACACCACGCACGAATTCGGCAGCCTGGCGCTGTTGCGCGGCACGGAGGTGCTGGAAGAGATCTTGCTGCATTCCCCCGAGGGCTTCGGCCAGATTCTCTTCGGGCGCCTAGCGGAACTGCTGGCGCGGCATGCCTCGAAACCGGCGGAGGTGGATTGCTTCGCGGCGGCGTCCGGCCCGGGATCGTTCACCGGCGTGCGCATCGGCCTGGCCTGCGTGAAGGGACTTGCGGAGGCCACCGGCAAGCCCGTGCTGGCGGTATCGAACCTGGCGGCGATGGCCACGTTTGGCTCGGCTGCGCGGCGCGCCGTGGTGCTGGATGCGCGCCGCGGCGAAGTTTACGGAGCCGTCTACGACGCCTGCGGCCGGGCGGTGGCGCCCGAAACCGTGATGCCGTTCACGGCCTGGCTGCACACTTTGCCGGAAGGCGAACTCGAGTTTGTGTCGACGGATTTCAGTCCATTCGCGCCGGCGCTCGCGGACACGCGCTTTGCGGGAGCGGCCGTGACGACGGCCCCACGCGCGCTGGCCGCGGCGGTGGGGCACATCGCGCGCGAGCGATGGCGCGCCGGCCAAGCCGCCGACCCGGCCGGCATCGATGCAAACTACGTGCGCCGGTCCGACGCCGAGCTGTTCTGGAAGGAATATTGATGAATCCAACCTGGCTGGATTGGGCCCGGCGCTTGCAGGCGATCGCGCAAAGCGGTCTCGCCTATTCGCCGAACCAATACGATCTCGATCGCTACGAGGCCGTGCGTGAAATCGCGGCCGAGATGATGGCCGCCGGATCAGCCAGCTCCGTCGCGCCCATCCGCGACCTTTTTGCCGGCCAGACTGGCTACGCCACACCCAAGGTTGACATGCGCGCTGCCGTGTTCCGCGAAAACAGGATTCTGCTCGTTCAGGAAAGCGAAGACGGCGCCTGGTCGCTGCCCGGCGGATGGGCCGATGTGGGCGAGTCGCCCGCCGAGGCCACCGTGCGCGAAGTGCGCGAGGAATCCGGCTACGAAACGCGCGCGGTGAAACTGCTGGCCGTGTACGACCGCAATCGCCACGGCCACCCGCCCATCCCGTTCCACGCTTACAAGCTCTTCTTCCGGTGCGAGCTGATCGGCGGCGAGCCGGCGCTGAGCAACGAAACCACTGGCGTCGATTGGTTCGGCGAAGACAGGCTGCCGCCCCTGTCAACCATGCGCGTCACGGCCGCGCAGATCCGCCGCTTCTTCGAGCATTACCGGAATCCAAAGTGGCCCACGGATTTCGATTGAGTAAACCAGTGGCGCGCGCTTCAACGCGCTGCTGTGGGCTTCAGCTCACAGCTTGGACGGCGAGCCGCACTGCCTAAATCGTAGGGCAGGCCATCTTCCATGCGTTTCTTGAAGGTGTCGCCGGATATGCCGGATATGGCGCCTGCGATACGTATCGCAAGGCTTGAGTTGGCCATTCTCGTGAGGCGGCACCATGCGTTGCAGCCGGCCTTTCAGGCAGGCGTGGGCGAGCGTAGCTCATCCAAACTGCGATACAATGTATCGCAGGGGTTTGATGCTATGGCGACGACAATGGTTCATATCCGAGTGGACGAAAAGGTGAAGGAAGATGCCGCAAAGACGCTGGCCGCAATGGGCATGTCTGTGTCCGATGCGGTTCGCATGCTGCTTGTCCGCGTCGCAGCAGAGAAGGCCCTGCCATTCGAGGTGAGGGTTCCCAACGCAACCACGGTGAAGGCGATGCAAGCGGCGGATCGAGGCGCGGGCAAGCGCTTCAAGACTACCGGCGCGCTGTTTAAGGATTTGGGAATCTGAACGCGTGAGAAACCTGATTCGTGCTGCGCAATTCAGGCGCGATGTAAAACTGGCCGAACGGCGCGGAAAGAACATGTCGAAACTGCGCGAGCTGATCCTGCTACTGGTGGAGGGCGACCCCTTGCCGCCGCGATATAAAGACCACCCTCTGAGCGGCGACTGGAAACACCATCGGGATTGCCACATCGAACCGGATTGGCTCCTGCTCTACAAAATCCACGGCGGCGACCTTCACCTGGTTCGCACAGGATCACACTCGGACTTGTTCTAGATTCGAGTCCGGCTCAGCCCTGCGGCTGAAATGCGTGTCGGACGGAGGCGCTGCTTCGTTCATTTGGAATCCCCACAAGCAGCGCCTGTCATCTCCCATCGGCTGTCAATGGGAGCACTCACACACTCAGCGCGTCACAAAATCCCACTCCGCCGACGCCCGCGCCACCACCAGCGGCACATCCCGCTCCAGCAAATACCTCTCCTTCACAAGATCGCCCGCCGCGGCTTGCACCTTATCCAGATACGCCTGCTTACCGACATACCGCTCTTCAACCGACAGCCGCGGGTCGCCCGCCTTCATCCGCTCCGCCTTCGTGCGCGCGAACGGAATAAACGATCCCGTCATGCTGTATAACTCGTCCGGCGCGCCGATCCCAGTCGAGCGCAGATTCCATCCGGTATAAGTCGCCAGTGGGACCGCCGTCGCCGGCATCCGGATGCCCGCCGTTTCGTTGCCGTCCGCATCCACCTGCGGCAACCGCATCGGGAACGCGCTCCCCACTTTGGGCGGCTCAATCGTCACAATTCCCGCACTGCGGAATTCTTCGCCATAGTCCACGTGCCAGGCCTGTTGGATGCGCGTGGGGAACTGCACGCCGGGCACCTTCGGGAACGCCACCGCGCGCAGCGGCGCCAGGCTGCCGTCCGCGATCTTCGGATAACGCGACGGCGGCGGCTCCTCGCCGTCCTTCACCCAACGGTCGAGCGCCACCAGCAGCGCGCGCAGCGTCCACCTGTAATTGTTGGGATTCGCCAGGTTTTGCGCTTCCCCGCGCTCCGGCGGAAACGGGCTCGGTCCGTGCTGGCATCCGGCGAGGAAGTAGATGCGCGTGGTAGGCGCGATGGGCGCGTCCTTGGCCCCGTCGGGGGCGCCGTCGAGCGTAGTGTGGATGAGCGACGCCGAGCGCCCATAATACTCGTACGAAGTGTTCGTGTAGAAAATCTTGGGCACGGCCGCGGGCGGCGTGGCGTGCGTCAGCAAGCCATCGGTGATGCCCGTCTCGGCATCGGTCTCCGCCAGATCCGTGAACGGGAAGATGTCGGTCGGATAAAAGGTATTCAGAAACGGGTGCCCGTCGCGCGAAGGCTGCGCGAAGCGGTGATTGAAACTTCCCCGCCCCGCCCCCGCCACGTGCGCCATCATGCCGTCGAAAACGCGCCGGCCCTGCTCGTCCCGATTGAACCCGTAATATACGAACGTGCGCAGGAAACGGCCGCTCTGCGAAATGCCGTACCCATACGCGCGCTTGATGAAGTCGTGATGATCGCCCAGAATCGTATCGGCCGCGATGCCGTATTTGAAGAACGAGATCAGGTCGCGCACCGCCGCCGGACCCAGCCCCACAATTGGCGGATCTTTGGACGTGTACACCAGCTCGTAGATCTTGCCGGGATCGAAGCCCGCCGGCATCACGATGTGCGTGCCGCCCTCGATGTGCCACGTCTCCCGCGCCACCGCGCGCCGCGGGCTGTCGGCATGATCGCGCACGGTGAGCTTCAGCCCAGGATCGTCCGCGTTCATCGCCGGATAAGCAAGCTGGCCCCGGTCGCCCAGAGATTGCCGCGTCTCCTTGCGATTCAACGTGATTTCGGAGCGCACCAGGCCCGTGATGCCCTGCGCCACGGGCGCGTAGAGCCGCAGCAAGCTGGGCCCGGGCGGCACGTCGAATTCCCAACCGAGCCACACCAGCGTGTAGCCCTGTTCCAGCAGGAAGCCGTCGCCGAAGTCGGATTCGGTGCGCGGATCGTTCGATCCCCCCAGATCGAAAGACCCTAGCATGGCCTTCAGGCCGCGGTTCGAAACCTCGAACAGCACGGCATGATTGCCATGCTGCGGATCGCGCGGCTTCAGACAATAGAAATCGGCCGAGAACTTGACCAGCCCGTCTTCGTTCCACGGCGCCTTGGCGATATCGGCGACGATCTTGTTGGCCGGCAGATTGGGATCGACCGCGAAATACGCCTTGCCGACGATGCGCTCGTAAGGGCCGGCGGAGGCGAAAGGCTTGCCGTCCAGAACATCGCTGCGCTCGGAGACTTCGATGCGGACGAGCGCCGCCGGCAGCAAAGCGGGAAGAAGAATAGACAGAATCCACGCGCGTTTGAGCATGGGAATATGGTAGTCCACTCCGGCGGGTCGCGGCGGTACGGCTGCCCCGCCGCCCACGCAGGCGCTACTTTAGGCGCCTGGCAACCAACGTGGCCAATGTCCACAGCTTTGTCCTCGATCAGCGCCAACGGCAGCACCAGACTTGCGCGGTTCAGGCCGGGGCCTATTGTGGAGAAGCCGCCGTGATCTCGAACGAGAGGTCCGCGGTGGAAGAGGCTGCAGGCGTAGCACTGTCCGTCACCGTGAATATGTAGCTGAGCTTCGGCGAGACCGCTGTTGGCGTGCCGCTGACGATTCCAGTGGTGGCATCCAGGGATAGCCCCACGGGCAAGTCCGGGGTCACCGACCACTTCAAGGCAGCCGTCCCACCACTGGCCTGAACGGCTTGCTTGTAAGGGGCGCCTCGCTTGCCGTTCGCGAGAGCTATCGGGGTTTTGCGTTTTACTCGATTTTTTCGTTGCAGATTACAGGGACCGGGCAACCGGCGGTGCGGATGGGGTCACTCGAACTCGCGTTCGGACAGCGGGAGGCTTCCCAATCAACCTCAAGCATCTTTCTGCTGGAGGGACCGACGACTCAGCCGAACTGGAGGCAGCGCTCGATTGGCGCTTCCCGATCCTCGAAGGGCCTGTTGCGGTAGCCGGACCAGGCGTCCGCGGCTACGGGACGACCGGCTGCGTGAAGTTCATCCAGTCTTAACGCACGCCATCACTTCCACGCAGCTCCCATTACTTCCCGCCGCTGCGACATATCGCCATCCGGCACAACCACCGCTAACCACGGCGTTTCTTGCTCCGTGATCCTGCCGCGCCACTCCAGCGTGACCGTTCCTGCGCCCTTCAGCACCACTTCCTTTTCATCGCCGCTGAACGTCAGGTTCTCCGCACGAAGCTGCAGGCGGTGAACCCCGCTGCCCCGCGCTGCCGCTTTTATCACCACCTCGCCAGTGCCAGACGTCTCCCTCGAAACCTCAAAATCCCACGAGTGTTCCGGCCGCAGATTCAAGTTATACATCCCGCCGGGCAGGAACGTGCGCGCCATTTCCCAGCCCTTGCTGCGCACCGAGTAGCTTCCCTCCGGCAACGTGGCCCGGAACTTTCCCGTCGTCGGGTCCGACTGAACTTCGATCTTACGGCCCCAATTCTTTTCCTGAAACTCCACCGGACCGCTTGCTTCACCCTCCACGAACGCCGGTCCCGCAAGGTCGCGCATCACTGCGATCCAGCGTCCCACCGGGTGCACCCAGACCTCCTTATAGGTCCACGTGTTTTGCACCGGCCAGTACGGCACGTCGCTGTCGCCACGGCTCTGGATGCCGACCGGCAACGACCCCACGATGTCGCCCGAAGACGGCGTGTACTGGGGCGCAAAGTCGTATCCTTCACCCCACATCATGCTCTGCGAAAACGGATTCCGGCCGATCACCCATTCCAGTTGCTCCTGCGCAAGCTGCTCCGATTCCAGATCCCCACGCAAGTGAGACGCCAGCCCCAGCGCCTCGGTCTGCGGCAGAATCGTGCCGAATTCCCCGCGATAATCCATCCAGACGGCGAGCAGCCGCAGATAATAACCGTAACCCAGCGGCACGCCGTTCAACACCTGCTTGCGAAACGACTCTTGCCGCGTCTCCGGCGCGTCCTTGTACTCGTCGTCTTTGTAAATCGACGCCGGCAATACGCCATAGGGCTCCGTGTTCTTGGCCATGCTCTTCAGGTATTCCGAGTGCAGCGTCACCGCGAAATACCATTTCATCCAGTCCGGATGATTTGGTAAGGCGTCGCAGAGCTGCGTTAATGCGAGAATCGGCGCGTTCTCGCGGCCGCGATGGACGTAGTGCAGAATGCGATCCTTCGCCGGACTGGTGTAGAAGAATCCCAGCATGGGCGTGGTCCAGGCCGGCCTCTTGCGCTCCTGCGAGTCGAGGATTACTCGCGCCAATTCCACCGCCTTATCGGCATAGCGTTGGTTCCCCGTGGCGCGCCACAGTTGTACCGAAGCGAGCACGCCCTCGGAAGCAATCTCGTGCACCACTCCGTTGGAATCGAAGGCGACATGGAAGCGTTCAGGGGATGGCGGGCCCGCCTTGGCCATGCCCTCCACCGCGAACTCCCAGTCCGCTTCCGCCATCCTGAGCGAATATGCGGCCAGTCTGGGATCGCTATCCTTCAGCACGCGTGCAGCAATGGCTTCGGCCGCCGACGCCAGGAAGTTAACGAACGGGTCGTTCTTCGCTGTCGCCGTCACATCGTCAAACGTGCCGAGGATGCCATCGGTCCGCCGGCTGTTGACGGACCCTGCGTTGCGATAACCGTCACCGAAGCTGGTCTTGAGCACCCAGTCGAGCCCCCAGCGAGCCTCTTCGATGAGGCGGTCATACAACTGCGGATCTGCGCCTTGCGCGCTCAGCCCTTCCGCAAGACTGAACATCGCGTAAACGATGTCGCCGGTATTGCCCATGCCCTGCGTCAAATCGCCCGCATCGTGCCAGCCCCCGTTTATGATAATCCGTTTGTCCCCGTGCACCGCCTGCCAATCGCGGTGGCACACGCCGTGAACGCCGGGGATCGCCATGCCGCAGCGCTCTACGTAAAAGAAGTTGAGCGCCTTCAGAGTCGTGTCGCGCCAGACGTCCGTGGCGATGCGAAATGGACGGGTGGATTCCCCGCCGGCATCGATCCGATACAAGCCGGGTTGCTGAACCTCCGAAAAGTCCATCACCTGGAAAGCCCCCAGACCTGTCTTCACGGTCTGCAACGGCTTGGAAAGGACTGCCTGCCCGGTTGTCTGATCGATCAACTGAAATTCACCGGCGATGAGGTCGCTGGCGATGGCCGTTTTCCGGCCGCCCGGCTGGTAGCCGGTGTGGCTGTACGAAATGCGTCCGGGCCAGACGGCCCAACCTTCGATGTAATCCGGATCGACCTGCTGCAATTCCAGACGGTCGAAATAAAAGGTGGCCGTATCGGCGGCCTCGGGCTCGTTGCCCGCCATGTAATAGGCGAAGTTGAGCGCCGTGATCTTGTCTCGCGCCACATTGCCGATCTCCCACACGACATGGTTCCATTCGTGATTGCGCAGAACTACGTTCGTCTCCCCCTCCTGTCCGAAGGCAGCCGGCACTTTCACAACGCCGTCGTTATGAAGCGCGAGTCCAAGAGCGGTCACATACGCGCCGACGCAATCGGGATAAATCCACACAGAGATGCGATTGGAGTTGCTCCAGTTCTCACCGTCAAAGCGGCGCGTAACGCCGGTTTCTCCCCATCCCCGGCCGTTTGCCGGTCCCGGTACGTTCCACTTCGTCGGCGTACGCAGGCGGAGCGAGTTGCCGGCGTTGCGGGATCGCTCCTTGGTCAGCGACATTTCAGCGGTCACGGTTTGGGATCGGGAAACCTGAGCGTTGACACGCGAGTCCACCACAGCCGCCGGGTTGTTCGTGAACGCCGTCCAATTATCGAGGCTGCTCATGTCGTCCAACAGGCGGCTGGCGAGCACTTTCTTGTTGAGCCAACGATACGAAGCGGAATCCTGAAAGTTTGCCGTTAATGGAGGCGGCCCTGGAATCTGGGCGGGGACGACGGTTCCCATCGCGAGGAGCAGAACGAATCGTGAGTACGGAGGCATGGTCATAGTTGCATCCTGAGACGCATCTTCGTTAACAATCCGGAGAGAGCCAAGATGAAAGCGGTAAAGAAGCATGCAAGGAACACTCCTGAGGCGCCTGCCGATCCTTCGCCGGAGAGGCGTTGGATCAGCGGAATTACCGAGCAGATCCAAGGCAGGAGATAGGTAAGCAGAGTGTTGGAGCCGGCGGGCTTGACGAAACCCGCCCAGGCGGCGACGCGCTTGATGTCGACAATATAGTACAGGGCCAGCAGGATCGCCACGCTCGAGGATTCCGAAAAGAGGCACCAGGTGGGCGTCGCGTGGTTTTTCGAAATACCGAGCGGCATCAGCGCCACCCCCCCGGCAAAGAGAATGACCGCGAAGGCCGCGGACCAAAAGAATTTGCTCTTTAGGGTTGCCGCAACGGACGCATCAAACAACATGAACGAGAAAACCACGCCGGCCATGACGATGGATGCCAAGGCTCCATCCGCGAGCGGCCAGAAATAGAGCGGCACATGCCGTAGCATGGGAAGGGCTCCCAGCTTTGAAGCCGTGTTCATGACATTCAAGCCGACGAACGCGCCGGCGAACCACCAGAATGTTTTGGGAAGAACGAGATAGATAATCCCCGCGCAGAGATAGGCGAAGCCGATCAGGCCGAGGATTTCGGGATAACCCATGTCGAGGCCGGAGACCCCGCCAGTAGCGGTTTTTCTCCGGAAGATTGCAACTAAGACGATCAGGAGAACGAAACCGCTGGCCTTCAAGGATCTGTAGAGCGACCGGTGCGTGCCGGATTTCGGATAGACGCTCCAGGACAGAAGAATTCCGGCGAATGCCAGGAGATCCCACGTTTGAACGCCGACACCGGTCAGTTGCGGATCGAGGTTCTGCAGGTTAGCGAGGATGTACCCTATCGCGACAAGGCTGAGCGAGCGGACCATGACGTGTTTCAGCACATCGAGGTAGGAATCGCCCATGGCCAGGCGGCGGTTGATCGCCAGTGGCATGGAGATGCCGACGATGAAGAGGAATGCGGAGAAGACCATGTCGACATACGTCATGCCGCTAACCCCTTCGGGCATGTGATGGGTCCACCATGGCAGGCCTTTGACTTCTGCGACGTCGTTCACGAAGACCATTACGAGAACCGTAAGTCCCCGGAAAATGTCAACTGACAGGATGCGTGTTACGGCGACACTAGCGTTGGCGGGTGCGATTGCGGTTGTGGATGCGTTCATACAGGCTATTGCCCACGCGGCACTTGCGCCTGCCAGAGAGGAGCAAGCTGGCACGTGAGTTCAACAATCCTTTCCTTCCACCGGCAGGCGTCGGTGAAGTCCAGCCGCCGGACAGGGATCGATGCCGTAACGATAGCACCTTGTCAATCGTTAGCGCTGGAACACAGCCGTTCACGCGATGGGAAAGTGCAGGAAATCGGGTCTGAATATGATAATCTTCCAGGTGTGATTCCCCGCTGGCTCCTTTGTCTTGCTCTTTTTCTTCCGGCCGCTGGCGCCTACACCCCCGCCGTCGATTCTGCCGGTTCCCTTACGATCCGCATCCTGGACCCCACAATTGGGAATTACGGTGCTGGCGGTGCCGTGACGCTGAACCGCGCCGGAGCGCCATTTCCGCTTGCGGTCTCGCTGGAAAACCACGGCGATGGGCCGCTACAAGGCGTCGTTCGAATCTCCGTCATCGACCGCTGGACCGTGCAGCCGGCCAGCCCCGTGTCTTTCCGTTTGAAGCGCACGCATCTAGGGCACTGGAGTTCACCGTCACGGTCGGACAAGGTTCGTTTAACGCGAATTACCCGATCCACGCGTACGCTGAATTCGGGCAGGACGGGCAGCGCTTGGCCGCGCACGCGGTGATGGTGTTGCCGGTTGTCTTGCCGGATCCCCCGCGAGCTCAACTGCCTGTACAATGGAAACCCGTGGACGTCCCGGCCGGCAGCGCCATGGGGCTGGCGCGACTGCCGGTGAATAGGGTCTCCGCCACAGTATCGGCCGCTGACCCGCCGATCGTTCCGACGCCGGGCGAGAGCTTTGGCGTCGCTCCACCGGTGCGCTTTTCTGGCGATGCCATCGTAATGTCGCTCGGCCCGAGGGCCCCGTCGTTCCGCGAGCGCGTGGATAGCGCGGCGGTTGAGTACCCGCTCGCCCTCCCCCACACGACGCCCATCCGCCTCACATTTTCGGGCGCCGGATCGGGCACGATGCTGCGCGTTCGCGTAGACGATACAGTGGTCTTCGAGAAGCCGGGGAGCGCCGAACCCGAGACCTCGTCCGTCGATCTGAGCCGTTACGCCGGCCGCGACATTCGGCTGGCTCTGGCCGCGCAAACGACCGAGCCCGGCGCGCGCCAGGCCTCTTGGTCGGAACCGTTCATTCTTGCGGGCACGGAACAGCGGAACGCCGCCCTGCCCGTGCAGATTCTGCGAGCCGGCAATTTCGCCGTGCGCATCCAGCCGGGGCTGCGCGGAATGCTGGACGGGACCATCGAGTTCTCGAACGGAAGCCGGGCCGTGGAAACTTCGGGATTCCGGGTCCACGTTGTGGGCGATGCGCTCGAAGGCGCCCGCTCCACCAACAAACTCGTCGAGGTGCGGAACGAGTCGGCAAACGGCCGCGTCGCGTTCCGGCAGCGCTTCCGAGGCTGGGCCGGGAGCTTCGATCTGGTTTGTGAGATATGGCCGAACGGCGACGCCGTTCAGGCGCGCTGGAAGCTGGAAAACCAGCCGCCGCCGAAGCCGTGGCTCCCGGTGTATCTGGAAAGCGTAGCCGCAGGCCCATGGAGCGCTTCCGCGCGGCGCGTGTACGCGGGAGTGGGAAACGTCATCGAGAAACCCGGCGCGTTTCAGATGGGCTTCGACGGACACCGTCTGGCGACTTCGTTCGTTGGGTTCGAATTCGAGAACGGCCTTTCTATGGTGCAAGGCGTGGATACGCCGCCAGACTACCTGGATGTTCAACCCGCTACGAGGTCTTACAGTCTGGTCACGCCCCACGAACAGACGATGACGTTCATCCCAACTACGAACGTCTGGGCGGGGGTGAAGGTCTGGCGCGACCTCTGCGGCGCCCGCCGCGGGGGTGGAGTGGAGAGACTGGCCGGGCGCTTTGTCTTCGACTTGTGGGACGGGAGGTACGGCCAGAGCGCCAAAGACTTGGCCAAGGCCTTCCGCTACGGCCTGACTGACTCCGTGGTGGTGTGGCACAACTGGCAGCGCTGGGGCTACGACTACCGGCTGCCCGACATCTACCCGCCGAACCCGCAATACGGGACGACGGAGGAATTTGCCGCGCTCGTACGCGTGTGCAAAGACCACGGTGTCCTGTTCGCTCCGCACGACAACTACATCGATTTCTACCCAGACGCCGACGGCTTCACCTACGACAACATCGCATTCGATCGCGACGGGCAGCCCCGGCGGGCCTGGTATCACGCGGCCCGGCAGGCGCAATCATATCGCGCGCGCGCCGATCGCCTGCGGCCGTTTCTCGAACGCAATGTCAAAATGATCGCCGAAGGAATCGCACCCGACGCCTATTTCATTGACGTCTGGTCCTCGATGGGGCCCTACGATTACTGGAGCGCCGACGGACAGTTCTTTTCGCGGACCGTGACCCGCCAGGTGTGGCGCGACAGTTTTGCGTGGATTCGCGATTCCCTGGGCGGCGCGCCACAGATTTCCGAGGCTGGCCACGATCAACTGATCGGATGGCTGGACGGCGCACAAGCCAATCACCTGCGCGTCGAGGCGCCGCCCGCTTCGGGCTTCGTGTGGGTGATCCCGCACGCGGACGCCGAGCGCATCCCCTGGTTCGACGCCGCGTACCATGATAGGTTCGCATCCCACGGTGCGGGATACGAGGATCGTTATGCGGCGGGGCTCGACCTGAAAGAGCATGGCATGTACAGCCGTGACTACATCTCGACGGAAGTCCTGACCGGACATCCGGCCATGGTTCGCCAACCTTTCGGCCGCGATGTCGTCCGTATATACTGGCTGCTGCACGACCTGATGCGCCCGCTGGCGATGCGAAAAATCGACGGGGTGGAGTTCGACGGCGGCAGCCTGCACCGCCAGCATGTTTCTTGGGAGGGCGGCGGCGAGGTATGGGTCAACCGCGGCGCGAGCGAGTGGAGTGTCGCCGCCCATATCCTGCCGCAGTACGGGTTCTACGCCCGGATTCCGGTGAGCGGGGGCGTTGTAGAAACCGCCATCGAAACGCGTGCGGGAACTGTGGTCGAGTGGTCGCGCTCGCCGGAAGCCTTCTACCAGGGCGAGTACCGGGTCGCGCGCGGCGTCGGCAGTATCGAAGTGACGCCGCTTCCGTCAGGGCCGGCATTCGAAGCGCGAATCAATACGCGCGATCTCCCGTGGACGATCGGCGAGCCGAAGACGGCTGAAGTGGTGGATGAAGCCGGTCGCGTGTTGCGTTCCGAGCCTGTCGCTCTTGCGGGCGGAGTCGTGACCCTGCGCTTCGGTGCCGGCGCGTTTCGCTGGCGTCTTCGCTGAGGATCCTAGAATGAGAACAACCTATCTTCTCGCTATTTGCCTTGCGTTTTCCCCGGTCCTTCGAGCCGTTGGGTTCGAGACCGCGCGCGTGAAGGTCGCGATCCAGGGAACCGGACAGTCGCTCTGGACCCTGCAGTCGAAGACCGGGCCAGCCGCGCTGGACATCTTGCCGCCGGTGTTCTCCATCGACGGCGCACGCCGTACGGGGATGCTCGTCGATGTTCGCGCAATCGCCGCGCCGGTTCCGCTCGCAAACGGCACGGTTAACAAAATACGAATGTTATACAGCGGGCTGTCCAAATGAACCGTTACGAAGAGCTGGCGGTCGCCCAGGATGTATCGCTGGAGGAGATCCACCAGGCGTATCAGGCATTGGCGCGTCTGCTGCATCCGGATAACCAGTCGGACCCCAAACTAAAATCCGCAGCCGAGCGCCAGATGATCCGGCTCAACGAGATTCTAGTGCACGAAGCTCGTGGTTCCCGAAGCAGCCCCCCGCCACAACCGATACCCATGCTCCCGCTGAAACGGCAATTGCCTTGGATTCTGGCGTGCGGCATTCTGGTTGGCGTGGGCCTCTGGTATTTGCGATCCAACGAGGCCGGCGATCCTCCAGCCCTGAGACGTTCTGTCCAATCCGGTCCAAACAGTCCCTCCTGAGGCCACACCACCTACAAGTGGAAACCGGTCATCCAAGAGATCACTGACGCAATGTAGAAGATGCTGGCGGTGGCCGTGCCGTCTTCCTTCTTCAGCAGCATAGTTCCGGCGGTGGCCATGTATTTCACTTCTTTGCCGCCGATCTGAATTGTGTGCTTGGTCTGAGAGACCTTCTCCTCAGGCGGCTTCTTGTCTTCCTTGCCCTTTTCTTCTTGCCTCGTCGGGGCCTGCGCGCCCGGAGCGGCCGGCCTGGAGCCCTCCTGGGGTGGTTGAGCGAAGGCTGCAGCCGCGCAGACCAGAAGCATGGTGTCCTTTCGGCAAGCTTGCGTGACGCCTAGTCGCCCCGAAAACGGTTCCTATTGCCTTCCTATAAGAAATCGTGGTATGCTCCTATTTAAAGCCAATAGGAGCTATGAGCCAGCAGGAAAAAGCTGAAATCCGGCAGGGGACACTCGCTCTCATGATCCTCAAGACCCTTGAGAGCATGGGCCCGCTGCACGGCTATGGCATCGCCCGG
The DNA here is from genome assembly GCA_003132865.1 of Bryobacterales bacterium. Next base: position 21,238 of record PKYZ01000394.1, read on the forward strand.
CGGATCGAACAGACGAGCGGCGATGCACTCGCGGTGCCCTACGGTACGATCTATCCTTCCCTCGTCAAGCTGGAACAGGAGGGCTTTGTCGTATCCAGATGGGATGTTTCGACGAACAATCGCAAGGCGAAATATTACGAGCTCACACGCGCCAGCAGGAAGCACATCCACGATGAAGCGCGCCTGTGGGAACAGACGGTCAACATCATGGCCCGCTTCTTCAACCCTGAAAAGGAGACTGCGTGAGACAAATCCGTGCGTTCCTGCTTCGTCTGGGTGGTTTGTTCCAACATTCGCGCCAGGAACAAGATCTCACCGACGAATTTGAAAGTAATATCGCGTTTCATATTGAAGACAACCTTCGGGAGGGCATGCCCCCCGAAGAAGCCCGCCGCCATGCGATCCTAAGGTTCGGCGGCATCGAGCGTACGAAGCAAGACTGTCGCGATCGCCTGGGTTTGCCCTTGCTGGAGACGTTCCTCTACGACCTCCGCTACGGCACTCGATCGCTCGGCAGAAGCCGCATGTTCACGGTGATTGCGGTCGCGACTCTCGCGTTCGGTATCGGCGCAAGTACAACCATGTTTACCGTGGCACAGGCAGTCCTGTGGCGGCCTCTGCCGTATGCCCAGCCCAGTCGACTTGTCGCGATCTCTGAGATTGACCGTCTGAAACCCTCCACGGGCGCAAATGTCGCGTCTGCGGATTTTGCCGACTGGCAGCGCATGAACACGGTCTTTTCCGGCATGGCCGCTTACGTGGGCATCGACGAAAGAGGCAAGGTCCGCATCGACCTCCACCTCACCGGAATCGGGGAAACGCGTATTCTGAAAGGCCTCGTCGTGAGCAGCAACCTCTTCGACGTGCTCGGTGTCGCTCCGGTACTCGGCCGCGGCTTTGCCGGCGAGGATCACGTTGCCATCCTGAGCTACGACTGTTGGCAGAACCAGTTCGCTGCCGACCCGCACATCGTGGGCCGTTCCATTACGCTGGGCGGCGAGCTTAGCGATGTAATCGGCGTCATGCCTCGTGGGTTCTTCTTTCCTAACCATGAAGTCGAGGTCTTCATCCCGCCCGGTAATTTCACGCCAGACCGGGTATTTTATGACACGGGCGTAATCGCGCGTCTCCGTCCCAGCGCCTCTCTCCAACAAGCACGTGCTCAAATGGCCACGATCGGTATCAGGCTCCAGCAGGCGTATCCCAAAACGAACGCCACCTTGGACCCGCAAGTCGAGATTTTCCATTCCGCTATCGCCGCCACCAGCCGACCGGCACTGCTGATGTTGTTTTCAGCCGTTGGTGTCCTGTTCGCGATCGTCTGCTCGAACGTCGCTCATCTCCAGCTTGGCCGCGCCGCTTCCCGGGTCCAGGAGTTCACCATTCGTAAGGCGCTGGGCGCGGGCCGTGGCCGCTTGCTCCGTCAACTCCTCACGGAAAGCTTGTTGCTTTCGGGTGTCGGTGGTCTCCTCGCGTTAGTTTTGGCGCGCGCCGCCCGCACCGCCCTGCTGCGGTTCGCACCCGATGCAATCCCGTCATATGCCGACTTGCGCATCGACACATGGGTTATTCTCTTTAACGTCGGGATTACACTTTTGGCGCCGTTGCTGTTCGGAATCGGACCGGCTCTGTCCAACGCTCGAGCGGATAGCCTCCGCGATCGTGGCGAATCCTCGCGATATTCCAGGCGGCGCGCGCGCGGATTGCTGGTCGGTGCTGAGGTGGCGCTCTCTGTGGTACTTGTGGTCTGCGCGGGGCTCCTCATCCGCAGCTTTGTCCGTTTGGAAAACGTGGACCTGGGTTTCCGTACTGCGCACACCCTCAGCTTTCGCCTCGATCTGGGGGATTTCGTTCCCACCGAGGAGCAGAGAGCCCGGCAGTACACCGAGATCGAGAGCCGGCTCCTCGAACAGCCCGGAATCGAGGCGACGGGAGCCACAGCGAGGCCCGTATTGGGCGGCGGCTCCGGGGGGGAGGCAACCGTTACCATCCAGGGGCGCGAACGCAGCCTCCGCCTCGAAGTGGTGACTCCCGACTACTTCCTCGCCATGCAAACGCCACTGCTCCGGGGCCGCTTTCCGAAACATTCCGATACGCAAAAGAGCGGCCTCATCGCCGTGGTCAATTCAGCTTTCGAGAACGTCTACTTTCCGGATAAGAACACTGTGGGTAAACAAATTGTGCTGGGTAACCGAGGGCCGGCGACGATTGTCGGAGTTGTCGCCGACTTGAAACAGGAGGGAATCGATCGGCCTGCCCAGCCGGCGGCTTTTGTCCCGTCGACTCAAATCATCCCCCATGCAGTTACCTTTTTCGTGCGCGGGCGTGGTGATCGACGCAAGCTGCTAAGTGCCGCTCGCATCGCGGTACACTCAGTCAATAACGTTGTCCCTCTTGCGAATGTCGCCACGCTCGACGAACTTGTTCAAGCTTCCATTAGCGGCCAGCGCGTCCGCACCACGTTGCTGTCTTTAATAGCCGGTGCTGCGCTGTTCCTCGCCGCCCTTGGGCTGTACGGCGTGTTGGCCTATTCCGTTGTGCAGCGTTCTACCGAGATCGGCATCCGCTTGGCGCTCGGGGCGTCCGCACCGCAGTTGTTCCGCATGGTCCTTCTTGACGGAATGCGCCCCGTCATCATCGGTGGAGCCTTCGGTTTCGCTGCAGCCTACTCTGCCAGCAGTCTGATTCGATCATTACTTTTTGGCACGGTTCCGGCAGACCCTCCCACGTATCTCACGACAGTTCTGATCCTGGCAGCGGTTTGCCTGCTTGCCTGTGCGATCCCTGCCATGAAGGCGATTCACGTGGACCCAATGGCCTCGCTCCGACAACAGTAGAGTGCTCGCCAGACCATGAAGAGCTCAGGAGTCACGGGCCTCAGCCCGGAATCCCCATTATGCCAAAATGTGGGCGCAGTCAGGCTGAGAACGTTCCGAAGAAAACGGCGAAGTCTCCGCACCCGATTTGAAGACGTCACCCGCATCTGCCGCGGTAGCATGTGCTGATTACGCGTGGAGACCCGGGCATACCAACCCAGCCTGAAACATTTTCGTCTGTTTCCGTCGCTGGCTGAAAACGTTGGCGGATTTCGGGTTCCGCGAAGCCAGTTCCACCGGCATTCCAGAAGGTCGACTCTTAATGGCCGGAGAGGATCCTTTCCGGCCAGGCAGGATTCATCATATTATGCGGCGGCGGGCGTGGCCAGCCGCTCTAGCGTCTCGCGGTAATTCCAGGGCATCCACTCCGCTGGATTACCCTTCAACTCCGCGGCATGCCTCTGCAACTCGGTCAGATAATCGAACGGATTGGCTCCGTTCAACTCGCAGGTGTGGATCAGACTCATGAACAGGTCGCCGACTCCGGCGCCGTTTAGCGTCTTATAGAAGAGTGCGTTCTTACGGTTCAGGATGGCTTTCTTCAGGGCACGCTCGACAATGTTATTGTCGATTGGCGCGTCCGGTTGCTGCAGAAAGAGAGTCAGCTTCGGCCAGTGATTCAGTAGGTAAGAGATGGCTTTGCCCAGCCCGGAATTCGGTTCCGTCTTATGCTCTGCCAACTGCGCCTCCATCCACGCATGCAGCCCTTTCATCAACGGCCCGCTGTGCTCCTGATGGAAGCGCAGCCTCTCTTCTGGTGACAGTTTCTGTTTCCGCGCCAGCCCGTCGTAGTGATAAACACCGCCCAGCGTCTCCAGCACATAACGGCATTCTTCAGGAAAATTATCGACCACCTCCACAACCTGCCGCCTTCCATGGGCGAGGTAGTTCGCGATCAGCGTTTCGACGCCTTTGGGCGCGTTGCGCGACAGCGCATCGCACATCTGGATCGGCGCCGGCAGTTCGCGGGCGCGCTGTTTCAACACTTCGCCAAGGTTCTCGCCTGCGTGCTTCCATCCGGTAAAGAACAGCGCGATGGTCCATCCTCCAACCATCGATACGATGCCGCTAGTGAAAGTGCCGGTCCGCTTGTCGCCGGGCTCGCGCGTCAGACGCAGAATGCGCATACCCGTGTCGTCGTTGTGCAGCACACCGCCTTGCGCCGCCTGCCGGATCAGTTCCTCCAGCGCCGGGCGGATCCACTGCGCGGCGGCCTCCAGGAGCTCCCATTGCGTCGCGGCGGACAAAGGCATTCCCGGCTTCTTGTCTTCCTTGCCCTTTTCTTCTTGCCTCGTCGGGGCCTGCGCGCCCGGAGCGGCCTGCGCGCCCGGAGCGGCCGGCCTGGGGCCCTCCTGGGGTGGTTGGGCGAAGGCTGCAGCCGCGCAGACCAGAAGCATGGCCAGATCTTTCGCCAGTATGTTTCGAAGCATAGGTCACGATTGTAATGCAGGAATCGAGCGGCGGGGGGGAACGTGATTAGGCCGGCGTGGACGTCGGCTGCAGGACTGGAGGAGTCCTGCCCCACGAATGCTACATGTGATATAGCATCAGGTAAACCACCACGCCGGATACACTGACGTACAGCCAGATGGGCAGCGTCCAGCGGGCGATTTTGCGGTGCTTGTCGAAGCGTCCGCCAAGGGCACGGCTGAGCGTGATGATCGCCAGGACCGGGACTGTGGCAGCCAGGAGAGTGTGAGTTCCTAGGATGCCGAAATACACGGTCCGGATCGCTCCGGTTTTGGGGAAGTGCACGGAGCCGACCTGCACGTGGTAGACGATGTAGCAGATCAGAAAGAGCGACGAGGTGGCGAAGGCCGCCAGCATCACTTTGCGATGGGTCTGAATGCGTTTGCGGCGAATCAGCGTGTAGCCCCAGACCAGCAGCACGGCCGCGGTGGCGTTTAATGCGGCGTTTACGGATGGCAGGTCGTGAACGGTCATGTGGGGCAGGACTCCAGTCCTGCAGCCGACGTCCACGCCGGCCTGCTGAAAGCGCGGCAGGGCGGCCTGGGAGGCCGCCGCAGGCCGAGGGCCTGCCCCACAGGGAGGCCCATCCTGACAGACCTGGAGGTCTGCGCCACAAGAGCGCGCATCAGGACCTCTCCGCGGCTAGCGTGCGTATGTCGTGCAGCAACTTGGGCAGCGCGCCATCTTCCGAAGTACTGTAGAAACCGCGCACGCGGCTGTGGCGGTCGAGCAGCACGAAGCGCGTGCTGTGCACCAGGCTGCCATCCACGTCGCCCAGTTTGAAGCCGTTGCGGCAAATGTTTTCGAGGGCCGCCTGATCGCCGGTGAGGAAGAACCAGCGGCCCGGTTCGGCCCGGTAGCGGGTGGCGTAGGCCGCCAGTGCGACGGGCGTATCGTTCTTGGGGTCCACGGTGAAAGAAACCAGCTTGACGTCGGGCATGGTTTCGACGGCGGCCTGCACGCCGCGCATTTGCGCGCTCATGCGCGGACAGGGACCTGGGCAAGTAGTGAAGATGAAATCGGCCACCCAGATGTTGCCCTCCAGCGATTTGCTATCGAATGGCTGGCCGGACTGCGCCGTCAATTGGAACGCCGGGACCTGCCAGTAAACCGGCAGCGGCGGTTCTTTGCGGCAGCCTGCCAGAGGGATCAACAGCACGAGTAGGAGGAACCGTCTCATGCGTTGCTTACGAGGCTCTTCCGGTTGGCCACCACGCCCGAAGCCAGCAGCAGCACCACACCGAAGCACGCGGTAACCAGCAGGCTGACGCCAATGCCCGGCGCCCCGGAACTAAGCTTCAGCAGGCCGTTCAGCAGGGAGATGGAGTAAGTCAGCGGGTTCACCCACATGACGACCTTGATCCAGCCGTGCGCGGTAGCCATGGGAAACAACGAGCCGGAAACCATCCACATGGGCACCAGCAGCAGGTTCATGATGGCGTGGAATCCGGACGTGGAATCCATGCGCCAGGCGATGACAAAGCCGAGGCCGGTGAGCGTGAAGGAAACCAGGAACACGGCGCCGATCAACGCCAGCACGTCCGGGATGCCGATCGAGACCTTGGCCAGCGGCGCGAAGGCCAGAAAGATGAGGCCCTGAATCCAGGCCAAGGTGGCGGCGCCCAGAATCTTGCCCAGCACCATGCTGGTGCGGGACGCGGGCGAGACCAGCATGGAGAGCAGGAATCCTTCGCGGCGATCCTCGATGATCGAAATCGTGGAGAATATAGCCGAGAACAGCACGGTCAAAACCAACGCGCCGGCGAAGAAGCGGCCCAGATCGCCGGAGCCGGAGCCGATCAACAGCCAAAACACCAGGGGCGATGCGACCACGCCCAGCACGCGGCTCTTCTGTCTCCAGAAGCGCACCAACTCGCGCTGCCACAGCGTCGCAACCGGCAACCAGAAGCCGCTAACCGCGTGGCGAGCCGCGGGCCGCACCGGAGAGGACGTACCGGCGCTGTAGCCGCGGGAATCGGCGCCGTAGGAGGTTCCTGAAGAGTTACTCAATCAAAGCTCCCGTCTCGCGGACAAACACGTCTTCCAAAGTCGGCTTATGCAGCCCGACCGAATCGATCGCGCCGGGGAAAGCCTCCACCACCTCGGTGATGAAGCGGTGGCCATTGGCGATCTCCACGCGGAGCACGCCGTCCACCAGCGAAGGCTTCAGACCGAAGCGGGTTTCGATCCGGCGGGCCAGATCGGCCGCGTCCGCCCCCTCCGCCGCCTCCAGCACCACGACATCTCCGCCGATGCCCGAACGCAGGTGCGCGGGCGTGCCCTCGGCCACCACGCGGCCCTGATGCAGCAACGCCAGCCGGTCGCAGCGGTCGGCCTCATCCAGAATGTGAGTCGTCAGCAATATGGTAACGCCTTCGCGGCTGCGCAGCTCTTCGACGTACTGCCACAGCTCGCGGCGCGCGCCGGGGTCCAGGCCGGTGGATGCTTCGTCCATCAACAGGACGACCGGACGATGCAGCAAACCTTTGGCGATCTCGACGCGGCGCTTCAAGCCGCCGGAGAGCGTCTCCACGATGTCGTTACGCCGGTCCGCGAGGCCCAGACGCTCGATCACCTGCTGCATGCGGTCGCGGAGCTTTTGGCCGGAGATCCCATACAGGTGGCCCTGGGCGCGCAGGTTCTCCACGACCGTCAGGGCTTTGTCGAGGCTTTGGGTCTGGAACACGACGCCGATACTGCGGCGCACGGCGGCGGGATCGCGCGCGACATCGTGACCGGCCACTTCGGCGCGCCCGCCGGTGGGCACCATCATGGTGGAGAGGATGCGGAAGAGCGTGGATTTCCCGCCCCCGTTCGGCCCTAGCAAGCCGAAGATCTCGCCCGCCTTAACTTCGAAGTTGACATTCGAAAGCGCCAGGCGAGATCCGTACTGATGACTCAGGTTCTCGGCGAGAATCACAATCCAGGTCTATCCAACAGCATCAGCCCGTAGATCAGCGGAAGGTAGAAAACGGAAACCATCAGCACATTGCGGGCGCGCAATATGGTGCGATCCAGCGCCACCCGCACTCCGGAATAAAGGAAATAGAGACCGAGCAGCAGGGCTCCTACCAGATAGATGCGCCCGGACATACCCAAGATGCTGGGCACCAGGCTGACGGGTATGAGGGCCAGCCCGTAGAGCACGATCTGGCGCGCCGTGGAACGGCCATCGGGCTCGACGACGGGCAGCATGCGGATGCCGGCGCGGGCGTAATCCTCGCGGTACATCCAGGCGATCGAGTAGAAGTGCGGGAACTGCCAGAGGAACAGAATTGCGAACAGCACCCAGGCTTCGTTGGTGATGGAGCCGTGCGCGGCGGCAAAGCCGATCATGGGCGGCATGGCTCCGGGGAAGGCGCCGATGGTGGTGGAAAGCCACGAGCGGCTCTTCAGCGGGGTGTACACGAAGAGATAGCTGAGCAGCGTGAAGAGGCCGAGCAGCGCGGCCAACAGGTTTACGCCCAGCCAGAGATCCGCGAAGCCGGCGAGCGAAAGCGCCACCGCAAAGGCCAGCGCGCGGTTGGGCGTTACGCGGCCTGAGGGGATAGGACGATCCGAGGTGCGCCGCATGCGGCAATCGGCCTCGCGTTCGTACCATTGGTTGAGGGCGGCCGTGCCCGAGGCGATCAGCCCGGTGCCGAGGATGGTGTGCAGCAGGCCCAACCAGGGGATGCTCGACACAAAAGCCCACCAGTTTCCGGCTTTCGGCAGGCCGAAATAGTAACCGATGCCGGTGCTCATCAGGATGAGCCAGGTGATTCGGGGCTTGGTGAGCTCGATGTAATCTTTCATTTCCCTCGTGAACGACTTGAACTACTGCTTTGGTCCCTGCGGATCTCCGGGCGGCCGCTGGACTGTATTGTCGGCCCAACCGATCAGCCCGTTCAGTTTGTCGGTGATCTTGGCGAGCGTCTGCTCGATATGAGCCATCAAGGCGGCATGCTGTTCCGATTTCGCCGCCTCCCTGCGATCCAGCTCAATCATCGCGAGCAGCGTGTTTTCGACGACCAAGCGCGCCTCTTCCAGCCGCCGTATGCGGCGTTCATGATCGAGCTGGACTGGATCGTTGGGAGCCATGTGTTGCGCGGGGCTGGCATCGTGCCCGCCCCGCTATGCTAATCCTAACTGCCCATTGTGAAATCGGCTGTCTTGCTCTCCTTGGGCGCCACGGTGATCTGCACATCCTTGGTGCCGTATTTCTCATGCACGGCTTCCAGCGTATAGGTCCCCGGAGGCAATCCTTTTATTGTAAACGTCCCGTCCTCGCCTGTCACGGCAAAAAACGGATGCGATACCACGCCGATGTAGGCGCGCATCCAGGGATGCACGTTGCACTTCACCGGAATCAGCACTTCTTCCCGCGCGAAGCTCTTGACCTTGGGATCGCCCTTGGGCGGCTGGGATTCGTTCCATTCCTGGTTGATCTTGGGCAGGGGGTGGATATTGTGGTTGGTGGCATCGTCGTTCTTGATTTCGATGCCCTGACCGGTCATCACCCCGATCACGTGCGGCTTGTACATGCAGCCGTCCTGTTCGAGGGCGACGGTGGTGGTCGGGACGGGCCACTGCTTGTCGGGCAGGCCGGACTTGATCCACACGAAAGTGTAGCGCAGCGTGCCGTTGTCATTCACGATGGCTTCTTCCGACTTCTGCGCCGTAGTGTGAGCGCGCGCGCAAACCGGATTGGCCGACATATCGATAGTCCGCAACGTGGGCTTTGCGCCGCTGAAAGTGACCTTGCCGGTGACGGTGGCGGCATTCGCCTCGTCCACGGCGACGGCCGGAGCGGCGGCAGGCGCGGCCTCTTCCTTTTTGGCCTCCTCCTTGCTCCCGCCGCAGCTTACTAGAAGCAGAGCGGCAGCCGCTCCGCATGCGATCCAAAGTTTCGTCATTGTTGAATAGCTCCTTTTTATAAGGGTGCTGGGTCCTTCTTCTTAGTTGCCGGCGCTGGCCCGCAGGCGGGTCAGCTCTTCCGGCGTGAACTGGAACATGTAGCGTACCAATAATTGGGCGTGGTCCTTAGTATAACCGTTGAAGCTGGCCGGCGTGGGACCGGCGAACACCTCGCGGTCGCCCTCCGGGCGGAACAAGCCCGAAGGCATGGCGGTACCCGGACTCATCATGGCCGGGTCCAGCATCCAGCGCCGCGCCCAGCCGGGCTTCAGACGCTCCTTCGCCAGCAGGAAACTCGGCGCGGTGGCGTGCGCGTCATGCTTCGGATCCCCGGTCGCATGGCACTTCAGGCAGGGCGCGCCTTCGCTACTGAACAACTGGCGCGCCATGGTGCGCTCCTGATCGGTGAGCGGCTCCAGCCGGTCGGCGATGTACGGCGACGCCTGCGACGACATGGCCGCGAAGAACCGCACGATCTTCTGGATCTCTCCGTCGGAGAAATAGAAGGTGGGCATGCGCGCTTTCAGATACCGGCGCACGCCGTCGCGATCCATCTCTTCCGGCTTCTCGGTGAGCGACGGATTATTCAAAAAACGCATCAACCATTCGGGATTGACGCGCGCGCCTTCGCCAATCAGAGTCGGCGGGCGCTGATCCTTCCAATCGGGATCCTGATAGCGCGCGAGCGTCATGAACACGGTGGTCTGCCCCACGTGCACCTGATGGCATCCCATGCAGTTGTATTTGCGGACCACCCACCAGCCTTCGATGATGTCGCGGCGCTGGTCGCCCGGATTGTAGAAATACCGCGACGGGATGCTGGGATCCACGGAGCCGAGGAGGAAGGTCGCGACGGCATCGATCTCCGGCTTCGACAAGTTGAAGTTCGGCATCTTTAGCCGGTCGAGCTTGGCCTTTTCCTTGCCTTGATCGTAAACCGCAGGATTCTTCAGCTTATGTTCGAAGAAGCCTTTGTGCGTGTACCAGCCATCGCGCTCCGCATCATGGCCCAGCAGCGCAAAGTCCAAACGCTCGATCGGCTTGGAACCCTCCTTGGTCAGCTCCGTGCCGATGCGCTGCTCTTCCTCCAGGCCGGCAATCTCATGGCAGCCGGCGCAGCCGTAGAAGCGCACCAGGAACTGGCCGCGCGCCTTCAGGTTGGGATCGTCGAGGTAATCGGCGTTGGCATAAGGGGCGGCACCGGCTTTTTTGCGGGTCTCCAGATAGCTGGCGATGTCGCGCGCCTCGGCTTCGGTCAGCCGCAGGCTGGGCATCGGAGTCATCTGCATCACCAATAATTCGTGGCCGTCGTTAGGACACTTGCTGTGCTCGGTATCGAAGACGAACGGCTGGCCCGCGCGCTTGTAGTCTTGCGCGGTGATATCCTTCTTCTCGAACGGACAATAGGGCAGCGTGCGCTGGCGCGGGTTGTGGACCCAGCGCACCAGATAATCGTAGTTGTCCTTTTCACCGACGCGGCTCAGATTCGCGGCGAACGTGCCACCTTGCTTTTCGCTGTCTTCGCCCATCGAATGGCAGGCCATACAGCCGCGCGTTTCGAAGGCTTCCCTGCCCTTCTCCGGGTCGCCCGCCGGCTGATGCGGCAGTTCGCCCGCCACGCCGGATTGCCAGATAAACGCGGCGATGGCCTTCACCTCGCCGTCATCCAGGCGGAAAGTGGGCATCTTGGTGCCGGGCCGCCACAAGTGCGGATTTTTGATCCACACCGGCAGCCATTCCTTGTGCATCTTCATGCGCACTTCTTTGAGGCTGGGCCCGACCTTCTTGATCTCGCGCACCAGGCTGCGGGCGCGGTCGTCGAGCTGTTCGATCTTGGCATCGATGCCGCTGACGCGCACCTTCAGATCGTTGGCGTGCTGGTAGAGCCTTTGCGCTTCGTCGTTATTGCGGGTGCGGTCGCCCTTCTCGACGCTGAAACCGGCTTCGCGCGTCCACTCGGCCTTCTGCTGGGTGAGCTGGCGGATATCCTGGTTGACGGCGGAAAGCTCGTCCGGATCGCGATCGAAGCCCTCATAGCGGTGGCAGGCCATGCAGCCGCGCAGGCGGAAGATCTCCCGGCCGGCATCCAGTGTGGGGGCCATTTCGGTGACGATTTCCTGGGTGTGGCACTGCTGACAGCCGGCTTCCAGATTTTCCTTCGCGTGCAGCGGCCAAAGCCAATGTTCGTTGTAGCCATGCGCCTTCTCGACGCTGGTCAGGGCCACGCCATTGCCGCCATGGCAGGGCGTGCAGCCGAACTTCTCGGGATCGTGAATCTTCAGCAGGTCGCGGTCCGGATGGCTGATGAAGACCTCCTCGCCGCCCATGGCTGCCTTGGTGAGCGTCACAGGCTCCTGTATCCCCATATGGCAGGATTCGCAGCGGTCAACCAAGTCGACGTCCTTCACGTGAATCTGGCGGATGCCGACTTCGAAGGTCGCCATCTTGTTCTTCAACCCGTTCAGCGTGTCGGCGCTCACGTCGGAGATGCGATCCGTAAGATACTTGTCGCGCTTGGCGCGCAGTTCGGTCGCGGGCTTCAAAAGATCGACGCGCTTCTGCAGTAGCGCGGCTTTTTCCGCCTTCCAATCCTGCAGGTTCTCGTCCATCTTGGCGAAGTCCATCGGCAGCTTCTCGGTGGACCCATCAGCGGTGGGCAGCTTCACCGTGTGGACTTCTTTCTTCAACTCTTCGATCTCGGCCCGCATCGAATTCTTGCTGCTTTCGCTCTTGGAGATCTCGATCTGATACGTGAGAGCGCCCACGTTACCGCGGACTTCCTGGAACGGCTCGTTCAACGCGAGGGTACGGGGCACCAGTTCCTGGTTCACTTTACGATCGATTTCGGCCACCTGCGGCATGACGGCTTTTTCGGCGGCCTGCATCTGGCGGTCCAGATCCTTGTACTCCGCGGACGCTTTGATCTTCTGCTCGGAGCCGGCTTCCAGGGGCAGCGTTTCCCTCAGAAACCGGGAATAAACCTTCTCGAATCGCGCTTGGTAGCCTTTCCATGGCCGTGTGCCATAGACTTCGTCGTACAATCCCCAGCCGAGCGAAAGCAACAGCAGCGCCGACGAAATAAACAGCGGCTTGCTTAAGGATGAATTGACGACTGGGTCCTTTTCTTGATCGGTCATATATTGAACCAGGGAGTAATCCAGACGTATTTGATGCGGAACACCAGACGCAACAACATCTTCACCGGCAGCAACAGCATCAGGATCAGGAAGACCTGCATGACGGAGTACTGCAGCAGGCTCATGCGTGCGTAGATCCTCTTACTGAACGCGGTGAGCGTGATCAGCTTGTGGGTACCGATCCACGCGCCGACGAAATAGATCCCCATCACGATAGCGCCGAAGATCAGCTTGCCGATGCGGCCCGTGATGCCGAAGAGATCGGGCAAATCGCGGTTCACCTCGAAGATCAGGCGGTTGTGGTCCCAAGTGACGCCGGGCCAGAACCACATCCAACCGGGGCCGCGGATGATGGTGCCGATGACGATCATGCTGACCCACAGCGCGATGAAGCCGAAGAGGAAGGTGAGAATCGAGAATTTGCGCTGCTTGTACGTGTAATAGCCGTTGCCCAGCGGATTGGCGTCAATATAGGGAATCACCATCAGGCCTATGATGATCAGGCTCGGGAAGACCACGCCCGCCATCCAGGGATCGAAGTACACGAGCATCTCCTGCAGGCCGAGGAAGTACCAGGGCGCCTTAGCCGGATTCATCGTCAGGGTAGGATTGGCAGGTTCTTCGAGGGGGGCGTTTAGCGTAATCGACCACACCATCAGAATGATGGTCACAATGATGGCGGCTAGAAACTCGATTCGCAGCAGGTAGGGCCAGACGTGCACCTCCTTGGCCCAACCGGGCTTGTATGGCTGGACCTTGCGGTGACTCGTTTTGGCCAGCGCGGGGTCGGCCTCAAGCTGGCCGATCAGCCGGTCGTTGGCGAACGCCTGGCGGAACGCGTACCAGGTGTAGAACGGCACCACGAAAAGCAGCAACACGATGGGGACGTTGTCCGGCGTGCTGAATATCGTCCAAAGTTGGTGAAAATCCATAAAAACTGGTCCTGGGTTCTGGGTTCTAGGTCACTGGTGCCCGGCGCCGGGGTTCCAACCAGCACCCAGCACCTAGCACCCAGCACTCTCTTAGAGTTTCTTCGGTTCCTTAATCTCCGACTCCAGCATCACTGGCGCAGGGCCCGAAATGCCGCCGTCTTTCCGCACGCGCCAGAAATGCACGACCATGAACGTTGAGGCTATTATGGGGATCGCCACGCAATGCCAGATGTAGGCGCGCAACAGGGCATTCGCATCCACGATCGAGCCGCCCAGTAGCCCGAAGCGCACATCGTTAAACGGAGTCATTCCCAGCATGTGGCCGAATGGACCGTCGTGGCCCAGCAGCGGTGTCGCGCGCGCCATGTTCGTTCCCACCGTGACCGCCCAGAAACCGAGTTGATCGTCCGGCAGCAGGTAGCCTGTGAAACTGAGCAGCAGCGTCAAGACCAGCAGCAGCACTCCCACCACCCAGTTGAACTGCCGCGGCGGTTTATACGATCCCGTGAGAAAGACGCGGAACATGTGCAGCTCGACCATGATCACCATGAGGTGCGCGCCCCAACGGTGCATGTTCCGCAGCAGCTTGCCGAAGGGCACATCGTGCTCGAGATACAGGATGTCGCGAAAAGCCACGACCTTCGAGGGGTGGTAGTAGAACATGAGCAGCGTGCCGGTGAAGACCAGCGTGATGTAGACGTAGAACGTCATGCCGCCCATGCCCCACGTGTAGTTGTAAGCCACGGCGTCGCGATTGATTTTGGCCGGATGCAGGTGCAGGAAGACGTTGGAGAGCACGCCCAGCGCGCGGCTGCGCGGCGTCTCGTCGTGCTTGACGCGCAGCACCGATTTCCAGAGGTCGGTCTTTTCGGGCCGTTTGAGCGCTTTCAGCTCTTCGGCTGCGCGCTCGCGCACCACCTTGCCGCCTTCCAGGAGCGCGGTCATTTTGCCTTTGCCGTTCTTGCCGTCACCGTTGGAGCCGGCGGGCGTTCCCCCGGCCGAGGACGCCGAGGGCGATGCGGGCGCTCCGTTTTTTCCGTCTGTTTCAGCCATGATTACACCTCACACGTTGCGGAGAATGGCCCCGTCCATGCCGAACTGCGAGGGTTCGCCTTTCGGCCACCGATAGACGTGGCTCAGGTCCACGACGATCTGGCCTTCGGGATCGAGTTCCACGTGGGCGCGGTCCATGGGCCGGGGCGCGGGGCCTTCGAAGTTGATACCTTCCGGATCGTACCCGCTGCCATGGCAGGGGCACTTGAATTTGTTCTCGCTGGGCTTCCAGTCCGGCGTGCAGCCCAGGTGCGTGCAGATGGCGGAGATCACGAAGATGCCCTCCGTGTTGCGCACCACCCAGATGCGGTATTGATTTTGGAACTTGGTGTCCACGCCGAAGCCGAAGTCCGACGGATAGCCGATGCGGAACCGGGTCTTGGGTTCGTAGAGTGCGCGGGGGAAGAAAAAGCGCAAGAACATCAAGAAATTCACGCCCAGAACGCCCAGCACCGAGGCGATCACGAAGCGGCGCCGGCGGATGACCACTCTTTGCGGATCGGAATCCGCGGGATCTTTGAGAATGTTGAAAAGCGCTTGAGAAAGCGAGCGTTTCGACTGTGGCGGCGGGGGTGTCTTCCCCGCGGGAGATTCGGGGGTCGGATTTGCCATTACTTTCCTCTGGACCGGTATTAGCCGGCCGTCTTTTGATTCGTCGAAGAATCCAGGAGACCCGAGCTACGCCGCTGGCTAAGCCAGCCGCAGGAATGGCGACTCCCCTATGGAGAGTATGGAAAGCCTGGTTGCTGATTAATTGGGGGCCCTATAAAAACGCTAACGAGAGCCGCCCTCTTCCCCACTTCGCTGACATTCTCAGCGCCGCATCCCGAGTGCTCCTCTGAATATTACCCAGTGAATATCTTACACCCGTTACGGCATTTTGCAAAATGGTCCGGGCGAGAAAATGCGCAAGACGGACGGAGATTGCGGCTGAGCGGGCGAGGGGGCGAGCGGGCGAGGGGGCGAAGGGACGCTGCTGGAAGCTGTATGATAGTCCATGATTCGCGCCAAACATAGGCAACGCGCGCTCCCGTCGATCGGCTTGGCGCTGCTTCTGGCCGGCTGCAAGCCGCCTGAACAGCCTGCGGTCATATCGATTGTGGGCGCGGTCTTGATCGACGGCACGGGTGGGCCGCCGATTTCGGACTCCGTGGTGACCATCGAGAACGGGCGGATTCGCGCCGTGGGCTCGCGCGTGAATCTGCTGGTCCCGCCGGAAGCGGCGAAGATCGATGGCGCGGGCAAGTTCGTGGTGCCGGCCCCAATCGATGTGCTGCGCCGCGGCTCCGTTGCCGGGAACCCCGGATTCACCATCGTCCGGCCTGGCGATCCCGACTCCGTCCTGGACCAGGCGCGGCGCGACCGGACGCCGTTGTTTGCCGACATCTTCTCCCTGCGCGACGCCCGCACCATGGTGGACCGCGGCGTCACGGGATTCCTGCACATGATCCGCGATACGGAGGCGATCGATCCGGCCTTCATTGCGCGGCTGCGGGATCTGCGGATCGTCTTCGTTCCGATGTTCGCCGAAGAGCGCAACCCGGCGAAGCTTGCTCTTGCAAAACGCAATACCAAACGTCTGGCGGATGGCGGCGTGCCTATCGCGGTGGGCTCCCGGGGCGATATGCAGCGCGAGATGGATTTGCTGGTGGAAGCCGGTCTCTCGCCGGCGGACGTGCTGGTGGCGGCGACCCGCAATGGGGCGGCAGCGCTGCACGATCTCGATCAAGCGGGCACCATCGAGCCGGGCAAGCGCGCCGATCTGTTGTTGCTCTCCGCCAACCCGGCCGAAGACATCCGCAACCTGCGAAAGATCGACCGGGGCATGCGCGACGGGCAGTGGGTTGAACGGCCCAAGTGATGGCGCCCTTACAGTCTCTGCGTTCCCTCAATCTTCCCAAGAGCACGGTCAAACGTACCAAGTGGCAGATGTCCCGCCTTGCGCGCGAGGTGGAGCAACAGGCAATCGGAAAAACCCAGGGCCGGCCGCGAGCGAAATAGGTCCAGCGCAGCCTCCACGACATCCGCATCCTGCAGCGTCAGGTCCTTGTGGTCGAGCAGCATTTTGACCGCCGTCGCAAGGCTGGTGGCATCCAGCTTGTAGACGGACCGAAGGACCCAGGTTGCCTCGGCCAGCGCCAGAACGGATACCCAAACCCCTTTCTCCACAAAGCTGGCGGCTTGTCCGGCCTGCGCAGCGTTGTCTCGAGTAATGAGCCTAACCAGAACGTTGGTGTCAATGGCGCGCATAGCGCTCGCGGATGTCCCGCTCGATCCCCGCTTTCATCTCATCGAGAGTGTGGGGCTCCGGCGGCCCATTAGGGAACAACGCCCGATGGATATCCTCCGACGAATACCGCCCCGCGCGTCGCACGACGATCTTCTCGCCTTCTTCTTCCCATTCGAGAATCGACCCGGGAGTGATTCCGAGTCTCTTGCGAATGCCAGCCGGAACCGAGATCTGCCCCTGCGCCGTGACCTTTGAACGAGCCAGTGCCATGGCTTTATATTACCACGGTAATGCAATCGTGCTGCGAGCCACCCACTTTCTGGAACAAACTCCCCCACGCCATCGTATTTATCCCTATGAGGTGCTCTATGCGAACGCATATTCTCGTTCTGTCCCTGGCTGCCGGCCTGCTCGGTTTCGTAGGATGCGACATCGAAGACCTGGATATCGGCGGCTCGGAACGCTATACACAGGACTTCCACTACAGCTACGCCCTCCAGCCGGGCGGACGGCTCTCGGTGGACAATTCGAACGGCTCCATCGAGATTTCCGGCTGGGACCAGGACACCATCGATATCAGCGGCACCAAGTACGCCCGCACGCCGGAATTGCGCGACGCGCTGAAGATTGAAATCGAGCACACGGCGGACGCGGTGCATATCCGCACGGTAAGACCTTCGGACCGGCGGGGCAACATGGGCGCCAAGTACATCATCAAGGTTCCCCGGCGCACGCAACTGGAGCGCATCGCCAGCTCGAACGGCTCGATTCACACCCTGGACGTGGAAGGGCCGGCGCGGCTGAAGACCTCCAACGGCGCGGTGCGCGCGGAGAATCTCCGTGGCAGCCTGGACGTGCAAACCTCCAACGGCAGCATTGAGGTGCAGAACCTGGAGGGCAGCGCATCGTTGCACACCTCCAACGGACGCGTGCACGCCGAGGATGTGCGCGGCTCGCTCGAAGCCGACACCTCCAACGGCGGTATCCACGTGCGGCTGGCGAAGCCCGAAGCCGGCCGTCCCGTCAAGCTGGAGACGTCCAATGGCCCTATCGAACTGACGATGGAGACCGTGAACCAGAATGAGATCCGCGCATCCACCTCCAACGGAGGGATCACCGTACACCTGCCCGGCGACATCGGGGCGAACCTGACCGCGCACGCCAGCAACTCTTCCATCTCGACCGAATTCGAGGTCGCCACACATGGCACGCTCGAAAAGCACCACCTGGAGGGCAAGATTGGCGCGGGCGGCCCGGCCATCGAACTGACGACGTCGAACGGCAGTATCCGCCTGATGAAGATGTAAGGTAGGACAGGCTTCAGCCGGCTTCAGCCTGTCAAGGCCAGGCCTCCTGGCCTGTCCATCAGTCCGTAATGCGGCGCGCCGCCTCGTCCCAGTAAACGGGCTTTTTCCGGAAGTATGACTCGTTCGCCATGTGGCAGGCGA
>PKYZ01000648.1 GCA_003132865.1 Bryobacterales bacterium
GCGTGGCGGGGCAATCGTCCGCCACGGCCGCGAGTCACGGGCAAGGTGGGAACCAAGGCGCCCAAGGGGATCGGACACGACGCGCTGCTCGATTTCCAAATGGAAGTCACGCTCGATGGGGAAACGCTCACGGCGGCCGAAATCCGCGAGCTGCTGGCCAAAACGGATGGGCTCGCGCTGGTGCGCGGGCGATGGATCGAACTCGACCGCGAGCACCTGCAAAGCATGATCGAGCGCTTCCGCGAAGTGGAGCGCACCGCCAAGGACAACGGCCTGGCCTTCGGCGAAGCCATGCGATTGCTCGCCNNGCAGCCCGCAGGGGTTGGCGCAGGTGGACCCCGGCGACGCGCTCGCCGGCACCCTGCGGCCCTACCAGCAGGTGGGCGTGCGCTGGCTCTATCTGCTGGCCAAACTCGGCCTGGGCGCGTGTCTCGCCGACGATATGGGACTCGGCAAGACCATCCAGGTGCTTTCGCTGCTGCTGGTTCTCAAGCGCCAGGAGAGCGCCAAACCGCAGCCCAGCCTGCTGGTGGCGCCGGCATCGCTGCTGGCCAATTGGGCGGCGGAAATCGAACGCTTTGCACCGGGGTTGAAGGCGCTCGTGGCCCATCCGTCGGCTCTGCCTGCGGCCGAACTGAAGGCGCTGGAAGCCGCGCGCCTGCGGGACATCGACCTGGTCATCACCAGCTATGGCGCGCTGCTCCGCGTGCCGTGGATTGCGGAGGTCCCCTGGCGGCTGGCCGTGCTGGACGAAGCGCAGGCCATCAAGAACCCCGATGCCAAACAGACCCGCGCCGTCAAGAGGCTCAAAGCGGGTGCCAGACTGGCGCTCACCGGCACGCCGGTGGAGAACCGGCTGGGCGATCTGTGGTCGATTTTCGACTTCGTCAACCCGGGACTGCTGGGGACGTCGAAGGAGTTCGCGCGCTTCGCCAAGCGCCTGGGCGACCGGTCTCACGGCTCCTGGGGGCCGCTTCGCGAGTTGGTGCGGCCATATATTCTGCGACGCCTGAAGACGGATAAGTCGGTGATTGCGGACCTGCCGGACAAAACCGAAATCAAGGCGTTCTGCCCGCTCAGCCGCCACCAGGCCGCACTCTACCAGCAGGCGGTGAAGGAGTTGGCCGAACAACTCGCGGATGCCACCGGGATACGGCGCAAGGGGCTGGTGCTGTCGTTCCTGATGCGCTTCAAGCAGATCTGCAACCATCCTTCGCAATGGCTGGGAGACGGCGCCTGGGGCGAAGGCGACAGCGGCAAATGGGCGCGCTTGCGCGACATTGCCGAGGTGGTGGCCGCCAAGCAGGAGAAGATGCTGGTCTTCACCCAATTCCGCGAGGTGACCGCGCCGCTGGCCGCTTTCCTCGGCTCGGTTTTCGGACGGCCCGGCCTGGTGCTGCACGGAGAAACCGAGGTGAAGAAGCGCCAGGATCTGGTGCGGCGCTTTCAGGAAGACGAGGCCGTGGGCTTCTTCGTGCTTTCGCTGAAGGCCGGAGGCTCGGGCCTGAACCTGACGGCCGCATCGCACGTGGTGCATTTCGACCGATGGTGGAACCCGGCGGTGGAGAACCAGGCCACGGACCGCGCCTTCCGCATCGGCCAGACCAAGAACGTGCTGGTGCACAAGTTCGTCTGCCGCGGCACCGTGGAAGAGAAAATCGACCAGCTCATTGAGTCCAAGCGCCAACTGTCGCAGGAGTTACTGGAGGGCGGCGCCGACTTACTGCTGACGGAGTTGAAAGACGACGAATTACTCAAGCTAGTTGCGCTTGACATCAATAAGGCGCTAAAGGAGGCGTGATCGATGGGGTACGACGGTTGGGGATGGAGGCCCTATGTTTCGGCTGGGGAGCGGCGGCGCAGAGCGGCGCGCGAGATGGAGAAGCGCAAGAAGCAAGGGCATGCCGTCTCACCCGTCAGCATCGAAGGCCGCGCCATCGCCAAGACGTTTTGGGGCATGGCCTGGTGCGAGAACCTGGAGCGGTACAGCGATTATGCCAACCGGCTGCCGCGCGGGCGGACCTATGTGCGCAACGGGTCGGTGGTCGATTTGCAAATTGCGCCCGGCGCGATCCATGCGCATGTCAGCGGCTCAGAGTTATACAAGGTCACGCTGAAAGTGGCGCCGGTCCCGAAAGGGAAGTGGAAATCCATCTGCAAGGACTGCGCGGGCGCGATCGATTCGCTGGTCGAGTTGCTGCAAGGGCGGTTGTCCAAGGGTGTCATGGAGCGGATCTGCCGGCAGAACCACGGCCTGTTTCCTTCACCGGAGGAGATCGAGCTTTCGTGCAGTTGCCCCGACTGGGCCGGCATGTGCAAGCATGTCGCGGCGGTGCTGTACGGCATCGGCGCGCGGTTCGATCACCAACCCGAACTTCTCTTCCGCTTGCGTGCTGTGAACGAGATGGAATTGATTGTCAACGCGGGCAAGGCGATTCCACTGGCGAAGCAGGGACCGGCCGCCAGCAAGCTTCTCGGAGGCGAAGACCTCTCCGAGATTTTCGGCCTCGACATGGCGCAGAGCGCCAGTCCCGACGCGGGGTTGGCCGGGTCCAAGGGGGTTAAGCCAAAGCGCCCAGAGAAGGCGGCAGCGGCGTCCAAGGGGACGCGCAAACCGCGAACGCAGGCCGCTTCGACGCGGCGCGTGAATAGCGGTAGAGAGCTTCCGCCTTCAAAACGGCGGCCGGATCGCTGAGGTGCCGCAGAGCATTGTGGGCACGCCGGCGCCGAAGAAATCGGTATCTTCCGCAGCCACGCAAGGGATAGGGCCAGGATGCCCCCGCGGTCCCGCGTGGGACGGTATGGATGATTGAAATCGATGGAGCCAACTCCGGGCTTGAACCGGAGACCTGCTGATTACGAAGAATGTGGCCCCCCTCTGAACGCTCTATTCGCTCCATACGGAAATGCCTGTTATCAAGACTTGGGGAAGCTGCTTTCGCTCAGATAGCAACTCCAAACGCGCGAACCGGGCGGGGTTTTGGCACAGTTCTGGCACAGCCAGGACGGGAGGGTTTCGAATTGTTTCCTCCGATTCACAGCCCGAGGTGGATGATCGCGGATGTGCTCGATGGGTTGACGCCACCGACCACGCAACGATTAGCAATGAGATCCTCGCCCACCCGGGCCGCCACAGATGGTGGAGCCTGCGGCCTGTGCGGCCGGGACTTAGCGCGACATCGGCCTAAGCTGATATCCGTGGCGTCAAGACAGATCCCCCGGTTTCGAGGCTGGCGCCTGATAGGCGACACCAAACTGGTTAGCCACCGCGGAGAAACGTGGATCGGCCGTCCATAACTGCAATCGCCCCACAATGGCGGACGCCAGGAGGTGAACGTCGATCCAGCCCACGCCGCGGCCATGCAAGTCGCGATCGCGAACGAACGCGACGACGTCACGGTGAGGAACCATGGCGGCTTGATGCATCCGCTCGTAGGCGGCCAGGAGCTTCCTGCGGCCTCCTCGGTCGCCAATGAGGAGTTCTCCATAGACCAACTGGTGCCCCGTCACTTCATCGAGACCGAGGAGTCTGTCCAACTCGGCCGCGTACGGCGCCCGGCTGGCAAGGAACCGAATCCACACGGAAGTGTCCACCAGGACCATCAGGCCACCCTTCGTTTGGGCGACGGCCTTTCACGACGCCTGGGCACGTCGCGTGCGCGAGGCTCCGTGCCGCGCAGAGTCCGAAGGCGTTCGTATGCCGCGTGGCGTACCAGGGCTTCAAGTCCCAAACGTAAGGTCGCCGTATCCGTTGTTGCACCGCAAGCCGCCTTCGCCTCTTTGAAGAGTTCGTCATCGACGTTGAAGGTTTTCTTCATACATACAATTCTGCCATAAAAGCATGGCGATTGAGACCATACCCATGGCGCTGGTGGCGCTGCGGCGTATCGCGAAAGCGCCAAACATCTGATTTCCGTGGCTTCTTAGCGGCTGCAGATCGGTTTGCCGATTGCCGGTCGCGGCAAAGGGCCGGCCAGGCTGGACTTCGTTTGAATACCGGCGTTCCTCTTTTTCGCGTGGCTGCCGGTTTCGGATTCGGGCACAGCCAGACGCGAATCGGAAGAAGTCAGCTTCCCTGTGACAAAGCTGGGAATTAGGTCGCGTTGTAAGTTATTGAAAAAATGGAGCCACCCTCCGGGCTTGAACCGGAGACCTGCTGGTGAACTAAACCGCTTCGCGG
>PKYZ01000741.1:0-7211 GCA_003132865.1 Bryobacterales bacterium
CTGAACTGCTCCAGCAGCGGCGAAAGAGTCGATGCGTTGTAGTAGACCATCGCGGAGAAATTCGCGTATTGATCGTGCGGGATCAGCGCTGTGAAGGTTGCGGAGCGCGGCAGCGTGTAGCCGCTAGTCCGATTTTGAATCGCAGTATCGAGCAGCGCCTGGCTGGAGCCCGCCAGCAGGTAGCCATCCGTGTAGGTGTAGCAGAGCGTCGTGAACGGCGTTCCGCTCTGGCTGGAGAGTGTGTAATAAGTGCGGCCGTTGGCGGTGGATTGTTGGAGCTGCACTCCAGGAGCGTTGGCGGCGGCCAAGAGCTTCTGAATAGTGGATTGCAGCTTGACGGGATCGTACACCTCGACGGCTAATTTCCAGGATGGCAGCGGCAGGAGCGGGCCATCCTGCGCCATGGCGACTTCGCCTCCGAGGGCGGCGGCCAGGTCGTTGCGCAGATCCACGCCGAGCAGCGCCTGGATTTCCGCCAGGTGCTGTTGGAAGGCCGGATTCGACTGCTGCATGGTCATGATCTCATCGATGATGGCGGTGGGTTGCTTCACGGCGGCGGCCCATGCCAGGGTAGCTTGCGGTGAAATGAAGTCCAGTGCTCCGAGCGGTGCGGGAGCGGCCAGCCAGGAAGCTACGCCGGTGCGTTGGCCCTTAAAGACGATCGCGGCGCGTGTTTCGGCGGCTCCGGCGTTGCCGGTCTGCTGCACCATGAAATACTGAACATTAGGCAGATGGGGCGCATGGTTATGGCTGGCCGGCGCCATCGCCTGTAGATCGGCGGCGAACAACAGGCCGACTCCGGCGCCATAGGCAGCCACGATCTGCGATCCGAATTCGGTGGTGGCAAACTGGGTGGGCGCGCTGCTGGCGATCTGCTGGAGAGCGGCGGCATCCGGCGAGAGAGCGACCAGGTGGGGCAGGATCAGCAGCACGCATTGGCCCTGGGGGATCGCGCCGATGGCGGATGCATCGGTGACGATGCGCATCTTTTGGGCGTTTGTGCCGGTGGATAGTTTGGCGACTTCAGCCTGCGCGAATGCCTCGAAACCAGGCTGTTTCAACTCGGCCATGATGACCGGCTGGCCGGGGTGGCCGCTGGAATTCAGCGAGGCGGCAACGACCATCTCATTACCCAGGTAGCCGCTCATGGTGCTCATGTCCGCGATGACCTGGTCGAGCTTGTTCTGCTGCCACCATTGGCTGAGAGTAGCGTTCTGCTGGATCTTGGGAACGAAGACCTGCTGCACCTCGGTGAGCGCTTGGCTGAGATTGGGGATGCCGGCGTAGACCACGGTCTGTGCGGGCACCATCGTCAACAGGTTGCTCGAATAGCGCAGGGCGGGAAAGTGATCCTGATCGAGCTTCACGTTGAGGGCGGTGACGGCGTTGAGCATCGCGATGTACGCGTCGGCGTTCTTGCTCCAGGAGATTTCCAAGGGGACCGGCGTCGCGCCCATGGCGGAGCTGGTGGACACCTGGCCGCCGGCATGCAGCACGCTCTCGTGGCGGTCCTGGGCGACCAGCACCGTGCCTTCGATCACGGTAACACGCGATCCCTTGAGTCCGCTGTTCACGCTGAAGACGGTGCCGGTGACGGCTACGCGGCAATCGCGCGTGGACACATAGAGATGGCCCGCGTGGCGCTTGGCGGCCTGCACGATGATGGCGCCGCGATCGAGGCCGATGGTCATGTCGTGGCCGCGTTCGGAGACGGAGAGGCCGGAGCGCTCGCGCATTTCGACGTGGGAGCCATCGCGGAGGCGCAGTATCGCGCGGGAATCGCGGGCGGTGCGGATGTCCACTCCGGCGGACACTTCGGCGCCGCGGATGAGCGGAAGCGTGCCGGTATCGGAGACGCGATAGATGAGTCCGTCGGCGGATTCGACCACGGCTTCGGGGCCGCTGAACGCGGGACGGAGGCGGTCGCCAAAGGCCCAGAAGGCGAGGCCGGCGGCGGCTACGACTGTCGCGGCTACCGCCCAGCGGAATGCGGGAATTGTGGACCACGCGCGGTACGGTTTTGTGGCTGGTGGCTGGTGGCTGGTGGCTGGTGGATTAGCCTTCAGCGCCTTGTAGCAGGCCACGCATTCGTGGGTGTGATCCTGCAAGAGTAGCGCTCGGGCTGGGCTGAGTTTGCCGGCGCGGTAGTCGGGAATTAGTGCCTGGAAATCGGCGCAGGTGTGCAGCGTGTGATGTTGCGCGAGGCGCGCCTGGACCCGGCCGGCAGCGGCTTCGATTACGGCGGGATCGATGGCTTCGCCGCGGATTTCGGCGATGGCTTGTTCCAAAAGCGGATCGAGGCTTGGATCTTGTGGCGTCATTTGATTTCTCCCATGGATGAACGGAATTCCTGCCTGATACGATCGCGCGTGCGGGACAGTGTGACCGCGACGCTGGCTGGCGTAGTGCCGAGAGCTTGGGCGATTTCCGGATTGTCGCGGCCTTCGAAAAAACGAAGGGCGAACATTTCGGCGGCCCGGGGACTGAGCCGGGCGACGGCCTGTCGCAGCCAGTGGCGGATTTCGGTGGACCGATGCAAACGATCGGGAGCAAGCGAGGCATTTTCGGAAAGGAGTGGAGCCACGTCATCGAGGGGGACATGCGGCGCGGCCTGCCGGGAGCGGATCAGGTCCAGCGCCGCGTTTACGGCTGCTCGCCGCAGATAGCCTTCCATGTTGCCGACGGCTTCGGCGTCCGGGTGGCGGCGCAGCAGGCGCATGAAGACGGTCTGCAGGACATCTTCAGCGTCGCTGGCGTTGCCCGTGACGCGGTAGGCCGCGCGGAACACGGTGGAGTGGTGCTCCCGGAAAATGAGGTCCAGGTCCGCGGGTGGGGCGGGCTGGAGTGGAGCGGTTTGGACGGAATCCAATTGCGCGGTGGCCTCCACGTTATCTTTCCTCCCTTGCTGTTCATACATGAGACGGCTCCGGGGTTGGGTATTTAACAAGCCCGGTTGGGATAACGGCAGGGGCGGGGAAAAAGTTCCAGGGCATTTTGTGCCGAACTAAGCCAATAAGTCGTTTGTATTCTGTGGCTTGCATTTTTGGGCAAAGCCAATTTGGACAATTCGCCGACGGGCTGGGTGCGGCGGTCCTGCGCATCATGGGAATATCTCTGCGGTAAGTGCGTGGCGGCATGAGGTTGTCCCGATATGACGGTAGCACGGGGTCCGGTTGCGTTTCGGGCAACGGGCGCTGTCGAATCCTTGTTTGCAATGGGAAGGAGGGAGCCCGCGCGACGTGATCGGCGGAGACTGCGGTCGCAGCGGGAATCGTGAACGAGATGAACGAAGGCCCCTTGACAGACTCCGTGGGCTTGCCAAGGGCCTGTCAGAGAACAACTGTCACACTTTGGGGCACGGGCGGCGTGAGACGCCGCCGCAGNNGCCTGCCCCACTGCGGGGTTTTTCATAACGATTGGTGGCTGCAAGCCCATCCTGACAGCCCAGGAGGCCTATCCCACTTACTGGGTGATGGTTAGTTGCGCGGCCGTGCTCTGGATTCCTCCCACCGAAACCAACACGGGTTGCGAGCCGAGCGGCACGTTCGAGGGGACCGTGTAGTTAATCTGCACCACTCCGACCGACCAGCTGGGTATCCCGACAAAGTTGAGGCCGGCCTTCACCCCGCCGACCGTCACGGTGACGGTTCCGACGGGAGCGGGCAGATCGGCGAGAGACGTTCCGGCAGCCGGCGTCGCTCCCGTCGAGACCGAAGGCGACACCGCCCCCGCGCCGGTGATGTACAAGGTGAGCACCTGGCCGGGCGCAGCGGTGGTGAAGGGAACCGGTGCGCCACCCTCAAACGTGAAGATTCCCGGAGCGGCGGCGGCTACGTTGAAATTATAGAAGACGCTTTCGCCATTATTGTCGACCTTTAGAGTGGCGGACGAGTTCGCGGGCACTTCGTAGGGAATCTGAATGTTCAACTGCGTGTCCGACACGTAATAGAGCGGCGCGGGGATGCCGTTGATGGTCGCCCATGTGCCGGCCAGCATGTTGGGCAAAGGCACGGCCAGGGCGCTCGCGGTGGCGGGAGTCAGTCTTGCGCCGAAGACGCTCAGAATCCCACCCGGAGCAAAGGCCTGCGCGTAGGAGGCTGCGTTCGCCAGTCCGCCGATCGAGGGCGCGCCGTTGGTTGGCGATGTCACCGTCACGCTGGCCGTGGCCGTTTCACCGAAATAGGAAGTGTCGCCGCCGTATGACGCCGTGACGCTGTTGGCGCCCACGGCCAACTGCACGCCGCTGAGTGTCAGAGTGGCCACCGCGCTGGCGCCGGATCCCGACAGGGTTGCCGTACCCAGCGAATAGGCCCCCGTGGAAAAGGCCACCGCGCCCGTAGGCGTCCCGCCATTGGGGCTGGTCACGGCCGCCGTCAGGACCGTCGTACCGCTGAACGTCACACTGCCTACGCTGGCCGCGAGCTTCATGGCAACGCTTTCTCTGCTGGTCAAACTGCCGCCGTGCCACGCCGTAACCAGATTGTAGACATCCGGGGTCCCGAGGCCGGTGACCCGATCGTAGCCCACGGTCGCATTGTACCCGATTGGCGACGCTGTGCAGCCCCTTTGCGCGGCGCACGGAACCACGATGTTGTTTCCAGTGGTGATGTCGTGAAAGACACCCGTGACCGGCGCGAGAGCATAGAGCGACGGATTGATGTTGCCGAGACCGGGGTTCGACTGAAAGCCGTTGGCGACCAGGTACTGGCTCAGCAATGCGGTAATTCCGGCAAATTGAGGAGGCCCCACCGACGTCCCTCCGATGATCTGAAGACTCCCGCCGGTATAGATTCTGTAGCCATCCTGATCGGGGGAAGCCGACAACGACACATCCGGCACGTCTCTGGCGCCGTCGGCGGGGACGCCCGTGCCGGTCTGCCACGATGGTTTGGAGAAAAACGCACTCGCGCCGCCGCCGCTGGCCGACGGAGTGCCGTTGATAGCACTGTCGTTCCAGGAGGTCTCGGGAATGTAAGACAGCGCCGACGCTTGGCTACTGGTGTTCTTGAGATTCCAATAACTGCCGCTTCCCTCGTTGAATTCCGTGCCTCCCACACCGGTCACCTGCGGCAGGGCCCCCGGCAGATCCACCGACAGGGCGTTATCGATGGAAGGGCCGTCGCCGATGCCGAAGCAGTCCGCCGCGCCGGCATCGCCCGAGGCGGCGAAGATGGTCTGGCCCTGAGCGTTGGCTTGGGTGGCCCAGGACGCCAACGTCTGCGCGCCAGCGGACCCCGTGTCCAGTTCGCAGTCACCATAGCTGATGCTGATCACGGGCGCCAGGTCTTGATCGATGGCGTATTGGAGCGCATCCATTACGTTGGCGGTATACACGAAGAAAATGGTGGCGTTGCGCGCCACCGCCCCGGAGAGTTCCAGATCGAGATCGGCTTCTCCCAGGTCGTTCTGGCTGATTCCGGGATTTTGAGTGCCGGGGACCAGCATAGTAGTTGGGTCGTTCACCGGCAGTTTGAAGAAACTGCGGAATTGTTCGATATCCGAAAGCTGAATCTCGGTCTGCCCCATGACCGCCAGCTTCTGCCCCGTTCCGTCGATGCCGGCTTTGTAGAGAGGAGCGATGTCGTAAATGGTGGCGATATCGTCCGGAACGAGCACATGGGTGCCATCGGACAGGGTATCGCGCGGCTGCGCGTTCAGCCGCAGCATGGGCTTCCAGCGGAAGTCATGGAGACCGTGAATGGCGAGCACGACGCCTTGGAAGGCCACGGGTATGGCCGGGCCGGCGGTATTGGCGTAGTGCGGTTCGCCGCCCACCTGGTAGCGATGGATCTCGATGCGGAACGCGCTGCCGATTTGGCCGGCGGCGCCGCCGAAGGCAATCGCATTGCGGGCGCGAGCTACGGACTTCACGGTAAGACGATACTGGCCGAGCCAGGCAACCATCTTGTCTATGTCGGCCCGACTTACTCCGAAGCGGTCCGCGTATTGCTCCGGAGTCAGCCAGCGATGGTAATCAGGCGACGAGGGATCCTGCTGTTGCGCCAATAACCGGTCGAGATCGGCCTGCTGGCCGGCCGAGGGCTTGAGCACCAGAGTGACATAGGGAAGCTCCATGGAGGGGTCCACGGGTCCTTGATCCACACCGGATTTGGTCCGCGGACTCACATGGCCGGGCAGCGTCACGCGGCGGCCATTGTCGATGGCCACGGTAATCCGGTCTTCGGCTCCGAGCGCATGCGGGAGGGAGAGACTCAGGAGCAACAGACATCCGGTTACACATCCGCCTAGCATGCTGCGAGGGATCATGCCCATTGAGACGGGGGCAGCCCCGGCGTGGTTTCCGCGGATTCCGGATTCAGGTACCGGGCCACGGCGGGGTGTACCCGATTGTTTGCGCAGAAAATCCGGCGCTGAAATGGATCTGCTTTTGCAATTCGCTGGCATTCGTTCTCCCGCTATTTCAAAGTAACCAAAAACGAGAAGCTTTCTCCATCGATTCGTGAATGGAGGGGTTTGGAAGGTCTACTTCATATTGAGCGGGCGTTATTTTTCGACATCCGGCGGGGCCGGGGCGGGGGTGGGAGCATCGGAAGCGGGTTGTTCGGGGGTGGCGGAATCGCCGGAAGGTATTGGGTGGACGGGAGTTACCTTCCTTTTTGGGTTCGTTTGGACAATTTCTTTTTTGCGCGCGGCTTGCAGCGTTTGCAGGTCTTTCAGGCAGCGGGAATAGTCGCGCTGGATGCGGCTCTCATAGCGGGACAGCCGATCGAGGACTTGGTGTTCGCTGCAATCGAAATGATAGGCAAAGGCCAGCGGACCGGCGCGGCCATCCTGGTTGATCTGCTCGGGCACCGATTGGTAGCGCAGGCGCAGGTCGAAGTAGCCGACTTCGATGCGGGCGNNCTGGATGCGGCTCTCATAGCGGTGCAGTTTTTCCAGGGCGCAGCCTTCCCCATGGGAGTCGACCTGAAATGCCCAGGCCAGCAGGTCGGCGTAGCCGTCCTGATTGTATTTCTCGGGCATCGGGTTGTAGCGCAGGTGAAAGTCGAAGTAGCCGACTTCGATTCGGGCGATGCGGCGCAGGCGGTACGTGGCGATGGCCATGCGCTCGACCAGGTCTTCCTCGACGTGTCCCTCGGGGTGGAGGAAGGCGCAGTAGCTCTCGGCCAAGTCCAGGAGGCCGGCGGGGTCTTCGCCCGGAAGGATCGGGGATTTGCCTGTGAGTCCGTGGACGGCGGTGTTGCGGCTGT
>PKYZ01000741.1:7250-11062 GCA_003132865.1 Bryobacterales bacterium
GTAGGGGGCGGGCGGAAGGGGAAGGGCGGGTCATTTGGTGCAAAGTAGTGAAGGGAAAGGGCGAAATAAGTTGGCATTGCGTGTGTGAATGGTCCATGGCCTGCGGCCGCAACCGGGTACGAAAAAGACGCGCGCTGGCGCGCGCGTTGGCGGCCTGGGAGGCCGCCGCAGGCCGAGGGCCTGCCCCACCCAAAGGCAAAGATCGCTAATTCCCTCAAGGCCACCTAAAAGGTGGCCTGCAGCCAGGATTGGCTGCCCCACAAGATGGATAGTACATTCAGCGGCCGGTTTCGAGCGTCATCACTACCAGCGCGACCCACAGTAAGTCGGCCAGCAGCAGATGCAGGATCTGCATCCAGACTGGCGCAAGCAGTACGATGTTTACGGCTCCGGCGGCGAGTTGCAGGAACACCAGCGCCGCGAGGATCGTGCCCATGCTGCTGCGTCCGGATCGCATGACCGTCACGGCCGCTGCCAGCAGCATAGCTCCGCCAACGACTGCCAGCACCGGATGCACTACTCGCAGGCGCTCGAACGGGTTGGCCGTTTGAGAGAACTCGTGGCGCATCCCGGAGGCAACCGAAGCGGCCGGAAACAGCGTGTCGCCCAGCGCCGCGAGCGCGCCGCTGACCGCCACGACAATGGTCACGGGCAGCGCGGCTACCACCAATTTCGGCGCGCCGCGCCATGGGCGCGAAACGGGATCGGCGCCAAACCACGCGGTGAGGGTCAGCATGGCGAGCAGGATCTGGGTGTTCACCAAGTGCGCCGAGAGATAGACGGCGCGTCCGGCGGAGGCGTTGTGCGCGACGTATTGAAACAGAACCAGGCCCGCTCCCAGCAGCGCTTCTACAAACAGGAACAGGACCGAGAGCGCCGCACAGGCCCGCGCGCGGTGGCCGCGCGGAAACAGGCGGAAAGCCCAGAGACAAAGCGCGGCGACGCTCAGCAGCGCCAGGCCGCTGGTCGCGCGGTGGGTGAACTCGACGATGGTTTCGATGCGCGGGGCACGCGGCACCATTACGCCATTGCACAGCGGCCAACGGTCGCCGCAACCGGCCCCCGCGCCAGTGGCGCGCACGAACGCTCCCCACAGGACGACCAACATGTTGTATGCGAGCACGGCCCAGGCGACGCGCGTGAAGCGGCGATAGGCGGCTGGGGGAGATTGTTCGTTGGGCACGTCTGCCACTGGGTGGGACATTTGCTTCAATGTAGCAAGGCTGGGCTTTGTGCGGCGGGGGCGCGCTTCGCGCGGCGATGAGCGAGCTTCGCTCGCCTGGCGGGTCCAGGGGACCTGCCCAGCCCGGGCCGCGAACCGGGGGTCTGCCCAGCACGGGCGCTAACTTAAGCAACGCTCATTGCCGTGAAGTTTCCTTTGCGCTGGGAAGTGCTGGCCTCCCTGATGCCTACCCTCGGCCCATTTCCGCCGCTTCACATGTCAGGGATGCGCGTTCACCGCCCAAGTGGACTTTCGGTCGCTCTGGCGCTTATAAGATATCTCTCCATCAGTTTCGAGGCGTGCTGGCGCAGCCACTCGTTGTCCTGATCTGCCCATTCTCGCCACACATCTGGGTATGTGGCCCAGGCGAACCTCACAGATGATCCAGCAACAAGGGCGGCGAATTCTCGGACTTCGTCGCAATGCAGATCGAATTCGGGATATTCATCTCGGTTCGTGTATACGTACTAGGTACAAAGCAGAGTACTGCTTCTCTCCGATTCGCATTATTCTGGCAGCACAAGAATACCGGGACGGGAGAGGACCGTACTTTGACGGCGCGGGATTGCTGAGAGCATCACGCGCTGCAAGTTGGCTGCGGTAGTCGCCATCTCGGACGTTTGCCTTACCTAGCCCAGCGGCTACTCCAGCGCTACGACCGCCAAGCCAGGGACACCTCCGAAATCGCTGTCGCGGCTGACCAGCGTGGCACTGAGGGCAAGCGCCGTCGCGGCCACCCAGAGATCGTTTTCGTCCAACGGGAGGCCGCGCTGTTGGCGGGCCAGCTTAACGGCCGCGTAAAAGTCGCCTGCCCATTCCGGGACAGGTTCGCAACGCACGGCACCCAAAAACTGGCGGCCGGTCTCTTCCAACTCTGTGCGCCGTCTGCCTCGCGGAAGTCTTGCAATCCCGAAAAGTATTTCGCCTCGAACGATCGTACAGGTAACCACGCGATCGCCCTGGTCCAGTCCGGCCATCCAGTTCTCGATTTGCGGCGCTGCCCTCATCAAATCGCTGACCGCGTTCGTGTCGAGGAGGTAGGTCACTCCGGTGGCCACCCGTCGAAGGCGCCCTGATCGCGCACCGGCAGCCGTGCGGCGGCAATCGCGGCCTCCAGATCATCGACGGCCGCGGCGCTTGGATGAGGCAGCTCCCGAACTGCTCGCAATACGACTTCAGGCGAGCTCGCTCTGTCGAAGAGAGAGCGCAGACTCTCCAGCGCCACCTGCTCCACGCTCTTCTGCTGCGCGGCGGCAATTCCCTCCAGGCCACGTGCGAGGTCATCTGGGATTTGAATCGTCATCGTTTCCCTCGATACCATTCTCTCAACACCCGGGGCGCCTTGCATTAGGCTCGCTGGGCGCTGGAAGCCGTAACCCGGCCGTATCGTCGGCATATCGGAAACTGGCCTGTTCGTGGCCGATCCTCGCGGTAACGTAAGCATTCTCGCCAGGACTGGGTTCCCATAAACGCTCAACAAGACTTCCTCGCCGTTTGCGAGGGTTGGTGGCTGGTAAGCTGAGGCGCATGGCGACGCTCATCGACCTGAGCCATACCGTGGAGCATGGCCTGATCACTTACAAAGGTCTGCCCGCGCCGATCGTCTGCGACTTCCTGAGCCGGGAAGAGTCGCGGCGGATCTATGCGCCAGGGACGGAGTTCCAGATCGGCAAAATCGAAATGGTGGCCAATACGGGCACCTATGTGGACTCGCCGTTTCACCGGTACGCCGATGGGAAGGACCTCTCCGAACTGCCGCTGGAGTCGCTCGTGGACCTGGATGGCATCGTGGTGCGGCATGCCGGGCGGGCGATCAGCCGCTCCGCATTCGGCGATTTGGATCTGCGCGGCAAGGCTGTGCTGGTACACACCGGCTGGGACCGGCATTGGGCAACGGAACAATACTTCGAAGGTCATCCGTTCCTGACGGCGGAGGCGGCGCAGCATATCGCCGACTCCGGAGCCGCGCTGGCGGGCATCGATTCGCTGAATATCGACGATACCGCCGACCTGTCGCGGCCCGTGCATTCGATCCTGCTCCGCGCAGGTATTCCCATCGCCGAGCACCTGTGCAACCTGGGGGCGCTGCCGGCGGGAGGGTTCAGGTTTTTCGCGGCGCCGGTGAAGGTGAAGCGGTTCGGCAGTTTCCCGGTACGGGCGTTTGCGATTGTGACAGGCTGAAGCCTGTCCTACCGTTTCCGGGGGATGCTCAGCGAACGCCACTGGCTGTGCTGGTAGTGTTTGGCAAGCAGCACGATTTGTCCCACGTGGCACGCGTAGTGCGCGATCTGGCGGCTGATGGCCTGCATCACGGAGTGGGCTTCGCCGCGGATCGTGACGCGGCGGCCGAGGTCTGCGTCCGACAGCGGCTCGAGCGCGCGGAACACGCAATCCCAGCCCGCCTGCCAAAGCGCCATCAGCACCTCGCGGGTGGACGGCGGCTCCTCGAACTCGGTGTCGCGATGGCGGTCCGGCTTCTCTCCATCGGAGGTCAGGAAGTCCGTCCAGCGCGACCGCATGTTGCCGGCCATATGTTTGACGATTTGGGCAATTGAATTCATCTCGTTGTCCAATACGGTGACGAGTTGTT
>PKYZ01000140.1 GCA_003132865.1 Bryobacterales bacterium
GCCTTCTAAGCAGAGGGTCGCCGGTTCGAGTCCGGCCGCGCCTACCAGCTAACCCACGTATTATTAGTTCTTTACGGGAGATTCAAACTCAGTCGGGCGCCGCCGTTTCGTCACTGTGCCCATTTTTGTGCCTACCCTGTGCCTCTTGTGCGCGCTGGGCGCGCTCCATCGCCGCGCGTCCCGTGTCCAGGTTCGGGTGAACATAGCGCCGGGTAGTGACAAAGCTGCTGTGTCCCGCAAAGTACGCCAGCGAGTATGGGTCCATGTGATCCGCCCATCTGGTGAGGCAAGTGTGCCGGAAGGTGTAGATCGGAAGATGTTCAGGTCCGGCGAGCGCACACGCCTTGCGGTGGCGCTTCTTGAGGGTGGATGGTTCGATGTGTCCGCTCTTGGTGGGTGCGGGGAAGATCCATTCCGAAGTCGCGACGGTTCGCCGCATCTCAAGAATCGCATCGACCCGCTTCGGCAACGGAAGCGACCTGCGCGCGTTTCCAGTCTTGCCGAACGGGACAAGCAGCGCGCCGTCCCGGCAGTGCTCCCATCTAAGCCGGTAACACTCCTCTGGCCGGAGGCCACAATCGAGCAGAATGGTCGATACGTCCCGCAAGAGAAAGGGATCTTCCGGTTCGGTGGGGCGGTCTCCCCGCGCGGTTGCCCGAATACCCGTAAGCGCCGCTGGTAGGCTTCCAGGATACTCTCACCGATCGCTTGCGCCGCCTTCAGGTACGCCGCCTCTTCGTTGGGGTTCAAGACGCGTTCGCGTTGCCGTTCGCCCGGCAACAATGAGACGCGAGGCGCCGGGCGCTCCGCCTTTCCCCACTCGACGGCCAGCCGCAGCATCCGACGCAGGACCTGCAACGCACGGTTGGTGCTGGAGACTTCGTACTCGGCGGCTCGCCACTTGGCCACGAACCCGGAAATCACTGCGGGCGGGACCGCATCAACTGGCGCATTCGCCAACGCTGGGTAACTGACGAGATGGCCCGTCTGAACTTCGTAATAGGCTAAAGTTTTCGGTTTGTCAGCAAATCGCGTCCGCACGTACGGTAGAAAATCGGTCTCCGCGAACTCGGCGAGGGTGGGAACGGGCTTCCTTTCGCGGATTCCAACTTCGCCCTTTGCCAGCGACGTTTTGTGCGCGGCCTCGATCTGCTCAGCTACGCGCTTATTCGTCTGCTTGGTGCTTTCCCGGATGGCTGTCCCATTCCAGGTGAACCGGTACCACCAGACGTGACCGCGCTTGTATACCGCCATAGCTACGTCCTCGCCGGCCCCGCTCCGTCGCTGTTGATGATTTGGTTCATCTTGTTCGCCAGTAACGGCGCGCTATCCAGGCGTCCCTGCCCGGAAATCACGCCGCATGACATTAGTCACTTGCTCTTGGCAGCAGAGTCAAGGCCGAAATCGGCCGGACTTCCCTGGCCCTCCTTCTGATCCCGGTCCGGTCGAATGGACGCGCTGGGCCGCGCAACACGGGCAGCAGTTCGAACAATGCGAACCGGGCAACCGCATCGGTGTGTGCCTGATCGTTACCAGCGCGGTGCCGCACGTCTGGCAGTCCGCGGGCGCTTGGCGCGTCCGGAGGCAATCCGCTGGTCCCGGCGCCCGAGATTGTTCCCGAACATTTCCGCCTCGCTTCATCGTGAATCGTCCTCCCTCGGGCGGCTGCATAATTTGCCGCCGTGACACCGCTTCAATCTTGTTTTTGTGGGGACAACTGGGGACGGTGGGGACAGCCCCATAAACACAGCGTCCCTGCGTGTCCCCACTCGCGCATTGGAAACTGGGGACAGTGCGGCTAAGCAAGATCTGGCTTCGCGGCGCGTGAATTTGTCCCCAGTGTTCCCACCCGCCCTTTTAGTGGTGGGGACGCGTCGCGATGCTGTAATTACGGCCTTGTCCCCCGTGTCCCCACTGTCCCCAGTGGAAAGTGAAAAGGTCCGCATATTTACTCTCCGAGAATCGAGGACTCAATCGCGTACACCCTGGTGAGCCCGAGTTCAGGCAGACGCGGCTTCTTTGTGAGGTGCGGCGGTTCGCAATCCAGGTGTCCCTGCTTCAACAGGGCGCCCGCTACTGCCAGGTAATTGAAGCCATCGCACACTTCGCCGCGAAAGACTTCGGGCAGGATCAGATATTCGGATACTTCACCGTCTTCGCCATCCACACGGAAGCCGGCGCGGTCAATGATCCGCTCATGAATGAGAACCCCCTCCCTGTCATAGCGGGCCTTCGTGGATTGGAAGCGGCTCGCCCCATGTGCGCCGATGAACCGGCGGACCTGGTTAATTGCCGCTTCAACATCGCCAGCACCGGTGGTACCCCGTGCCTCAATCCATGATTTGAAGCACCGCACCGCGGCTTCGGTTGCCTCGCCAGGCTCCCAGCCGGTTATCCGGGCGCCTGTCGCCAGTTCGCCGGCCGCCGCGATTACCGCGAACCGTTGCGCGGCTCTGCACACTTCCCCGGCGACGCCCGCCGGAACACGATTCTTCAGGAAGTGCACTTGG
The DNA here is from genome assembly GCA_003132865.1 of Bryobacterales bacterium. The sequence goes on from PKYZ01000140.1 coordinate 2,511, forward strand.
AAGTTTCGGAGCGTAGATTCCACCTCAGCCCGTTTTCCGGCGATGAATTCCAGGTGCGCCCGCAACGGAGCGCCGTAGTATCGAGCCGCCGCTTCCTTCAATCGCCTTGCGAACAGGTCCGGCGAGTTGTCCCCGTGGAGGTTCTCGAAAAGCCCCAGTCCGGCCCCAGCATCCGCTTCGATGTTGAGTAGCCGCACCTCGGCCCCGCCCTTTGTGCGCTTGCCTGCCGTCTGCGCATGATCGGCCAGCGTCACTTCGCCAGCGCTCACGAACAATAGTGCCCAGGACAGCTTCTTGCGCGCGCCGATGTTGCGGGACATGCGGGCCTTGCCGCTTCCATTGCCTAGCAGATAGGCGACCTCCGCCGCTTCCCGCGCGTCCATCTGGGCAAGTTCGTCCAAAAAAAGCGTCAGATCGTTGTGAAGCTCGGCGATGGCTTCAAGTCCGTTCGCCGTGGCACGCCACGATTGGACGAAACCATTCCGCCCACCGCCGCCCAATACGGAGCCGCCCACCATAAGCGCGGTGCTCTTGCCGGTGGATGTCGCGCCAACAAAGTGGACACCGCCGGATTCGCCTCCCATCAAAGACAGCAGTGGTCCGGCAAAGCCGCAAGATGCCGCCAGTATTAGCCGTGAATTACTTGAGCACAATTGGCCCACATGATTGCGCCAGTCGTCTACCGTCCCTGACACGTTCAAGCAGCGCTCCGTCTCGAACGGCGTCTGAAAGATGACCGGCTCTCCACCCTCGGGTCCGATGCTGGCTCCGGGTAAAACGAAGGTGTCGTTGTGCCATCCGACCCGCGGCACGCAGAGCACCCTAGATTCGGGTCGTGCAGTCTGGAGGTAAACCGCGAGCAGGCCCCACACCTTGCGTCCGGGTGCGATGAACAGCCCACCGTCCAGTAGCCGTGCGCGAATTTCGCCGCCGTCCCCGGAAAGCAGCGACATGGGCATGGCCCATTCATGTGCACGGCCCTCGGAGTCTCGCCAGCGCAGCAAGCGGCCCCACCCATCGCCTTTGGCGTCTCGCGTGAACGCCGCCACTTCCAGCCGCCCGCAGATCCGTAGCGGTTCGTTTGCCGGGTCGGGGTCATGGTAGACGACAGCAGCATCAGTTAGCTGGAACGCCGAAGACTCCGGCCCGGCTGTCGCCCTGCGTTTGTCGCTGGTTTCCACCGCCGCGCCGGCGTCTGGTTCCCATCGGGCGCGCCAAGCTGTCAAAGCGTCATGGGTAAGCACCGGTTGGATACTGGTAAGCCCCTGAAGCTCTTCGAGAGTGCCGCCCGCACCGAGCCAATCCGAAACATCCTTGTGCTCGGGAACATCCACGATGCGGACTTCACAGCCCACTCGCAACAGATCGGCCGCGACCGATGCTGCGTGCCTTTGCCCCTTATAGTGCGGCTTCCCGTCCTCGTCCGTCGGTGGGTCGTTGTCCGGTAGGAGCACCACTGAACGGCCGCGAACGGTTTCGGAATACTCGGGTCGCCACTTACCTGCACCCATGGGATTGCAGGTTGCCAGCAAGCCGAGCGATTCCAAGGAGTGAACGTCTTTTTCGCCCTCGCAAATGAAGACTGCCTCCGTGGCGCGCTCCGACAAATCCCGAAGGCGGTAGAGAACCAAGCGGACACCCTTAAGATTCCAAACCCAGCCATCCTTGCCGTCCGGCTTTCGCTGTCTGAATCCCTTGGGTTCCATGCGGACTGACTGAAAGAGCACGTGGCCGGCTTCATCGGTGTAATCGTAGATCGCCGTGACGCGCGAGCGCGACGCTCGACTCCCGCGTAGAGGATCGGCCCGCCCGACGATGTCGAAGATCGCCGCCTTCGCCGTCTTGAAGTCCGCACCCGTCAAGGCCATCTCAAGGTCGCAAATGTCCCCGCCGCGCCCGCACGCCGAGTGACAACACCACTGCCCCGTTGCGGCTTTGACTGCGAAGGAATCCCGCTTGCCCTGGTGGATTGGACACGGGCCGCGCCACTCGCCGGCCTGCGTCTGCCGCACGTCTGGTGCCCGTGCTGCATAGTACGCGGAGATCTCGCCGCGCGTGAAGGCGGTTTCGGTGCCCACATCCAGGAGTGGCGCATCTTTTGAAGGACTTATGAAGTCTTCCGCATCACCCGCGCGCATCGGTCCGCTCTCCGCCCGCGGGCCTCGATTCCAACCATGCCGCAACGTCTCCCGGCTTATAGCGGACCGCCGAGCCGATCTTCAGATACCTCGGGCCTTTTCGAATTAGCCGCCATCGTCGGACAGACGCAACGGACAGGCCCGTGATGCGCGCCACGTCATGCTCATTCAGAAGGTTGTCGATAGCGTTGTGAACTGCTCCCATTCGTAATCCTCTGTTGCCCCTGATTGGGACACCCTCAGTGTGGATTACTAAGCGTGGGAAAGGTGGGAATTTCCCATGGGAAGAATGGGAAGCTCGCTGTAATCAGTCGTTCGGAATGTCTGGCTCTGCCACTCCCGGAACGGTGCGCCCTTTGTGGGTCTGTTTCGACTGCAACCCCACTATCACTTTCCGAAGAACATCCTCTTGCACGGCACCGCCGTCCAGGATCTTCTGAGTAGTCCTATGTTCCGGCCCGCCATGGCGCTGCAACTCGTGTTTATTCCATACCCGCTCCGCAAGTCTCGCTTTGAGCCATTTCGCGCGGTTAGGAAACGGCGGAACCGAAACCGCACTCTCCGTTACCGGTTCAGTACTTCTAACGGTGTTCTGGGATTCCACCGCCCGCGCCGTCGCTTCGGCCATCAACTTCAACGATGTGTACGAGAGTGCTTCTCCGGTGATGGCGCCAACGTGCCATTTGGACTCCCTATCCGCTTCGGGAATCTCCGCCCACGGGTTCATGCCCATGACGAAAAACGTAAACCCAGTTTCCAACTCTTGCAACATCGGTTCCGCCAACCACCCGTACTGAGTCAGCCCACAGCAGACGAACCGGGCGATATCGGAGCGCAATTCCGCTTCAAACTCTTCAACAGACGCACAGACGGCCATGCACTCCCGCGCAACCAGGGTGAATTGATGAATGACAAGCTCTCGAAGAAACTCCGCATCATGGACCGGCCCGCTTTTGTTCGCCTCCCGCTCCAGTTTCGGAAGGTAGTCCGCTAGAAAAGCCGCCGTTTTCGCGTCCATGCGGAGAAGCGCCTGTTTCGGCAGCTTCGCAATGATGGACACCCCAGTTGCACGCTCTTCCAGCGAAGGGTAGCCCTCGGTCCATATAGCTGCATGCACTGCTTCAAAACTCAGTGGGAACTTTTTGGTATTAGGAGTGATACCAAGGTCTTTTAGAACAAGCCGTGTCACACGAAGCCGCGCCACGGGTGAGTGTGCCTCCGGGAGATAACTCTCAGCGCACTTGCGCGCATCTCGAATGAGTTTCTCTTGGCGTTGCGCCCCGCCCAAAGGGGCTTCCCGCTGACGGTCGTACCATGCTTGAAGGGCCGCGTACCCTTTTTGGCGCCTCCGCTTCGATTCCGGATCGGCCTCTTCTGCCTTCCGATTCCCTTCGATGAGTTCTTGGACTCGCTTGTCTTCCAGGGTGCCAGGTACCAGCAGCCCAAGGTCGGCGGGGGTTGGTGTGCTCGGCTTGTCCATTGCTCCCTTTCCCTGAGTGGCGTAGCCGCCCCTGTGTAGGGTATTGCCAGCCTCCGCGGGGGACGCCGCGCTTCGTGATTCCTCTGCCACATCACGATGTGTACCTGGCAATTCCCCGGCCTGTTCGAGGTCTGGGGGAAAGCCCGCTGCGGAGTGCGCCGCATTATGCAAAACACTTTCCAGTTGGCGCAGGTTGGAGTCTCTGTCGAAATCTAAGTCGTGAGGTGCCGCCAAATTTATCCAGAGCTGAAAGTCGCCGGCACTGAGCCACAACTCCTTCAGCCACGAGAATGTCCGCCTTGCGATTTCGACTCTCTCGATGAATGGCAGGCCCCCGCTAGATCGTTGGCTGGCTACCTCTACCTGGCATCGCAAGACGTCGAGGCCGCCTCGCTCCAAGATCGAATAGAGTTTAACCTCAAACGGATCTGACGGGTTGCCGGTCCTAAAAGGTTCGCGACGCATCAGCGGAGATGGGCATCGACCATGGACAAGGGCCCTCACGTTTCTCTCAACAAGGTCCTTGATGGACCCGCAAGTATCTGACGCTGGCATACCGGCTATTCGCCGAGGTGGGATAACCGACTCGGTCTCTGTGACAGCCAGAGGTGCCGTGCCGTGCGATTCCGCCGTGTCAGTTTGCCGGGCAACCGCCGGGTCAACCGGCTCGACCGAGACCACACGATTTGGCGAAGAAGGTCCGCGATCTGCCTTCGGGGTTAGATCCCTCGCGCCTGCGGCGCGCTCGATCAACTTCCAAACCCCAAGCGCGAGGTTAGGCATTGCAGTGTCGGATTGATAGTCAGGAGTTTCGTTACTCGCGCGGTCGATCAACTCCCGCACTACACGCGCGAAGTCAGCCATTTCGGTGTCTCCGGATTGATAGTCGGCGACAGCTCCGGTGCTCGCGCGGCGGTTCAAATTGGTGGAGTTTCATGGTAAAGCTCCTCAACTGCCGCTGCCCATCGGTGCAAATCTCACTACAAATCCTTAATGGCTATCGGTGAATCTCGATTCCAAATAGCCGTTCATCGACCAGACTGCGCTAGTCACGATTAGGAACGCTGAGCAACAGCTAACTACCTATCTTACAGCATTTTGCGGAATCGTGGAAGTCTCGTATAATCGGGGCTTGAGTAGGTGATTTTGCCAACTAAATCCACTCTCGACCCGCGGTTGTACCCAATGGCCAAGCACATTGAGCACGGGCCGATCAATGATGTACGGCGATTGGCTCCGACACTACAAGTCGGGCAGGCATTCAATCCTTTCGGCCTATTCACTGGCATCTTCATCCCGGACGCCCTTGTCCGCTCGATAACCATCTCCGCCGGCGCCAAGCTCACGTACGGGCGGTTGGCCCGATACGCCGGCCAGGACGGGAACTGCTATCCAGCGGTGCCCACCTTGGCGGCCGAAATCGGCATGTCCACCCGGCAGACACAGAACTACCTCGCTGAACTGGAACGACACAAACTGATCCGGCGGGTATGCCGCTTTGCCGGGCGCGCCCAAACCAGCAACGCTTTCCAGTTCCTGTGGCACGTTCTGCTGGAGGAGGGGGTGAAGAAAGCTGCACCGGAGGGGGTGCAAGATTCTGCACCGGAGGGGGTGCAAGATCTTGCACCCAAAGAGAGTCAGATTGAAGAGAGTCATCGGGAAGAGACAGACGACTTAGACTATCCGGCCACGAATCGCAAAAAGCACGATTCGCGTCCGGACCTCGCGTCGCCGCCCGCCCGATGCAAGCAATATCCCCATCTCCGCGACATGCTCGCCCAGTACATGATGTCTGGGCCAGACGATGAGAAGCGTTACCCCAACCACCGGCAAGTCGTGGACATCATGGATGCCGCCGCAGGCGCTACGGAAGACGCGGTGTTGAAGTGCCTGTCGTACTTGTACAACGAGCGCAAATTGCGGCCAGGAACGCGGAATGGTCCGCGGCACTTTTCGTGGTTCGTAACGGTCGTGGGCGACTACTTCCGGCAGAGACTTGCCCGAGAGGAGATCGCAGACCCCCATGCGGGATCGGCCGCTCGCGCGAGGAACGAGTTGAAAGCCACCGATTTCGACAGGATGACAGAAGCGTTCTGATCGGTGGCCTTGAAGTGAATGGGTAGAAGTGAATCCGAGAATGCCATGAGTAACGTGCCCCCGAAATCAATGCGCGATCTGCGTCCCTCCGAACGTCAGTTTGTCGATGCCATGCGCCACCTCGGCCATGGCCGGTTTGAATCTGTGCGAATCCAGCGTGGAGAACTGGTTCTGGAGCCGCCGCCTACCGCCGTCCGAAGCGTCAAATTCGGCAAGCCGACTCCTAACAGGCCACAGCATCCATCCAACGCCTTCGACCTGAAGCAGGAGGTGGCGCAGCTATTTGAGGCCGTTCGGGGCGTCGATGACGGCGAGATTCGGGTACTGGAGGTTCGCGGCGGGTTGCCGCTGTGTATGGAAATTGCCGAGTGACGGTACGGAGCACAGCCGCAACAAATGGCCACCGGCAAAACAGAACACCGCCAAAATGTTTGCATTACTGTGGACAAGAGCAAAGGGAAATGATTATTATGAACTCAGAGTTCGGTTCGCGCAGGCGAGCGCAAAGCGTACCCTCCGAAAGTTCTCCGGAA
>PKYZ01000682.1 GCA_003132865.1 Bryobacterales bacterium
AAACTAAGTGGCATTGGGCTGAGAGCCTGCCCCACTCATCCGTGCGCCGCCGAGGTCCTCTGCGCCCAACTCTCCGCCGCCAGCCCCGTATCCACCCGATCCATCGTGATGCATCCCTCCACCGGACACACCAGCCAGCACAAATTGCACCCGACGCACTCCTGCTCATCCACCTTCGGAATGCGCGCGGCGGGCGTGCGGGCCGTGTCCACCGCCACCACCGCCGGTGTTTGCGCGAGCCGCGCGCGGCTCGCGGCCAGAAGCTGTTCCGGCGCGCCGGCGCCCTCAACATGGATGCACTGGTGCGCACCGTCCCAGCAGGCGATGTAACAAAGGCCGCATCCGATACAAAGCTCCGGATGAATGCGCGCCACGATCTTATAATTCAAATCCAGGTGCTTCCACTCAGTCACACGCGCCAGACTAAGTCCGCGAAAGTCGTCGAGCGTGCTAAATCCCTTCTCGTCCATCCAGTTACTCAAGCCCTCGACCATGTCTTCCACGATGCGGTAACCGTAATGCATCACTGCCGTACACACTTGCACGCTGTGACAACCGAGCAGCAGAAACTCGGCCGCCTCGCGCCAGCCGGAGATGCCGCCGATGCCGGAAACCGGCAGCCCGCACTCCGGGTCGCCGGCAAGCTGCTGCACCATGTGCAGCGCGATAGGCTTCACCGCCGGGCCGCAGTAACCGCCGTGGCTCGATTGCCCGCCCACATCCGGGCGCGGCGTGAACGTATCCAGATCCACGCCCGTGATGGAGTTCAGCGTGTTGATGGCCGATAGTCCGTCGGCCCCGCCCAACTTGGCGGCGCGCGCAATGGCGCGGATGTCCGCCACATTGGGCGTCAGCTTCACCAGCACGGGCGTGCGCGCCACTTCCTTCACCCACTCCGTGATCAGCTTGGCGTACTCGGGCACCTGGCCGACGGCGCTGCCCATGCCCCGCTCGCTCATGCCGTGCGGACAGCCGAAATTCAGCTCCAGCCCGTCGGCGCCGGCATCCTCCGTGCGGCGCACGATGGCATGCCACGCCTCGCGGCGCGATTCCACCATCAACGAGGCGATCACCGCGTGCTTCGGATACCGTTTCTTTACCTCCGTGATTTCCCGCAGATTGGTCTCGACCGGGCGATCGGTGATCAGCTCGATGTTATTCAGGCCCATCATGCGCAGGCCGTTCCAATCCACCGAGGAGTAGCGCGAAGACACGTTGACGATAGGTTCGCCGATGGTCTTCCAGACTGCGCCGCCCCAGCCCGCGTCGAAAGCGCGCGCCACCTGGTCGCCGCAGTTGCTCGGCGGTCCCGACGCCAGCCAGAAAGGGTTGGGTGATTGGATGCCGGCGAACCGGGTAGTCAGGTCAGCCATCGATCACCTCCAATCTCCGTGCGATTCCCTCCGCCGCCCGTTTGCCTTCCGCGACCGCGTCCACCACTTCGCGGCCGCCGTTCACGCAATCGCCTCCCGCAAAATATCGCGGATTGCTGGTCTGGCCGGTCGCCGGGTCCACTGCCACGCAGCCGCCCGCCAGTCGAATGTCCCGGAACTGAGACAGGAAATCGAGCAGCCGGGATTGCCCGATCGAAGGAATCACCATGTCGCACGCCAGTTGGAAATTGGAGCCGGGAACCTGCTGCGGCTGGCGGCGGCCTCTGCGGTCCGGGGGCCCCAGTTCCATGCGGACGCATTCGACGGACTCGACCGCGGCATTGCCGTGAGTGGGGCCGTGAATGGCCACCGGCTGCGTCAGCCAATGGAAGCGCACGCCTTCCCGCTTGGCCAAGTCGTATTCGAACTCAAAGGCGGGCATCTCCGTTTCGCTGCGGCGATAGAGCACGTGCACCTCCTCCGCGCCCAGCCGCAGGGCCGCGGTAGCCGCGTCGATGGCGGTATTGCCGCCGCCGATCACCACCACGCGGCGGCCCACACGCGCGCCTCTGTGCGTCTTGTACTCCGCGATGAAACGCAACGCGTCGATCACTCCGGACAGTCCTTCGCCCGGTATATCGAGGGGTTGCGTGCGGCCCAGGCCCACCCCCAAGAAGACGATGTCGAACTGCTCTTCCAGCTCTTTGATGCGCAACTCGCCGCCGATCTGGGCGCTCAGGCGGAACTCCACGCCCAACGAGCGCACCAGATCGACCTCTTGCTGGCTGTCGGAGGGGCTCAGCTTGTACTCGGCCACGCCATAGGTATTCAGTCCGCCGGCCTGCGGGCGGCTATCGAAAACCGTTACCGCGAAGCCCCGCTGCCGCAGCGAAGCCGCGCACGCTAGCGACGCGGGGCCGGCGCCGATGCACGCCACGCGCCCAGGTTTGCCCGCAGCCGCCACGGGCAGGCGCCGGCCCGAGCCATAAAAATGGTCCATGGCGTGGCGCTGCAGCCGCCCGATCTCGATGGGCCTCTGATTGTACCGATGCATCACGCACGCGCCTTCGCACAACACGTCCACCGGGCACACCCGCGCGCAACTCAGCCCCAGGATATTCGCGCTCAGAATCGTCATGGCCGAGCCGCCCGGATTCCCGCTGGCGATCTTCTTGATGAAGCCGGGGACATCGATGTGCGTGGGGCAGGCGTTGGTGCACGGCGCGTCGAAACAGTAGAGGCAGCGGTTCGCCTCCACCAACGCCTCGCGGCGGCCGAGCGGCGGATGGATCTCGGCAAAGCTGGCGGCGAATTCTTGCTCGTTGGTCATAACTGTTATGCCGTGGCTCATGCAATAGTCAGTGCGCCGTACATGTCGGGCCGCCGGTCGCGGAAGAATTGCCAGGTCTTCCGTACTTCGGCGATCAGGTCCAGATCCAGATCGGCGGTCAAGACTTCATCGCGATCGCGCGACGCCTGGGCGACAATCTGGCCCCGCGGATTGCAGAAGTAGCTCGAGCCGTAGAATTCGCCGATATTCCAGGGAGCTTCCACGCCCACGCGGTTGATGGCGGCGATGTAATAGCCATTCGCCACCGCATGCGCGGGTTGTTCCAGCTTCCAGAGGTGCTCGCTCAATCCCGCGACGGTGGCGGAAGGATTGAAGACGATCTCCGCCCCATTGAGCCCCAACGCGCGCGCGCCCTCGGGGAAGTGGCGGTCGTAACAGATGTAGACGCCAATGCGCGCCACGCCCACGTCGAACACCGGATAGCCCAGGTTGCCCGGCCGGAAGTAGAATTTCTCCCAAAAGCCGGGCGCCACGTGCGGAATATGCGTCTTGCGATATTTGCCGAGATAGCCGCCGTCGGCCGAGATGACCGCGGCGGTATTGTAGTACACGCCCTCCTGCTCGCGTTCGTACACCGGGACGATCAAGGCGACGTGGTGTTGGCGGGCGGCATCCTGCATGAGGCGCACCGTGGGGCCGTCCGGCACGGGCTCGGTGAAATCATACCAGCGCACCTGCTGCTCGGCGCAGAAATACGGGCCGTTGAACAGCTCCTGGAGGCACACGATTTGCGCGCCGGCCTCCGCGGCCTGCCGGATATAGCCCAGATGCTTGTCGATCATGACCCGCTTGATCTCCGGCAGCGGCAGATCCGGCGAGGCATCCGCGTGCGCCTGGATGAGAGAACAGCGGACGAGACGTGGCATGCGTGTGCTCCTGTCGATCGCATCATTATACCGTTGCCACGAGCGCGGGCGCGGAGCGGCTTAGGTTTTGGGGGGGCTGCTTGGCGGCAGGGCCGGTTCCGAAGGGGGCGAGGCCCGTGCCCGGCGATAGGTTCATGGCGTTTTCTGGACAAACGAAGCCAATTTCTTGTAAGTCATTTTGTTTCATGGTGCCCGAGTCGTTTTCAGCGTGTCCAACCGGAAGCCACATCGCCTGGGACAAACAATCGCGCTAGGGGTCTGGGAATCATCAGAGATCCTGCAGGTGAGTCCGAGCGCACAATCTGACATACGCGGAATGAAAATAGCACGGCGGCGACGGGAATTCGGCGGACCGCTTGCCCTTTGGCGTTTGTTTTCAATGGGGCGGAGAGGTGGCGAGATGCGTCACCGCCGCCGACAGCGGCTCCGGATGCGGCATTGAGTTGTCTACCGTTCTTTGAATCGCCAAATCCTAGTGCTGAATCAACGATTCGGTATTTCCTTTAGACTGCACCGCGCTAATCAGCCCTTTTGGCGCGTAGCACGACCGTTGATTTCGTCAATCGATCCGATGCCGAAAGGGTATAGGGCTGCCGCATTTGGGAAGGCAGCTTGGGAACTGCAGTCTGTGCCCCGCGACGGATTGCGGGGAGATCATAGGGATTCAGTCGAATGCTCTTCGAGTGGTTGTCGCTCATGTCGTCATTCTATTGTACTGTTTCAAGATAAAAATTCCAAAAGCTGTTTGTTAGCACAGCATCTCCCGTCATCACGCGGAAAACTGAGTCCGATATCGTTTCCCGAAGAAAATGATATTCGACACCGCTGAGCAGTTTTTTCTCGATCCGGAACTCCAGCCTCCCAGTCACGATTCGGAATATTAGCTCGGCACAATCCGGGACTGAGCGCACAACGAGCACGCCATTCGCCACGGATTCGGTGAGTCGGCTCTCCACGCTCTACGCCCGCTCGAAAGCATCGATCCTGATGGATAGTGGGAAAACTATGCAGCCCTCCCGAAGCATCAGGCAGTCACTGATGTGTCATAATAATCCGATCAGATTCGGCAACTCCACGTAAGGCCCCGTAAGCGGGGCCGGACCCCGGGCCCCTGTGGCGCCCCTGATAAAAGGGAGGAAACTGTATGAACATAGGTAAAGCGAAGCGGGAAGCTGCCGCCCTGCTGGTGTGCGGTTTTTTCGCCGTCTCCGGATTGTTCGCCCAAACCACTGGCGATCTGCGAGGAAGCGTCAAGGACCCGTCTGGCCTCGTGATCCCGGGCGCCAACGTGAAGGCCACGCTGGAAGGCACCAGCACCAGCCGAACAGCCAGTTCCGACGCCAAAGGCGACTTCGTCCTGCCCTCGTTGCCGGTCGGGCCGTATACCGTGGAAATCGAAACCGCCGGCTTCAAGAAGTTCATCCAGCACGTGGATATCACGCTCGGCCACGTGGTGGTGGTGGACGCCACAATGCAAATCGGTGAAGTCACCCAGAGCGTGACAGCGGAAGCCGAAGCTCCGCTGGTCGAGACCACCAGCACGCAGTTGGGCGCGGTGATGAATTCACGCTCGGTGGTGAACCTGCCGCTGAATACGCGCGACACTTACCAGTTGCTGCAGCTCCAGCCGGGCGTACAGTCGCAGCAGGGCTACTCCTTGTTTGCCGGAAGCGAGAACGCGGGCGTGGTATCGGTGAATGGCGGGCGCGGCCGGGCCAACAATTTCAACGTGAACGGCGGCGATGCCAACGACCAGTTCGTTTCCGTCCCGGCGATAGAACCATCGCCCGATACCATCGAAGAATTCCGCGTGCTCACCAACACCTTCGACGCCGAGTACGGGCGCAACTCCGGTTCGGTCGTCAACGTGGTCACCAAAGGCGGCACCAACGAGTTCCATGGCGACGCCTACGAATTCTTTCGCAACACCGTCCTGGACGCGCGCGGCTTCTTCGATAGCACCAGGCCCGACTTCCACCAGAACCAGTTTGGCGGCACATTCGGCGGGCCCATCAGGAAGAACAAGACTTTCTTCTTCGCCTCCGTAGAGGATCGCCAAATCGTGCACGGCATCTCTTCCGACCTGGTCACGGTGCCAACTCAAGCCGAGCGGAACGGCGATTTCTCGCAGGGACCCTCGGGGCCGCAGAGCACCTTCGCCGGCACGTTAACCGACAATTTCCTCGCGACCGCGCTGGGTAATCGGCCGGGATGCGCGAATGCCGTGGCCGCGGAGGGCGGCGCGCCCATCGCGTCCGGAACGGCTTGGTCCGCGATTTTCCCCAATAACCAAGTACCCACCCAGTGCTTCGATCCCACGGCGGCGGCCCTCATGGGCCGTTACGTGCCGCTTCCCAACAACGGCTTCAACACGTATCAATCGGTTGTGAACCAATCGGAGAAGGGGATTCAATCCACCTTCCGCATCGACCAGCACATCAGCGACCACCACCAGTTGAGCTTCTATTACTATTTCGATAACGACACGCAGATGCCGCCCTTTTCCACTTTCCAGGCTTCGGGCGCCAACCTGCCGGGCTTTGGGGCGGTATACGGTCTGCGCAACCAGCAGTTCAACTTGAGCGAGACCTGGACGGCCACTCCCACTCTGGTCAATGAAGCCCGGTTTACTTACTTCCGGGAAGGCCAGCTCAGCTACAATCATCCTCAAAATACGCAACTCATCAACAATGTTTGCGGTTCGGCCGTACCCGCCAGTAATTGCTTCGCCGATCCGTCCAATCCAAAGTACGGCATCACTCCGAATCTGGGGGCGAGCCATGAAGGCGTGCCATACATGTCCACCAGCGGCGGCTTCTCTATCGGCAATAACTATAATGGCGAACTGCCGCAGATCGGCAACAGCTTCCAGTGGTCCGACAGCCTGAGCAAGGTGATGGGCTCCCATAGCTTGAAATTCGGCGTGGATGTGCGCCGCATGCGCTTCGACCAGACGCTTTACTACAACGTGAACGGGTCTTTCTCGTTCGCCAGCGGCGGCACCAACGACGTGGGTTCCGACAATCTTTACCCGGACTTCCTGCTGGGCCTGCCGAATACGTACACGCAAGGGTCGGCGCAGCATGAAAATGTGCGCAGCACGGCGCTCTACCTGTTCGCGCAGGATAGCTGGAAGATTCGCTCCAACCTCACGCTCAACTATGGCCTGCGCTGGGAACTCGATACGCCGCTCACCGACATTGGGCATCACGTGCAGACCTTCCGTCCCGGTCAGGTGACCAGTATTTACCCCTGCCAGCTTGCGGCGGACAATCCGCTCGTGCAGCAATTCGGATCCACCGATTGCAGCGAAACAGGCCCCGCCAATGCCGTCTTCCCGCTGGGTCTGGTGTTCCCCGGCGACACCGGAATCCCCAACGGCATGACCCAGACCTATTACAAGGCCTTTGCGCCGCGCATCGGCTTGGCATGGAGCCCATCGGCGGATTCGGGCTTTGGGCGCAAATTGATCGGCGCGCCGGGGAAGACGAGTATCCGCGCCGGTTGGGGCATTTTCTACAATCCCGTCGAGCAACTAGTGCTGGAACAGTTCAGCGCCGAGCCGCGGTTCGGCGGCAGCAACACGGTGACGAATCCCATGTTCAACACGCCATTCGTGGGCCAGAACGGAAACGTTTCTCCGAACCCCTTCAATGGGATCTTGAATCCGCCGCGCGGGCAGCCCGTGGATTGGTCCGCATTCCGTCCGCTGCTGCTGTATGGCCAGTTCCAGCCGAAAATGCGCACGCAGTACTCCGAGCAGTACAACTTCACCATCCAGCGCGAGCTGCAGGGCGACGTGCTCTTCCAGATCGGTTACGTGGGCACGCAGGCGCACCGCCTGCTGGCCTCGTATGATTTGAACTACGGCAACGCGCAGACTTGCCTGGACCTGAATGCGCTCTCCGGGCTGGCTAATGACAGCTCGCTGGCGTGCGGTCCCTTCTATGCGGATTCTTCCTTCACCATCGCCGCCAACGAGATTCCCGCCGGATTCACTCTGCATCTGCCCTACGGTCCGCAACCGACGGTGACTGGGCCGAACGCCAATCCCATTACGCTGGTCGGGCTGCGCAAGTATTCATCGCCCAACTGCAATCCACTGACGGGCGTGGGCTGCCCGCCCGATGGCGTGCCCGTGTTCTCGAGCATTTTTACCGAGAATACCGTGGCCAACTCGAATTACAACTCGCTGCAAGTCAGCGCCGAAAAGCGTTTCTCGCATGGGCTGCAGTTCCAGGCTGCCTACACCTTCAGCAAGTCGATTGACGATGCCTCCAGCTTTGAGAGTATGCTGAATCCCTTGAATTTCAGGGACAGCCGGGCGCTGTCGCTGTTCGACGCACGCAACCGGCTGGTGTTCAGTTACGTTTACCAGTTCCCCCACAGGGACATCCATGGCGTCGCCGATAAGCTTCTGAACGGCTGGCAAAGCTCGGGTATCGTTACGTTTCAGAACGGTTTTCCGGTACCGATCGAATCCTCCTCCGATCTGGAGTTGATGTACAGCTCGTTTTTCTATTATCCCGGCGAACCAAATCAGGTGGCTCCGCTCCAACGGCTGAATCCGCGGGGTCCAGGGAACCTGGCCTTCAACACGGCGGCTTTCCAGCAGCTCACGCCGGATCAGTACGGCACCATCGGCGACTCGCCGCGCTCGGTGTGCTGCGGGCCCGGCATCAACAACGTCGACTTCAGCCTGATGAAAGACACCGTGGTGAAGGAGCGCTACAAATTGGAATTCCGCGCGGAGTTCTTCAACATCGCCAACCATGCGCAATTCACCAAGGTGGACGGCAATATCTCGGACAGCGCAGTCGACGCTAACGGAAATGTTCTGCCCGGCACCGGGACGTTTGGCAAGGTGCTCCAGGTGCGCGACCCGAGATTGGTGCAGTTCGCGCTAAACCGAAGTTCCAGCACGTTTTT
>PKYZ01000646.1 GCA_003132865.1 Bryobacterales bacterium
TCCACCTGCAGGCGCGTGTTCACTTCCAGGAAATAGAACGCGCCGCTGCGATTGTCGTAGAGGAACTCCACCGTGCCGGCATTCTGGTAGCGCACTGCCTCGCCCAGGCGGATGGCGCACCCGACCAGCATGGCGCGCGCCTCGGGCGCGATGTTCGGCGCCGGTGTCTCCTCGATCACCTTCTGATGGCGGCGCTGNNGCACCGAGCAATCGCGCTCGCCGAGTGCAATCACCTCGCCCGCGCCGTCGCCGAATATTTGCACCTCGATGTGCCGCGCCTCGTTCACGAACTTCTCCAGGTAGAGCCCCGCCGTGCCGAAACTGGATTCGCTCAGCCGCTCGACGGCCTCGTACGCCTCCGCCAGTTCCGCCGGGGACGCGCACAAGCGCATGCCGATTCCGCCGCCACCCGCGGTGCTCTTCAGCATCACCGGATAGCCGATGCGTTCCGCGGCCTCCGTCGCCGCGGCGGCATTCGCCAGCAATTCCGTTCCGGGTAACAGGGGCACGCCGTTTTGCGCCGCGATGGCGCGCGCGGTGTGTTTCAATCCGAAGGCGCGCATCTGCGCCGGGGTGGGTCCGATGAAGACGATGCCGTCCCGCGCGCAGGCCTCCGCGAAGCCGGCATTCTCGCTCAGGAATCCGTAGCCGGGGTGGATGGCTTCGGCGCCGTGTTTGCGGGCGGCGTCGAGGACTTTCTCGATGGACAGGTAGCTCTCGGCGGAAGGGGACGGTCCGATGTGTTCGGCTTCATCGGCCATGCGGACGTGCAGGGAAAGGCGGTCCGCGTCGGAATAGACTGCCACACTCGCGATGCCCATCTCGCGCAGCGTGCGGATGACGCGCACGGCGATCTCGCCGCGATTGGCAATCAACACCTTGCGGAACATGCAGCAAATTGTAACAGGAGGTGATGTCACCGGAGAGCGGATGACTCGGGGCCCCCAGGCATCTCTTGTGCAAGCCAGGAGCATGCCCCACCAGGATCGGCGCCATGGTGGGGCATGCTTTGGCTCTTTGGCTTGCCGTCTGCGCGCTGGAAAATGGCCAAACTNNCAGCCTTCTCATGGAAGCCGCGACGGTAAAGGAGCGGAGGACCGGAATCCGTTAGAGAACTCCTGAAATGGCGTATAAGGGGATGTTCCCTTCACGCAGGTTGCCACAAGATCTTGTGCCCGCAGACGGCGTTTTTCTCTACCTGTTGTGGCGGCCAGCGTGCAACCTGCGTTAAGTGAATATCCCACTGGCGTATTTAGGGTACCTTGCCTTCTCGTGTTGGAGAGTGGCCCGGACTCGAGTGAGCGAATGACGGACGGCCACCTCTCGTCTGGCGTCATCTACTCCGTGGCGAATAATCTTCTCCGAGCCTGTTAGAATTGGAAGGTTCCTCACTTATGCCCGGCGAATCGATTGAAGGATCGTTGAAACAGCGGGGTGTCCGCCTCACGCGGCAGCGCCAGATTCTGCTCGAATTGATCGACAAGACCGGCGAACATCTGGATGCCGAACGGCTGTTCCAGATGGCCAAGGAAAAAGACCCGAAGCTGAACCGGGTCACGGTGTACCGCACTCTGAAAATGCTAAAGGCCGGCGGTCTGGTGGACGAGCTGGACCTGATGCATTATGGGGGCGATCAGCACTATTACGAAACCCGCCTGAAGCAGGAGCATGCACACGTGATCTGCCTGCGCTGCGGCAAGGTGGAAGAATTTTTCGGCGAACCTCTGCAGCGGCTGAGGAAACAGATTGAAAGCCACTTCGGGTTCCAGGTCCTTCTGGCGCGCACCGAGGTGGGCGGCTACTGCGCCCACTGCCAAACGCTGCGGGCGCGCGAGGTGGAAACCATCCGCAACCAGACGGCGGAGCAGCCCAAGCCGGCCGCCGGGCGCGCGCGTTCGCGGCGCGCCTAGGTGGAACCGGTGTCCGCTGCCGCGACCTCCGCTCCCCCTGCATCGCTGATGGTGGTGGACCCCAACGGCCATCGCACGCGCGTGCGCATCGAGCCCCTTCCGTTTCGTATCGGGCGCCAACCGGAGAGTGACCTGATCATTCGCGACAGCCGCGCTTCGCGCGCACACGCGCGCATTCTGGCGGAGCACGGGGAGTACGTCATCGAAGATTGCGGCAGCCGCCACGGCACCTACATCAACGGCAAGCGGATCACGCGCCAGGTGCTGCGGAACTCCGACCGTATCGATCTGGGCGCGCAGGATTCCTACCAGCTCGTCTTTGCGCTGGACGGAGCCGAGTTGAAGCGGTTGGTGGACCAGATGGGCGCCTCCGAGAATGCCGCCCCCGCGCACCCCGTGGGCGCCAACCTGGGCAAGTTGCGCGCCATTCTGGACCTGGCGCGCACACTGCAGAGCTCCTTCTCGGTGGACGATGTGCTGGCCTCGGTGGTGGATACGGCGTTGGCTATCACCGGCGCGGAGCGGGGGTTTCTCATGCTGCGGGCCGGAGCCGGCCTGGAGACGCGGGTGGCGCGCCATCGCCGCGGGCACCATCTGCGCGATAGCGATTTGCGAGTGCCTCGCGA
>PKYZ01000345.1:0-394 GCA_003132865.1 Bryobacterales bacterium
TTTCTTCGCCGTCGCCGACGGGGCGGAAGCGGCCGAAGAGATCGTCGAGGAGCAAGCGAAAATCTTCGGGATCTTCGCCGGGGAGGAGGTGCTGGTCGGCGCACAGGCCGTGTTTAAGGGCATTGCGGCTGGATGCGGCCTTACCTTCGGTAGTGCGCGGGCCGGTAGACTTGGCCGCGTTCCTGCGGTTCGCGTTTGTCTGCTCCTCGGTGGGTGTTTTGGGTTCGTTCGGTTTTTTCATATTGGTGTAAGGGGGGCGTGCAGGGCACGGAACCCGTTTCCAATTACAGAGTAAGAGGGCGGATTTCGGGAATGCGGATATGTCTTGGGTGAAGTGGTTGAAAACAGGGGGAAAATTAATATTGCCGGCGCGTCACCGAAAACCGGCTAATCT
>PKYZ01000345.1:496-7733 GCA_003132865.1 Bryobacterales bacterium
TGAAGCTCGGCCCTTGCGTTTTTAGGTTTAAGGATTCCCGTGCATGCCGTTCAGGTAGAACGTCTGTCAGAATCGGCATATATTGCTCAAAGGGCACCCCGCGGGCAGGATTGCCACGCAAGAGTGCGTGCGCCACGCCGTGCTACCCTATGAAACTTGCCGGCTCCCCAACTGCGCCGCCAGCTCGGGTTCTTCGACGCCACCATGATCGTGATGGGCGGCATTGTCGGCTCGGGGATTTTTATCAATCCGTATGTGGTCGCGCAACAGGTGCATACACCGCTGCTGATTTTGGGCGTCTGGCTGATCGGCGGCGCGCTGGCGATGGCCGGCGCTTTCATCTGGGCGGAACTGGCCACGCGCCTGCCGGATTCCGGCGGCCAGTATCTTTACCTGCGTGAAGCCTACCACCCGGCCGTGGCCTTCATTTATGGATGGGTGCTACTGCTGGTGACGCAGACCGGCGGGATGGCGGCGGTGGCGGTGACTTTCGCTAGATACTATCGCGAGATTACCGGACTTAAGAGCGGCGATGGGCCTATCGCCGCTGCGGCATTGCTGGGTCTGACCGCCATCAATTGCCTGGGTGTGCGCGCGGGCAGCAACGTGCAGAGCGTCATGATGCTACTGAAGTCCGGCGCTATCGCGGCGCTGGTAGTGGTGGGAATCGCGATGGGCGGCGGCGCGGTGCATCCTTTGCCGCTGTTGGACCGGCCGGTTTCCTTCGGACTGCTGCGGGCGATCGGCGCCGCCATGATCCCGGTGGCTTTTGCTTATGGCGGGTGGCAGACCTCCACATTCGTGGCGGGAGAGATGCGCGACCCGCGGCGCGATCTGTCGCGCGGCCTGGTGACGGGCGTGATCGGGGTGATCGTGCTGTACCTGTCGGTAAACTACGTGTGCCTGCGCGTGCTGTCGCCGGCGGGGCTGGCGGCTTCGCACACGCCGGCATCGTCGGTGATGCGGGTGGCGCTGGGCGAGCGCGGCGCCGAATGGCTCGCGGTGGGCATCGCCGTGTCGACGCTGGGCTTTTTGAGCCAGGGCATTCTGACAGCGCCGCGCGTGTATTACGCGATGGCGCGCGACGGGTTGTTCTTCGAGCGCGTGGGCTGGCTTTCGCCGCGCACGGGAGCGCCGGTGGTGGCCATCGTGCTCCAGGGAGTCTTCGCAACCGTCATCGCCCTTTCGGGGCGCTATGAGCAGATCCTGAACTATGTGGTGTCGGTGGATTTTATCTCGTTCGCGCTCACGGCCGGCGCCCTGTTCGTGTTCCGGCGCAGAGATGCGGCAGGCCCGCGCGAAGGCATCCATCGCGCGCCGGGACATCCTTACACCACGGCGGCGTTCATACTAACTTGTGCCGGCATCGTGGCCAGCACCATCGCTGCGTATCCGGGCAATAGCGCGGTGGGGTTGCTGATTCTGCTGGCGGGCATTCCCGTGTATTGGTATTGGAGCCGGCGTGTTCCGTAACCTAACGCTCTAACGGTATCCCTGTGTAGGATTACGGGGCGTCCGGCGAGTGGGATCGTGATAGACTGGTGCAGAAATGGACAACGAGATAGTCCTAGTTTTTCTGATAGTTGGGGCAATCGTCGTAGCCGCTAGCTTTGTCAGCATTTCCTTACGTGACAAGAGGAACAAAAAGGAACTCGAGATAACGCGAGTACGATGGCAGTTGGCGGACGAGTGGAAGGCACGGAGCGAACGGAATCGGGCAGCCAAAGAGCTTGCACTGGCAACAGAAGTGTTAAGAAAGCTCGCAGTTGGGGTCGCTCCAGTCGAGTGCCAATTTCCTATGAACCAGGATTGGCTGAATTCTGTTGGCGAGCCAGCAGGGTCACACCGGGAGGAGATTTCATTCGACGAGGCGGTGAATCGCGCGCTGAACGCGGCTCACCGGTTGCGTTACGAGGCTACCGCTAACTTTATTTCTTGGCGACAGATGGGGAAGGAAGCTCAGCCTCACGATTGGGGGAAAATGTTTAGCGATACTATTCAGTTGTACAAGGACTATCATATTTATCGCATCGCTGAATCAAGATACATGCTTTGCTGAGAGCTTGGGCATTTCGTAACGAAATATGGATAACGGTTCCTTCTTCCATCCGTAGAAGACGCCACGCTGAAATTCGTGTGCCGTGCCTGAGTTCGGGTGGGAACAGCTAAGGTCGAGACGGGTTTCACCGGGCTATACGCAATCGACCAACAGGAATTCACCCTGGCCTCAATTTGCCAGCCAGATGCTGGTCCGCATCATCCTGCCGGACACAAAGGACGGCTCCAGGCCTATTCAGCTCGGCATAACCACCAGATCGAGATAGCGACGCCTTGTCCGGCGAAGTTCCCGTATATTGGTAATGGAGCCGGCGCAAACCCGAAGCACAGCCATGAGGCAAAGACATTCCGACTACATGCATTGGGCCAAGACGCAAAGCCGGGCGCGCTTCAACCTGGCCACCAGCGGCGTGGGATCGTTTCCGCTGGCGGAGTTGCCGCGCCAGCCCGCGCTGGAGATCAATGGCGACAGCAATTATGGCTACGCTCCTTTGCAGCAAGCCATCGCCCGCAAATGCGGCGTCGATCCGGACTGCGTGGTCGCCGCGGCGGGCACGTCGATGGCGAATCATCTGGCGATGGCGGCGCTCATCGATCCGGGCGACGAGGTGTTGATCGAGCATCCGGCTTACGAGTTGCTCATTTCGGCGGCGCTGTTTCTGGGGGCTGTGGTGAAGCGGTTCGCGCGCGCCGAGGGGAACGGCTACGCGCTCGACCCGGGGGCGATTCGCGGCGTGCTGACGAGTAAGACGAAGCTGATCGTGGTGACGAATCTGCATAATCCTTCGAGCGTGCTTACGCCGGATGCGGTGTTGCGCGAGATCGGCGACCTGGCGCGCAGCGTGGGCGCGCACGTGCTGGTCGATGAGGTTTATCTGGACGCGGTTTACGAGAACACGCCGCGCACATCGTATCATCTTGGTCCGGAGTTCATCGTGACCAACAGCCTGACGAAAGTATACGGCTTGAGCGGGCTGCGCTGCGGATGGATTCTGGCGCAGCCCGATCTGGCGCGGGCTATGTGGCGGCTGAACGATCTGTTTGGATCGATTCCCGCGCATCCGGCGGAGTTGCTCAGCGTGGCGGCGCTCGAACAGTTGGATGTCGTCCGAAGCCGCGCTCGCGGGGTGGTGGAAGCGGATCGGGCGCTGCTCGGCGAGTTTCTCGCGCAGCACAGGGCGGTATCCGCGCCGCGCACCGAGTGGGGCACAACTGCGTTCCTGCGATTGCACGGCGCGGACGTGGAGACGCTTCTTGTCAGTTTGCGGACGGATTATGAGACCAGCGCGGTGCCGGGCCGCTTCTTCGAGATGCCCGATCACTTCCGCATTGGGATGGGTGTCGACACCGGGATGTTCGGCGAAGGCTTGCGGCGGGTAGGTCTGGCGCTGGCCGGCCAACCGCTGCGCAGATTCCGCGTCTAAGTAGTATGATGCGTGTCTTAGTCAAGAGTCCGGGGTTTGCGCTTGCGACTATTCTGGTGCTGGCGCTGGGTATCGGCGCGAATACGGCCATATTCAGCGTGGTCTACTCGGTCCTGCTGAAGCCGCTGCCGTATCGCGACCCTAGCCGCCTGGTGGTGGCCCTGCATGAGGGCCGATACCCGGTCTCGCCCGCGGATTTCCTCGACTACCAGGCGCAGGTGCACGCCTTCGAGCAGTTGGCCGCGGCGCAAGCCTGGAGCGGGTCGTTGGCCGGTGCGGACAAGGCCGAAGAAATCCCCGGTCTGCAGGTGACGGCGAACCTGTTTACGACGCTCGGGGTGGCGCCGCTCCTGGGACGCACCTTCGTCAGTGGAGAGGATCAGCCGGGCGCGCCGCGTGTGCTGGTGATCGGCTACGGACTGTGGCAGCGCCAGTTCGGCGGCAGCCCGGCCGTGGTGGGGCAAACGATTCGGCTGACCGATCGGGATTACACGATCGTCGGGGTGATGCCGCCGCAGTTCCAGTTTGCTCCCTTCTGGCAAACGCAAGCCGAGATGTGGACTCCACTGGTGCTCGGAGATCGGGTGACGGACCGTGGCGGCAGTTCATTGCGCCTGTTTGCGCGGCTGCTCCCAAGTGTTTCCGTGGCGCAAGCGCAGGCGCAGATGGATACGGTCGCGCGCCGGCTCGCGGCAGCCTATCCGAAAACGAACACGAACCTCGGCATCGACGTGGTTCCTCTGCATGAAAAGGTGGCCGGAGCGGTTCGGCCCACGCTGTTGCTGCTGCTCGCGACAGTCGTGTTCGTGCTGGCGATCGCGTGCGCGGACATCACCAATCTGTTTCTGCCACGAGCTGTGACACGGCAGAAAGAGATCGCGGTGCGCCTGGCGATTGGGGCCAGCCGCATGCGGATCGTCCGGCAACTGGCTGGCGAGAGCGTGGGACTGGCTTTGCTGGGCGGCGCGGGCGGTCTGCTGCTGGCGCGGCTGAGCCTCGGGCTGCTCAGTCGGATGCTGCCGGCAGCAAGTCTGCCGCGGCAACAGGAGGTCAGTATCGACGCGACGGTCTTCGGGTTTACGTTGCTCGCGTCTCTGGTTGTGGGGTTGATCTCCGGACTCGTGCCGGCGCTGCAGGCATCGCGGCTGGACTTGAACGAAAGCCTCAAAGACGGCGGCCGCCATGCGACTGGGGGTGGCAGTGGCCGGCGGACCCGCACCGCGCTGGTCATCGCGCAGGTGTCGCTGGCTTTGGTGCTGCTGGTGTGCGCGGGGCTGATGATCAGAAGCTTGCGCAACTTAAACCTGGTGGATGCCGGTTTCAATCCGCGCAAGCTGCTGACGTTCGAGATGCACGCGCCGGCGGCGGCGTACGATACGGCGCAGAAGCGCGCCGCGCTCTTCCAACAGGTCGAGGACAAGCTGGCCGCTCTTCCGGGTGTGCAATCGGCGAGCGCCATCAACCATCTGCCGATCGGCGGAGACGTCTGGACCCTCGGTTACGATGTGGTTGGCCGGCCCGCTCCGCCGCCGGGCCACGAGTTTGGCGCGGTCTATCGCGTCATCCGTACCGGATACTTCGAGACCATGCAAATCCCGCTGCTCCGCGGACGAGACTTTACGGCGCGTGACGACGATCACTCACCTGCCGTGGTCATCGTCAACGAAGCCATGGCGCGCCGACAGTGGCCGGGAGAGAATTCCGTTGGCAGGCAGATCCTGTTCCACGGGCCCGATCGGGAACCGGTCCGGATGACTATCGTGGGAGTGGTGAAGAACGTTCGCCAGTCGGACTGGACGGGCGAGCCGGATCACGAGGTGTATCTTCCTTACTTACAGCGCCCGAATGCGTTCGGACTTACGACACTTACATTTGTGGTGCGCACCATGGTGGACCCGGAGGCGCTCGCCAAATCCTGTGAAACGGCGGTGCGCGCCGTCGACCGGAGCATTCCGCTGTCGCAGGTGGAGAGCATGCAGCGCGTGATCGCGGATAAGTTGTGGCGTTCGCGTGTGTCAGCGATGTTACTCGGAATTTTTGCGGCGATCGCGTTGGCGCTGGCGGCGGTTGGCATTTACGGCGTGATCTCCTACGGCGTCCGCGAAAGGACGCGCGAAATCGGTATTCGGGTGGCGCTGGGCGGCACGCAGTTGGACATTTTGCGCCTGGTCACGATCGCGAGCCTGAAGCCGGTGATGGCCGGCTTGGCTTTGGGGACATGCGTGGCGATAGCGGCTTCGCGGTTGGTCACGGCACTGCTCTATCAAGTTACGGCGACCGACGTTCCGACTTACCTATGTGTGATCCTCGCCCTGATCTTTACCGGCATCGTAGCTACTTGCGTGCCGGCCTGGCGGGCCATCGAAGCCGATCCGCTGATCGCACTGCGGCACGAATGAGTCACTTCGCGGGCCAAAACGGCTCGGCCGTGGCGATGAATTCCACCGGCACTTCGGTGACGAAGCTCTTCAGCCAACGGGCGCAATCCTCCATACCGGCTTGCTCGGAGGGAATGTGGCCGAGAATAACCAGCGCCTTGTGCTTGCCTTCGGCGGCGGCATCCGCGCCGTATTCGATGGTCTCCCATTCCAGGCCTTCGCCCATCACCAGAACCTCGACGTCGTCGCGCTGTAGCATGTGACGTTCGCCCGGAAATCCCGGATAGCCTGGGTTGAGCGCGAGCTTGGTCACGCGCATGGCCGGGTCGCCCACCACGCGCAGTGTGCGGATTCCCAAACGCTGCTTGATGCTGCTGGCCAGGTTGTCGAGTGTGGTTTCGGGGATGACGAAGAGGTGGTTGTTACCCGGATTCCGGAACTTCTCCCAGCCGAGCGCGCGGATCATGCCGGCCTGAATGCCATCGGGCGTCCGCGCATGCCAGTGGTCGTGAAAGCGCCAGATCACGAGATGATGCTTTTCGATGAACGCCTGCTTGGTGGCCAGCACCGCGTCGTTCTCGGCGGCGAGAGCGGCGGTCTCGTCCGTGTGACCGTAGAAGGTCGGCTCATGCGTGATGACCAAGTTGTCGCCGGCGGCGGCGGCGCGCTGGAGCACATCGTAAGTCGCCATCATGGTGGTCGCGATGCCGGTGACGGGCGTGTCCGGATCGCCGGCCTTGAAGGTATCGACGGTTTGACTGCGCCATGTCACGCCGACATTCTTCTGAATGCGCTCGATCGCCTGGCGGGCAGTCAGGCGATTGGCTTGGGCGTCTTGGGCGATGGCGGGAGTGTGGAGCAGCGCTCCAAGCGACAAGGCGACGAATAGAGTTCTGATCACGACCTGATCGTATCAGAATCCAGTTCCACCTCGTCGATGTAACACCAGCCCCAGTCTTCGCCCGGCTCGAGCGAGCGCACGATGGGGTGGTTGGTCTTATGGAAATGCTTGGTGGCGTGCTTGTTCTTCGACGAATCGCAACAGCCCACGTGGCCGCAACTGAGACATAGCCGCAGGTGGACCCAACTATCGCCCATCTTGAGGCATTCCTCGCAGCCGTGTGTGTGGGGCGAGACTTTGCGTATCTGGCCGGTGTGAGTGCATGTCATGGCGTTCCTCCCGATGGCAGCGGCAGGCGAATCTGAAAGCGGGTGTCACCGGGAACGGATTGGACCGTAAGCTCGCCGGAATGCTCTTGTACGATGCGGCGGGCTGTTTCGAGACCCAGCCCGGTGCCTTGCCCGACACCCTTGGTGGTGAAGAACGGCTCGAAAATATGGGCTTGGACTTCCGGCGGGATGCCCGGTCCGTTGTCG
>PKYZ01000855.1 GCA_003132865.1 Bryobacterales bacterium
TCCGATTGCAGCATTAACGTTGACGAGAACGGTGATCTGAAGGAGCCGGACTCCACCGATCAACCGGATAAGCCTTCGCCCATGCTCAACCCGAAAGTTCAGGGCGATACGCTGACCTTCGAGGACAAAGACGGTGATGATGTCCTCAAGTTCGAGCTGAAGGTCGTGGGCGATGGACAGGCTGAGTTGAGGATTTTGGACAGCCCAGTCCCGATCAAGCCGATTCACTTCGCAAGGAAGTGACGCCGGTCCGGCCAGGAACGGGCAGGGATCGCGGGCACGCTAATGCCCACGCGGACGGGCTGAAGGGCGATCTTGCTTGCCGGTCGTAGATTCTACGATGGCGCTGGCAATCGAGCCGCCGGTCATTGTCGCGCCCCGCGTTCCTTCCTGCCGCCGTCGAGAAGTTCCGCAACGGCAATGCCAAAACGCGTTGGCCACCTTCACCAGCGCCCGAACCGATGGTTTCCGGCGGCCCAGGGTAAATTCGCCGGGCGCATAATCATTGTGGCGGATAAAGGCCCAGCCCTTGGCATGTACGGACCTGCTGCTCTTCTCTAACAGTCAAATCCTTGATCTTCTTGTCCACAGTGTTCCGGTAAATCGTGTTGCAAGCCGCCCGAATCTTCGCGCGCGCTTCGGCTTCCTTGGCGTCCTGCTCGGCCTGAACTTTGGCCTCACGAGCACTCTCCTCAGCCTGCTTTCTCTTGCGTTCGGCTGCCAGCCGCTTCTGGCGAATTGCCTGAGCCGCATCCTTTTTCGTCTGCTCCTCGGCGGTAGCCCTGTCGTTTTCGGCACGCTCTTCGGCGGCAATGCGCTCCTGCTCAGCCTTGGCGCGGGCTTCGGACTCGCGTTGCTTCTGCAAATCGATCCGTTCGCCAGTAAGGCCGTTGATGCGAAACCTGGAATTCTCTGCTTGCAGGAGAGCGACAGTGATTGTTTCTTCTCCACACCCATCCATCCGACCTTGCGGAAACACCATGACGTTGGTGTATTCGCGGACGGTCCACGAGCCCCTTTCGCGTAGCTCTAAGCTTTCGGGACCTTGAAAGGTTGGGTCTCCCATCCACCCAAGGAACGTATCCTCGGTTCTGGACCAGTGCTTTGCTTCCCCATTGCAGTGAGCGTCGATTTCGAATTGCAATTTCAGCTCTTTCCATGGCGAAGACGTGCGATTCCGGAGGGTAAAGGACAATCCTGGAACTGCCACAGCATAGCGCTCCATCACCAGTCGAGGGTTCTCAACAACGATACTGCCATCCTCTAGGGGTATGGTGATGTCGGCACAGTACAAACCAGATCCCATGGAAACGAACAGGACCGAAAACAGCAGTGGCGATTTCAACATAGGCAACCCGTAATCTCATTCGGTGGGCTTTTGCCCGTAATCAGATTACGACTGTCTTGGGGGAAGCGCAAGCCCCCGAGACATGCCCTCCCTTCGGCGAGACTTTGGAAATCGGCTAAAGGCAATCCGGCTCGACCGCGAGCTTACGCAGGAGCAGTTCGCGGAACTGGTCGGTATCAGCGTCGATTTCCTGAGCCTGATCGAGCGGGGCATCAACGCGCCGAGTTTCGAGGTGTTGGAGCGCATGGCGGATCGGTTGGATTTGACGGTGCGGGAGTTGTTCGACTTCAGGAGGACCGCTCGACCTTCCGCCGGATAATTCAGATCGCCAAGGAGGCAAGCTCGACCGACCCAGGTAGCATGGCTGACGGCTGACGGAGACTGACGCTGATTTTCGGAAATCTCCCATACGAGCGCGCGTGAAGAACTTTTGTGATTTCACCGTCAGGGTCCGTCAGGCGTCAGGCTTGGACTGGGTGTCCGCGAGTCGGATGCCCAAATACCGGGTTCCGGCCTGCATGTGCTTCTTGTCGATCCCTTTACCGTTCATCTTTTCCGAGAAAACCTCTCTGGAGCATGGCTTCTTTCCGCTATCGCTTGCCCAGCCGCGGTACGCCTGAAACAATTCGCTGGCGCCGGCGCTGATGCCATCCCCAATGACGCAGCGGTCGTCAATGAAGGACGCCACCCAGTCTGATTCTTCTCTCCACTCCTCTGTCGCCGACTCGATCACGGGCGGTTTGTTCAGTCCGTGCTCGTGCCACAGTTTCGCCCCCGCCACCGCCCATGCCAGTATGCCTTCCGCTTCTCGTAGCAGTTTGCCCGGCAGGTCGCGGTCGATCTTCTCCCTGGGTACGATTGCTGTGAATGGAATAGGGTGCAGCCGGTTGAAAATCGCCCCGTCGTCCGCATCCGGTATTTTCGGTTTCCTATTAGTATCCAACCAAAGCTTGTGGGTCTCCGGAAATTCGATGGGGTTCTCATACTTGCGCACCGATTTGATTATCCCCATGCCCTGCGTGATACGCTTCAGTTTGGCCGGAGAGAGCGATTGGCCCTGTTCACTTTCCGATGTCATCGCATATCTTGCTCCGCGAAGGTCCGCCAAATCGGCCTTGACGTTGTTGGACTCCTCACTGCGCGTCATGAGCGAATCTACCTGTACGAGGGTGGCATACTCCGGAATCAACGTTCGGATCGTGCTGAGCAAGGTAGTCTTGCCGTTGTTACCGTCCCCAAAGAGCACAAAGACTGCTTTTTCAATCGTGCTTCCTGTGAGGGAGTATCCGAGAGCTGTTTGCAAGTAGTTGACAAGTTCTTGCTTCCCGTTCATGACCTCGGAGATAAACCGCAACCACCTTTCGCACTTCGCCTCCGGGCGGTAGCCATGGTGAACCAGCTTGGTGATGTAATGTTCCGGATCGTGCGGACCTATGGCGCCGGTACGCAGATCGACCGTGCCATTCAGGCAGTTCAACAGGTGTGGGTGGGTGTCCAGTTCTCCAGGCTCAATCACGATCTCCGGATCGCTCCGCAACGTCGTGAGCATGTCAGTGATGCCGCGGGCATTAATGGAAGACGACGCAAAATTTCCCAGCCTAGAGGCTTCGGACTTATAGTCGTCCGGATTGCCTGAACTGACCGCCTGCGCGAGGAACTTCACCATCACCAAGCGTGCCCAACGGCGGGCTTGTTCGGTCTCGTCTACCCTCCACCGCCGGCCGTCCCAGAGCAACCACTTTTTGAAGGCGTGGCAATACCGCATGGACGGGCCATAGATCGCCGCGACACGTTGCGCATTCCCGTGATCGTTGAGGGAGAAGTACAATAGGCCCGGCTCGTCAGGCTCGGGATGCTTCGGGAGTTCCATTACCAATTGCGGGCGTTGCGGGGTGGCGCTGTCACCTGGACTTGGCCTCGGCGCTGGTGATGCTGGCGGACCCGCTCTTGGTTTATACTCGTTCATAGGTCATGCAACCTTGCTTCCGCCTTCCCGGCGGTAGTAACTGCGGCGTGCCGGAGTGATGGCTGGCATGCCGCTTTTCTTTGTGGTCGGTTGGCACGTGCCACTCAAGTTGTCAGGCGACCACCTTCAATTGCCCGCCAGCGCTCCGCAGCCACTCCTGAATCGCTGCGCGCGGGAGCACATAGCGCTTCCCCACCCGGATTGATGGGATCGTTCCATCCCGAAGAGCCCCATAGACTGTCAGCCGCCCTAGCCCAAGCTCCTGCGCAAGCTCATCTACGTTGCGGTACACATTGGCGGGCCGGGTGGTGCCTGGTGCGTTCCGCTTTATTCTGTTCATGCACGTATCATATCATTGTGCATGATCCGAGTGCATCCATGCACTTGTATCCGTCTGCCTGGTGTGCTTTACTTATGGCCATGGATTCATTAGGGCCAGCGGTAAAGAAACTCCGCTCGGCACTCGGCTTGACCCAGCCGGCCTTTGCCAAGCGCGTCGGGCTTTCCGTGCGGGCGATTGCGAATTACGAGAAGGATAGGGAACCGGGCGGAGAGGTGCTTCGGCGTTTTGCCAGCCTAGCCGCGAGACACAATCTCGACAGCCTCGCCAAGATCTTCTATGATGCTTTCGCCGAGGAAATTCAGGGGCGCACGAATCCCAGCACGGCCGAGGAGACCGCGTATACGCAAGCAATTCTCTTGCTGCTTCGCAATCGGAGCGTATTTTCGGGATGGGGGCAGGTATCGACCGAGGTTATCGCAGCCCTCGAATCGCTAATCGCAGACGTGCGGAAGACGCCCTCACTTAAGGCTGCACTGGTGAAGATGGAGGAAGTCCTGGTTGAGCTGAGGTACCACGCGGCCCCCAATGCGGAGCAAAAGCTTCAGGAATTGGCTCGGGCGCGTAGCGACGCGGCGGGTGAGGCATTTGAGCAGGCGTATGCGCACATTGTCTATGAGCGGCCCGATCTTTATGAGGAGTACCTCGAAGATCGAGCCGCCGCGGCGAAGGGCACACGCTTTGAGGCCTCGATGCACCGCGTGCGGCGGCAACCGGCGAGGCAAGGGAAATCATGAGCGCTTAGCCGCGAGCGCCAACGCGGCTCGTTAAGCAAAGCCGCCAGCCCTGTGCGCGTTAAGCGACAGATGTGATAGAGAGCGGCTTGTCGCACTGTCACATGGCCTGTTATCAATCGCTTCCGGAGAATTTCGACGGCCTATGCGACAGCCATTTTGGGTGTGACACGCCATCAAACGGTCTCGCGGTGTCGTCGCAAGTAGATCGCGTGGATGCCCGCTTTAGATTCTAATTCGGCACGTTTGCCCAGCCCGTTCACCACCCGAACCGCGTGCTGGGCGGCGTCGCAAACCGAGCGCGCACCCGCGCCATCGGCGGCTGGGGCTGCATCTGCGGGGCGGGCGGCCTGGGTCCCAGCCCGGCCTGCCAGACCAATTCCGCCAGCCGTTGCTCCAGCATAAGCCAGGCCGGGTCCCCGAACCGGTCCATCCCGTATACCGCCGCCGCGGCCCGTGCATATGTCCGCGCATCCAGGGCCTCGTTGCGGTCCCGCGTCTTCTGCCATTCCGGGCGGCGGTAGCCCTTCACCACGCGCGTAACCAACTGCTCCGCCGTGATCTGTTTGAAGTACTCCTCACTGTACTTCGGGAAGTGGCAGTAGCCCGCTGGATACGGCTCGCCGCTTTCTTCGGTCGGGCGGTCCATGCGCAACCACCCATACAACTCCTCCTTTATCATCGCGCCGTTCACCGGCCAGACCCGCAGGCCCAACTTGACGCGATTGCCTTGCGGCCCTACCTCAATCGGCGAGGGCTGGCTGACCGGCGCCGGTGCGCGCGAGTCGCCCTTGATGACCACCGCCCGCGCCCCGCCGAAATGCCGCGCCCAGGCGTAGACCTCCGGCGTGGCGTACCCGGAGTCGATGGCGAACATCATGATCGGCAGGGCCGCGCCCGCAGCGGTCGGGTAGTAGGAATTGAGCACCGCCGTGAGCTTTGCCCAGACGGGGCCTTCGGCGGTCTGTCCTTCGAGCACCTGGTAATCGACCGACCAGGACTCCTTTCCTCGCCCCCACGCCACGACTTCGAGTTCGATGCGGTCCCGCTGGATATCCACGCCAGCGGTCAGGAACAAACCGCCGAGCGGGACGATGCCGATACGGTAGTCCTCGCGGCGGTCGTATAGCCGCTGCCATTCTGGCGCTTCACCCTGCAAGGCCCACGTCTGCCCCAGCACCGTGTTGACGAAGACCTGAAGCAACGCCGGGTTCTTCTGCGCCTGCACAAACTGCTTGGCGGCGTCGGCCCAGGAGAACCAACCCACCGGACTGTACAAGCTCGACAGGTGAAAGCCGGCGGTTCTGCCGTCGCCCACCCCCTCGCGCCGCCACTCGCCGAGAGGGAGCATCCATTGCTTCTGGTGATTGTGGATGTCCTGGCCGCAGTGCTCGCAGATGTAGACGGCCAGCTCCGGCTGACCCTTGGGCCAGCGCAACTGCGGGAACTTCAACGTCTGAAACTCGCGGCAGACCGGGCACGGCACCCAGAAGTATCGCTGATCGCTCTCCTCGAAAGCCGCCTCGATCCGGGAGGAGCCGGTGATCTTCGGCGTCGAGCACATGAAGATCTTGCGGCGCGCGAACGTGCGGGTGCGGGCCGTGGCGAGATTCACCGGATCGCCCTCTCCCTCCACGTCGCCGGGGTAGCCATCGATCTCGTCCAGGAATAGGTAGCGGGCCGCCATTGACCGAAGCCCGACAGCGCTGTTCGCGCCGGTCATGACCAGCACGCCGCCGGGAAAATCTTTCGCCAAAATCGTGTTCCCGGAGTCACGCGAGCGCGGGTCGCTCACCAGTTCGCGCAGCACGTCCGACTCCTCGATCAGCGGGTCGATGCGTTGCTTCGAGTTGCGCTTGGCCATCTCGACGGTGGGCTGGATGGCCATCATGGGGCCGGGGGCTTGTGAGATGACGTAGCCGATCCAGTTATTGCCGCATTCGGTTCCACCTATCTGCCCGGCCTTCATGAACACGACGCGCTCGAAGGGCGAGGACGGGGAGAGGCAGTCCATGATTTCGCGCAGGTACGGCGTCCGGTCTGTGCGCCACGGGCCGGGTTCAGCCGAGGCGCGTTGCGACAGCGTGCGGTACTTATCGGCCCACTGCGAGATCGTGAGCAGCGGGTCCGGGCGCGCGCCGGCCGCCGCCGACGATCCGTAGATCTCTTCAGCCGATGGAGTTGGAGTCAGCGAAGTCATTTAACGCCTTTCGGATCTCGATAGCGATAATCTCGTAGCACCGCGCCGCCTCGGTTTCGGCGGCCACCATCGCGGCGATCCGATCCGGGATGTTGAGCATGTGGTCGCGGAACTGCCGGAACTTGTTGAAGGCGGCCACCTGCACCTCGTCCTTCGGCACCAGCTTGGCCACGCGCTCCTCGTAGTCGATCTTGGCGAGGCGGGCCTGGTAGTGTTCGCGCACCGCCCGCGCCTTGGTGTATTGCGAGCCGCCGAAACCCGCGCCGTCGATGTCGTCCTGCCCGCGTTGCGTGACGGGCGGAACGTGCTGGCCGGTGTTCCGCTGCCACTGGAGATCGGCTTGGCTGGAGTCGATCTTCCCGTCCGGCTGCACGGAGATACGCCCGGACTTGATCGCCTTCTGGACTGCGGAAAGGGCGCAGCCGCGATGTCGGGCGTAGCCCCGAAGACTCATCATCGCCATGTATTCGCCTCGTGGCTAGTAGGTGGGCAGCCGGTCACTTATTAACTTGCCTTCGGGGCGAGTAAGAGTGATGAATCGTCATGCGCGACGCAAGCACAGAACGCGAAGCAAGCGCAGAAAAAGGATAACCAACACAGCCATGAACAACGCAGAAACGAACGACAAAGCCGCCGACAAAGCCGCCGCCGTTGCGGCACAGAGCGCGCCCGTCGCGCCGGAGAAGGCCCCCGCGAAGAAGGGTGCCAGCCAAAAGAAGGGCGCGCCCAAGGCCAAGCAGGGCGCCAAGGCTGGCAAGGGCGCCAAGGGCGGCAAGGCCGAGGCGACGACCAAGAAGCAGTCCAA
Source organism: Bryobacterales bacterium (assembly GCA_003132865.1). The sequence continues at coordinate 7,394 of PKYZ01000855.1, forward strand.
GGCCAGCAAGAAGGCCGCCGGCAAGAAGGCCGCCAAGTCCGCAACCAAGCCCGCCCGCACGAAGGAGGCCACCTCGCCCCGCCCCGAGAGCAAGGGCGCGAAGATCCTGGGCCTGATCGGACGGGCCAAGGGAGCCAGCCTCGCCGAGATCATGAAGGCGACCGAATGGCAGGCCCATTCCGTTCGCGGGTTCATCTCGACCGCAGGGAAGAAGCACGGGGTCGAGATCGAGTCGTCGAAGAACGAAGCCGGCGACCGAGTCTACCGGATCGCCAAGTAGGGAACGACCAAGTCCATCTCCACAAGCCGCCGCCGGGTTCAACGATCCGGCGGCGGTTCCGCTTTTGTCCCTGACGCTTGGAGGGGGTCCTCAACTCAATTCAGGTCACCCGGCCACTATCGGCGTAAGTTGTACTTGACGGCCTGAATCCGACGTGGAGATACTTGAGTATGTCTGCGCGGTCAATTGCCGTCGCCCTGGGCCGCTTGCGTGAGCCTGTGTGGCACGCTGGCCAGGGTAGCGACGCTATCGCCCCGCAAGCGGTCGGGAAGCGCAGCGAAAGCGGCAAGGCCAGATGGGGGAGGATTGTTAGATAGGGAGGTCCAAACGTGCCACACTTCCAAATAGCCCATGTCAACGAACAGGGTATAGATCTCATTATCGTACCCCTAGAATCTTCCTTTGGCCACCAATCCAGCCAAGCACAACAAGCATCCATAGCTGAACTACAAGCCCGCGCCAGCAGCACGGGATTGCAGGGTACAGTTGTGCCCGTTTGGGATTCAGGTGACGGCCGCATGGCCTTTATCGCTCCCCAGCGATGGCACCCATTCTTTGAGACTATTAGCCTTCAATGGGTTGCGGTGAATCTGAATCGAGAGCTTTATTGGTGAGCGCCTGATCGAGAGCTTCCGAGTTCTGGCGCATAATCTGCCGTAGTTCCGATGGAACCTCGCACACGCCCCCGTAGCCCAGTTCCCCGGCAATCGCTTCATTGAATGAAACTTGCGTAGATTGCATTTTCTACTTTACCTTTCATGCTTGGCCGCGCTTAGAGAATGAAAGCATGTACAAGCTATCAACCGAAAAACGCGCCCAAGCGGTTACGGCCCTGGTCGAAGGCAATTCGGTGCGTGCGACAGTTCGCATGACCGGGGGTTGCCAAGAATACGATTCAGAAGCTCAGTTAGAACTTGGCACGGCCTGTTCCGCATACCTGGGCCGAGCAGTGCGCAACCGGAAATCTAAGCGGGTTGGATCGTCGAAATCTTAGGTCGTTGGTTCGCAACGATCTTGTACTTGACCTCCTGGGTCCGACGTGCAGATACTAGGGTATGTCTAAGCCGTTCAATTTCCGTCGCCCCGGAGCCGCTCGGTTGGGCGGAAGGTTGGCACGGCTCAAGGACAGCCGCGTTCTCGTCCCGTGAGCGGCCTGCAATCGCAGTAAATGCGGCAAAGGCCCGGTAGGGAAAGAAAGGAAGCCAAATAGCCTATGAGCGATTTACGTGACGTTCAATCGCTGGACAGCCAAAGGTTCTCACAGATTTGCAACATCCTGCTGGAAATAAAAGCCGCCACCCAGAAGATCAGATTTTTCTTCCCTATCGGTAGACCGGATGGCTCTGTCTCTTGGGTGAATCTTTGGCAGGCAACAGAGATCCACCGGATATCAGAGGACGAGTGCCACATCAAACTGGCCGATGGACAGGTCGTTGCGGTCTCAACGAAAGAGGGCGTCGATGCAGTCATTCAGGCGATCCGGGAAGCAATCGTGATAATTGAGGACCTGCCAACGGCACTCCAGCGACAGGCCCAAACGACGTTAGGCACGCCGGTGCTAACGCAACCGCAGCATTGAGCGCTGCTGTCGCCTCTTGCTTGGTTGCGCCAGAATCCTCCACAACCTGAAGAATCTGCGTTGCCAAAAATAGAGCCAATTTTTCTTTCATTCTCTAATTAACCTTTCGCTTCAAGTCCATCAGCCACGAGCCTTGTTCGCACACGCGCAGCCGTCGATTGGCGGCTCCGCTTTCGTATTCGCCCCCTGGAGAATCCTCAACTCCGCTGACCAGTCCGCCAATGCCATGCACAACCCTGCTACATCGGGATGGCCGGCCCGCAACTGCGCCTCGCATTCCGCAATCTCCCGGCGGCAACGAGCTATGGCGATTCATGCCGCGTCCTTCCTCCGTTCCCGCGCAACCTCGTCGAACGTGCGCCCATCACCGTCGAGCGTCGCCTGCCGGCCTGTGAATCGTTGCCATCTAATCACCGCCACCTCAACATACTTCGGGTCGATGTCGATGCCGTAGCACACCCGCCTCGTGCTCTCCGCCGCGATCAGGCTACTCCCCGATCCCAGGAATGGGTCATACAACGCCTCGCCTTGCTGCGTGTGGTTCAGGATCGGGCGCCGCATCAACTCCACCGGCTTCTGCGTCCCATGCCCGGTGACCTCGTTCTCCTTGTCGCTGTTGCCGCCGAACGGATTCAAGTTGGCTACCTCCCACACCGTGGACTGGGTCCGGTCGCCGCGCCAATGGGAAGGCTTGCCCTTCCGCACCGCGTACCAGCACGGCTCGTGGCCCCAATGGTAGGCCCCCCGTGAGATGGCGAAGTGTTGCTTCTTCCAGATGATCTGCGCGCGGATCTGGAAGTCGCACGAGTGCAGGCCCGTCGCAACTTCGCCCGCGTGGATACCGGCATGCCACACGTAGGCCACGTCGCCGGGGAATAGGGCATAAGCCGCGGACCAGTCCACGCGATCATCGTTCGAGATCTTGCCGCCTTGCCGGGTACTTGGATTCAACCCGGCCTGCTCGCGCCATTCCGGTGTCAAGCCCACGCCGTAGGGCGGATCGGTCGCCATGATAAACGGCGGCTTCTGGCCAGCCAGGAGGCGCACGGTGGCGTCGCTGGCGGTCGAGTCGCCGCACAGTACACGGTGCGCGGGACGCCCTTTGTGGCCGCCCAGCAGCCACAGGTCGCCGGGAATTGAGACCGGTGTCTCCGGTGTCTCGGGGACATCGTCCTCGCCCTCGGTAGCCGCGTCCTGATCGGCGAGCAGGTGAGCAAGCTCGTCATCGGTGAAGCCGACCAGGTCGAGGTCGAAGCCGTCCTCCTCCAGCGACTCCAGTTCAACGCGCAGCATCTCTTCATCCCACCCAGCGGACAGGGCGAGCCGATTGTCTGCCAGCACCAGGGCGCGGCGCTGGGTAGGAGTCAGGTGGTCAAGGACTATCACCGGGACCTCGCTCATCTTCAGCAGCCGCGCCGCCGCGAGCCGGGCGTGACCGGCGATCACGACCCCGTCCTCACCGACCAGGATGGGGTTGGTCCAACCGAACTCGACGATGCTGGCGGCCACCTGCGCTATCTGCTGGTCGGAGTGGGTCCTGGCGTTGCGCGCGTAAGGCAGTAGCTTTTCAATCGCCCACTGCACTATCTTGAGGTCGGCGATCGGCTTCGGCAGTCTTGGCGATTTGGGCGGTCTCGGCGGTCTCGGCGGCTTAGGCACTACGATGTCTCCTTCGTTGGAATCGAGTCGATTGTTGAGCGGCTTGGCGGCTGGCGAGGTCAGGAAGCCTTGCGCCGTTTGCCGTAGAACGGTGCCGGGCCGCGATGCTGGATACGGCGGCTGTCCCGCGCGCGGGAATTGCTGTCCTGATCGAGCGGCACGCCGCGCGTAGCGCCTACGTCGGCCATCGGCTGGCCGGTCTCCGCCAGCACTGGCACCTTGCCGATCAGGTTGGCGAGCCTAAGCAACGCCACGTCGCAGTACGCCGGGCTAAGTTCAACGCCGTAACCCACGCGCCCATGCACGTGGGCGGCGGCGATGCTGGTCGCACTGCCCGTGAAGGGGTCGTACACGAGGTCATCCGCGTCGGTGAACGCCAGCACGAAGAACTC
>PKYZ01000211.1 GCA_003132865.1 Bryobacterales bacterium
AACGCCTACGTTTCCGGAGAGACGCCCTATCCGAACGGTTACCGCCGCTTGCCGGTTGCGCACATCGCCCACGTGCATGCAAAGGATTGCCGGTTGGAAGGACATCGTCCGATCTGGTGTGCCCTGGGCGAGGGCGGCGTCGATTGGAAGGGCCAGATCGGCGCGCTGTCCTACGATGGTTACCGGGGCTGGATCAGCCTGGAGACGCATTGGACCGGTCCTGGCGGCGACAAGCACGAGGCCAGTGTCATCTGCGGGCGGAATTTGACTGCGCTGGTAACGGCATAATCCGGAGGGCCGGCCTCAGGCGCCCACGTAGCGTGCATACAGGCTCCGCGCCAGCCCGATATCCGTGGTGCCTTTGACGATCGCCCGTCCATCCGGAAAGATCGTCATCTCGTAAGGCCCCGTCAGAAACCGCAGCGCGAACTCGTTGGCGCGCACCTCGCCCAGCGGAAGCAGCGCCGCCTTGAGCTGCGCCAGGTCAAGCGGCCGCGCGCGCTCGTGGATCTGCACCGCGTTGCGCCCGCACAGGCTGACGGGCGCGCGGTGCCGGCCTTCCAGATACGCGAAATCGCGCGCGCCGCAGGCCGGGCAGTCGGGGTCCGGCGCGGGCTGCTCGATCTGCCGGATGCCGCCGCCGTCCCACACGTCGACCGTAGTCAGGCGCGCGCGCAAAGATTCAGCGCGGCCCGCCAGAATCTTCAGCGCATCGGCGGTTTGCAGGGCGGCAATTACCGCGGTAATGGAGTTCAACACACCGGCCGTTTCGCAAGTAGGCTGCGCGCCCGCGGGCGGATCGGGATAAACACAGCGCAGGCACGCCGTCCGTCCCGGAATCACCGGCATAGTAATGCCGTAGCTGCCCACCGCCGCGCCGTAGATCCAGGGAATCGCGCGGCTCAGTGCGAAGTCGTTCACCAGGTAGCGCGTCTCGAAGTTGTCGGTGCCGTCGAGAATCACTTGCGCTTCGCCCAATAGTTCATCTATATTCGCAGGCGTCAGATCGGCGACGATGCCGCGCGCCTGTACCGATGAATTGATGCGCGCCAGACGCCGCTCCGCCGCCACGGCCTTGGGCAGCGCTTCAGCGGCGTCGGATTCTTCGAACAGCCATTGCCGCTGCAGGTTGCTGGGCTCCACATAATCCCGGTCGATGATGGTGAGCCGCCCCACGCCCGCGCGCGCCAGAGCGGCCGCCTGAAAGCTGCCCAACGCGCCGCAACCCACGATGGCGGCGTGCGCCCGCAGCAGCCGCTCCTGGCCTTCCTCGCCCAGGCCCGCAAACAGGATCTGCCGCGAATACCGTTCTCTCTCCTCGAGGGTCATTTCAGAACCGATGGTAACAAGGGGCGCACACCGGCTTGGCAATCCGCACCCGCCTGTTGTAACGTCAAAGTGACAGCCGTCGCGCATGAAAGACAACCGCAACATCGCCACCCACCTCACTGCCCACCGCCAAAAACGAGGCTTCTCGGCGGCCGAGTTGGCCCAGCGTACCGGCATCAGCCGCCAGACCATCTACGCGATCGAATCCGGCAGCTATGTGCCGAACACCGCGGTCGCGCTGCGCCTGGCGCGGACGCTTGAAGTCAACGTGGAAGATCTCTTCTCGCTCCCATCGGACGCGCCGGCCGCCCCGCTCCCCACCGAGCAGGTGACGCTGCTGCCCCACCCGGATACCCCGCGCGCGGGCGACCCCATGCAACTCTGCCGCGTGGACCGGCGCACGATAGCATCGTCGCCTTCGCCGGTTCCCTGGTATCTGCCGACCGCCGATGCGGTCCTCGTTGGCGACGTTGACGCCCCCGCCCGGACCGGCAAGGCCGGGAATGGAACGGTCCAGCTCTTTCACGGCGAATACGATCTGGCCAACCGCATCCTGGTCGCCGGCTGCGATCCAGGCATCTCGGTGCTCGCCCGCCACGTGCTCCGCGCTGGAGTCGAACTGGTCGTCGCGCAACGCAACAGCACCCAGGCCCTGACGCTGCTGAAGCAGGGAGTCGTCCACGTGGCCGGCACGCATTTGCGCGACGAAGCCAGCGGCGAATCCAACCTGCCGGCCATCCATCGCCTCTTCGCGCGGAACAGCGTCGCGGTCGTCTCGCTGGCGGTCTGGGAGGAGGGCCTCGTGCTGGCGCCTGGCAATCCCAAATCCATTCACTCGGTGGCGGACCTCGCGCGGCGCGATGTCTCTATCGTGAATCGCGAGCCGGGCGCGGGCAGCCGTCTCCTGCTGGATAACCATCTCGATCGCCTGGGCCTGGCCGGTCAAAAAGTGCGCGGATACGATCGCCTGGCCGGCGGCCATCTTCCGGCGGCCTGGCAGGTGCGCACGGGCGATGCGGATTGCTGTATCGCCACGCGCGCCGCGGCCCGCGTCTTCGGGCTGGACTTCATCCCCTTAGCGAGCGAGCGCTACGACCTGGCGATCCGCCGCCAGCACCTGGACTACCCGCCGGTCCAGACGCTGCTCGACACGCTGAACCGCGCCAGCTTTCGCCGGGAACTCGAAGGCTTGGGCGGCTACGATACCAGTGCCGCGGGCCGCCGGCTCCTCTGATCACTTCTCTTTCTTCGGCGCCTCTCGTAGCCCAACCTTATCCATCGCGCCCCGGATGTCACTGTTCCGCATGAACCAGCGCCACACGTTGCCCGTCCGCATGTTTTCGGCGCTCAGCAGAGTGATGCCCACGTCGATCCCGATCGCGTCCGGGTCGATCCACTTCGTCAGCGGGTTGAAGGCATCCACGAAACCGTAGTGCGTGTACACACGCCCGTCCAGCATGCCGCGCATGTTCCGCAGTGCGCGCAGCGCGATGTCCGGCGTGAACATCAGCGATCCGCCCGGCCCGCAGGGCACCAGCGTGCCGTCGATAGCCGGGTCCATCGGCGGCCCGCCCCACGCAACGTAACCTTTGGCGCTGTCCGAAGCGGTTATGCCCCACGCGTCGGGACCGTAGTCCGGGAACTTCGAACGCAGGTTGATGCAAAAAGCGCGATGCGCCTCGGTGGCGATCACGGAGTTCTGAAACCAGTCCGTGAGCTCGCCGCGATCTTCCCGCCGCCCGCGAAAATCCACCCAGGCATGCGAGTACTGATGCGTGAACAGCGGCGCGCCGGAGATATAGTCGTAGCCTTCATAGCGCACGTGCGGCCGGCGCCAGGCATACCAGGAATCCGCCGGAATCGCATGCCGCGGCGATCCGATGGCCTGCAAATAAAGGATCATCAGTTCGCAGTACCTGTCCCATCGGTCGTTCAAAAATCCCGATTCCGGTTTCCAGCCCATCGAGAGGAGCTTCGGATCGCCGTCCAGCATCCAAGGAAAGTCGATCGCTTCGTAAATCGAGTCCGCTAGTTTGCTGATTTCAGATTCTTCCCCGAAGTATTCCCGCGCTGTCAGCACTCCGGCCAGCAGCAGCGCCGTGTCGATGGATGAAAGCTCGCTCTTCCACTGCCGCTCTCCGGTCCGCAGGTCGACGAAGTGGTAATACCAGCCGTGCTCCCGCGGCATCCGTGCGGCAAGAAAGCCCAGCGTCGCCAGCACGCGTGCCTGCGCCTGCTCGCGCGTGATCCAGCCGTGTTCCGCCCCGATGCATAGCGCGGTCAGCCCGAAGCCGGTGGAGGCGATGCTTGCGATGCGGCGGCTCTCCGCGCTGCCATCCGCCTTCGCCCGATCCAGCACCAGCCCCGTCTGCGCGTCGGCCCGCTCCCAGAAAAATAGAAACGCCCGATGTTCCAGGTCTTCGACGAACGCATCCTTATCCGGCGCCTGGGCCCATCCCGTGGCCGCGATCAGCGCCAGCGCCGGCAGCAATCGAATCAGGCTCACTGGACCTCCACCAGCACCAGACTGTGCGCGCTCAAGTGCAGCTTCAGCGAACCGTCATCGCCGAGTTCGACCGTTTCCGGATTTCCAGGCTGCGCAGCACTCTGGAGCGCTGTGATTTGCGCGCGTGAAGGCCAAGCCGGCCGTCCCATGTCTTCCCACGCCTTCAGCGGTGAGCCATGCTCCGCATCCACCCGCTCGATGCGGGCGGTTTGTTTGCCTGCATTCAGCCCTTTGAACGACAGCGACAGTTCGATCGGCGAGCCCGCCTCTTCAGGCGCCGCATAGTTCCAGGCGGCCACCTCCAGAGCGCCATCCGCGCGGCGCGTCGCCAGTACCGATTCCGAATCCACTTTCAGGCGTTCCGTCCCCAGTTGGTGCAGCAGCCGGAACGCGTGGAATGCCGCCTTGGGGATGCCGCTCTCGGCGAACACGCCGAAACCGCCGTAAAATGGCGTCTTCACCACGCCCTGCTCCTCAAAGACATCGGAGAATGTCCAGTAAGACATGCTGGTCGCCAACCCATCGCATTGCCGGATGTTGTTGGCCAGCCATGGCCCCATGAACGGCGCGTCCGTTACTGCCGGCTCGTTCATGTAGCTGGCGCTGTACTCGGTCCAGTGGATCGGCAGGTCCGGACGCGCCGAGTGTTTCACCTGGTCGAACACCTTCCTGACCGCGCGCGCCACCATGTCGCGCCGGCTGATCGTCTCATCCGTGCCGAAGACATCCTGCGAGCGGTCGTTGCCGTAAACATGCGTGGATACGAAATCGATCGGCACGTTATTCTTCACACAGTACGCGATCAAGCGGTCCACCCAGGCCGCCTGCGCCGTCGCCGGGCCGCCCACGCGCAGCCGCGGGTTGACGCCTTTCAGCGCGCCGGCGGCCGCCGCATAGAGCTGATAGTAGCTGGACTCCTTGGGCTGGCCCGCCCAAAAGTCGATGTTCGGCTCATTCCATACTTCGAAGTACCACTGCGCCAGTTCGTCGATGCCATACCGGTCCACCAGGTGCTGGGCGAACGCGCGGATCAACTCGCCCCATTTGCCGTAGTCTTTCGGGGGCGAAACCAGCGGCCTGTACCAGAATGGGTGCAGCACCGGCGGCGATGCCGAGAGCTTCCGCGGCATGAAGCTGAGCTCGACGAAGGGCCGCACTCCGTTTTCGAGCAGCCCGTCGTAGATTTGGTCCACGTAGGAAAAATTGTAGACGGGCCGGCCTTGCACGTCCTCGTCGTACAATCCGTTCTCGTCGTGGAAGATGGCGTGGAAGCGAACATACTGGATGCCGGTTGCGCTCCGCATCGCGCGCAGGTCGCGGCGATAGCTCTCACGCAGAGCCAGGTTGGCGCGGCCCGAACCAAAAACCTGTTCCCAGAAATGCGGAAATGGATGGCTCGGACCGGCGGCGTCAATCACCACGGTCTCCGCCGGCGCGGAAGCCGCAATCGCGGCCAGCATCGCCGCCATGAAAACCGATCGTAACCGTTTCATTTAGGATTCTCCTTGCTTAGCCGTGCGAACTCCGCGCGCGCCCGGGCGGCATCCTCCATCCGGTGCGCCATGGCATACGCGCGCCCCAGCGCGAAATAGACGCGAGGATCCGCCGGATCTTTGTGCTCCGCCGTTTCCAGTTCGGCGATGGCTCTCTCAACGGCGCCCGTGCCCAACAACAACATTCCCAGAAGATAGTGACCTTCGGCGAGTCCCGGAGCGAGCTGCACGGCTTGCTCGGCGTAGGGGATCCCGGCGGCCGGGTGCGTCTCCACCATAACACCGGCAATGCCCAGCCGCGCCAGCAAATGCTGGGGGCTGTTCTCGATCTCACGGCGGAACGCTTCGACAGCCTGATCGTCGAAGTGATTGGCGAGCAGGAAGCGCCCGTAGGCGAATTGGACGTTGTGAAACTTAGGAGCGCCGACGGCCAGCCGGCCGTACTCGGCCAGCGCTGCGTGCACGTCGCCTCCAGCGGCAATGTGCTCTGCCCGGCCGGCCCGCCGGACGACCTCTCGTGTGGCTGAATCGCTGGCTGAATCGGAGGCAGCCAGATCCTGAGGCCGGATGCCCAGCACCGATTCACCGAGCGCGTCCATCAACTCTTCCCGATCGGCGCCTTCGCGGGCTAGTAGATCCAACGCTTCTTGCGCTTTACTGAATTCGCCCGCGCCAAGCAGCAGCGCACCCTGCGTGTAGAGCATGACGCGGCGAAGGCTCTCATCCCCGCCCACGCCCAGCGTGCGGCCCTTCTCGAGATGTTGCATCGCGTCCCCGTCGCGGCCCAGCTTCGCCTCCGAAAGCCCCAGCATCGCGACCGCGTTGCCGGATTGAGGGCTTAGTTCGACGGCCTTCCGCAGCGCGCTCGCGGCGCTCGTGTAGTCATCCTGGTCGTACAACAGCGTGCCCAGATACCACCAGCCTTCGGCCCAAGCCGGGCGCAGGGCCAGCGTCTTCCGGTACAGCACAACTGCCTCATCCAGGCGGTCGGATTCACGAGCTTCGTTCGCCTGCGCCGCGAGCGCAGTGAAGCCGGGGGTTTGCGCCTTGAGCGGCAGGGCGCAACACGTCAGCAGAACCAGACCGTACCACCGCAAAGCGACGATTCCTCCATCCGTGCAGGGCTGGCTTTGGTAAAGAAGCGGCCGGAGAAAAGTACCGCACCTCACCCTCCGGCCGCGTTAGGGGCCAAAACCTGGAGGCTTAGCCTAGAAGCTGAACCTCGCCTGTAATTCGATGATACGGCCGGCAAACGCGCCTGTGGCTGTCCCAAATTGCGGATTGCTGGTTATGCCGTCGTTGCTGATAGTCGTGTTCAGATTCGTGAGATTCAGCTTGTTGAACAGGTTGTAGAAATTAGCCTGCAGGTTGAGTTTGGCGTTCTCGCCAAATACCTTCATATTCGGCAGGCCAAAGGCTTTGGCCAGTTGGAAATCGTTCCCGAAGTAGTCCGGACCCCGGAACATATTGCGATGGATGTCGGTCGCCGGGGCCGGGGGAATGCCAGTTGCCGGCCAAGTGGGCACCGTCAAATAGGTCAAGGCGCCGTTGGGAAAGTTCCCGTTCGGGCTCATAAAGGTCGAGTTGCCGTAATTGTTCCCCGCGCTGCCGGAGTAGGTAGCCGGGTACAGGCACCCAAAGTTGCTGTTCGGATACACCACGTTGCCGCCCGTGTTACAGTACTGCGGCGTCCAGGGGAAACCTGAGTGGGCGTTGAGGATCCCGCTAATTGTCCAGCCCCCAAAGGCCTTCTCCATCCAGCCATGGCTGCCCTTGAAGAACGCCGGAGTATACACGCCCCAGAGCTTGAAGTTATGGGTAGCATCGAAATCCGACGGCCCGTGGGCGTAGGCCAGGTTCCAGGGATACGGATCCTGGTAGTAGTCCTGAGTGCCGTCGTCGATGCTCCTGCTTAACCTATACTGAAAGTCGATTTCGAAGAGGGACGAGAAGCGGTGCTGCACTTCCGTGAGCAACGCGTTGTAGTGAGCATTCGCATCGTTGGAATACCAATCCATGCTGTTCACCATGGGGTTCAAGCCGGCGGTGTAGTACACGTAGTTCAGGTTGCTCTGCAGGGTGTAATGGCGGGTCTGGCTGCCCGAATACCCGATCGTCGCCATCCAATTGTGGCCGATATCATATTGGACATCCAGCGAGTAGCGATAGGTGACAGCCGGATGGAAGTTCAGCGGGAAGCCGGTCAAGCCTACGGGCGCGCCGCCGGTTGGCAGGCCGGTGGTTGCGTTAAACGCTTGTATTGCCGCCGGGTTGGAGGGCCAGCCCGTGAACTGCGTATCGCTGCCGGGAACCGAGTACAGAATGTTCGAACCGGTCAGATACAGGCTGGTCAGGAGAGGCGGGTTGCCACGCCCGTTTGACGTGATCGCCAACTGTTCGAGGTTGTATCCGATGCCGAAACCGCCGCGCAGAACCAGCTTGTTGCTTCGCCGCGGGGTCCATGCAAAACCAATCTGCGGCCCCCAGTTGTTGCGGTAGTTGTTATACAGATCGCCTCCCTTGCGCAGTGTGAGGCCCGTCAGAACCGCGCCGCCGGAGCCGAGAAGCACATTGTCGATGTTGCCCTTGGTTTCAGTCAGCGGCGTGAAGTCCTCCCAGCGGAGACCCAGGTTCACCGTGAGGCCAGGCTTGACCTTCCAATCGTCCTGCGCGAAGAATGAGATGGTGTTGTAGCGGAGGTTTTTCTGCGCCTCGGTCGGTTGCCCCGTCAGAGGATCGAAATTGGCGCTCTCGGCGTAGGGCGCGTCATTGGCGAAGTCCCACAGGTTACGAAAGTTATAGCTGGGCCGCGCCGACCAGGGAGCCTCGTCGAGAAACGTCGCCCGAGTGCCATCGATGCCAAGTTTCAGGGTGTGGCTCCCATGCACTTTCGTCAGCGTATCCCGGTAAGTGTATGTCAATTGATTGAAGACGCTAGGACCCGGCGCGCCGTAGTATTGGACGCCCACGCTGCCCATGGAATCGATGTTATCCGTCGGCAAACCCCACGGCTCCTGGGAGTTCGAGGTAACTTCATTCCATTTCCAGCCGCTCGCGCCGAATTTGGCTTCATTCAGCAAAGTAGGGGAAAACGTGTGGGTCCAAAGCCCGGTCCAGGCCTGTGCGGTCGAGTTATGATTCCATGAGTTCGCAGCACGTGCGGGACCATTATAGGAGTAGCTTGCGATCGGAACCCAGTAGATGCTGAAAGCTACCAAGTCCTTGCTGGTTGCCTGGTAGTCCATCCGGCCGTTGTATTGCGTGTTGGTTTGGATATTCGGGCTGACGGTCTGGAGAAACTGCGCGTCGGCCACTCCGTCAAAACCGCCGCCGATGCCATACGGCGTGCCGGTCTGCCCATAAGTGGGATCGCTGGTTCCCAGCCCAGTCGTCAATGGAGAGCCCAAATCCAGGCCGTTCGAGGTGTCCCGGCACTGCGACGAAGCCAGGCCCACCTGGGCGCAGTTGAGTTGAATCACTTTGGTGTACGAAGGCCCTTCTCCGGGGTACGAGAGCAGCTTCCTGGCGATGCTCCCGGAAGGTCCCGCACTTTGCAGGAACTGAGAGGTCTCATACCAGCCGGTGGCCACGTTCACCGAATTGTTGCGCAGCGTCTCGTAGGAGAAGAAGGCGAACAGCTTGTTCCTCTTGATCGGCCCCCCCACGCTCCCGCCGAATTGGTTGAACCGGTTTTCGTCCTTCTGCACGGGGCTCGGAGTCCCCGGACCGTTCCAAGCCTGGTAGGCGTTCAGGCCCGGGCGGTGCCACTTGAAGAACGCGCTGCCGTGGTAGTCGTTGGTCCCGTTTTGCGAGACGACCTCCACCTGTGCGCCGCTGGTCCGGCCGTTCTCGGCGGAGTAGTTGTTGGCGATGACCCGGACTTCCTTGACGGACTCCTCGCTGGGCGTAACCACCGCCGCCCCGCCCCACGACGCACTGTTCACCGGCACGCCGTCGATCTCGAAGTTATTCGAATTCTGGCGGGTGCCATTGGCCACGAACTGGGCGCCGTTTTCTACTTTGAAAATGCTGTCGGTAGCGCCGGCCGCGCCTATGTTGCTGCCGGGCAGACTCGCCGCACCGCCGCCGTTGCTGAGAGCGCCATCGCCGAAGACCCCTGGCGCGAGACTCAATAACTTGTAAGGATCCCGGCCAAAAGCCGGTAGAGCCTCGACCTCCTTGGCGGTCAGGGTGCCCCCAATCATGGCCGTCTCCGTATCGATCAGCGGAGCTACGGGCGCCTCGACGGTGATGGATTGCGTAGTCTGGCCGATCTCCAATGGCACGTTGACCGACTGCATGATTTCCGCGCCGATCACAACCTCGGAGAGCACTTTCTTCGAGAAACCGGTCTTCTCCACCGAGAGACTGTATTTGCCCGGAGCAAGACCTGTGATGGAGTAGACACCTTGACCGGTGGTTGTAACGGAATGTACAAAGCCGGTTTCCTGACTGGTCAATTTGACCGTCGCCTCGGGTACTACTCCTCCGTTGGGATCGGTGACCGTGCCCTGGAGACCGGCATTGNNGAGCGAAAAACTGGAGAATAAGCACAACAGCGAGAACTATTGGTATATGTCGAACGAATGTCGTCATGGACACAACTCCCTTTCCCTGCGGCGGAATCCGCAGGCCGACTAACCTGGTAAATCGTTTTACCTGATTGGCAGAATAAGCGACATGCAGGCCTTTTGTCAAGTAGTTTTTCTGTAAAATCCCGTACTAAATCGTTTTTCCTTGCGTCGCGAGCCGATTTGTGCGACACTCCCACTGTGCCGGACCACAAGAGCCCAGGGACCGGCCGGAAGGAGGATTCCGCCGGCCGCGCGATCAGTCTCAAGGAACTCGCGAAACACCTGAAACTGTCTCCGACCACCCTTTCGCTGGTATTGAACGATTCGCCGGGTGCCGCTTCCATCCCGCAGGAGACCAAAAACCGCATCTTCGCCGCAGCCAAGTCTTTCAATTACCGCGCCAACTTCCTGGCGCGCTCTCTCCGCTCGCAACGCACGTATACCGTAGGCGTGCTGGTGCCGGAGTTGAGCGAGGGATACGCCGCGCTGGTCCTCAGCGGCATCGAGAGCTTCTTGCTCGAACGGGGCTACGTGTGTCTGGTGGCCAGTCACCGGCACAAGGCCAAGCTCCTCGGACATCTGCCCCGCTTTCTCTACGAACGTTGTGTGGAAGGACTCATCGGCGTGGATACCCCCTACGATCAGAACCTGCCGTTGCCGGTCGTTTGCATCTCCGGACATCTCCGGACGCCAGGAGTGACCCGCATTGTGTTGAATCACACCATGGCGGCCGAACTGGCTCTGCGCCACCTGAAGGAACTGGGGCACCGCGACATCGCCTTCATCCGGGGGCAGGACTTCAGCTCCGATACCAAGGTGCGATGGGATTCCATCCGCGCGGTGGCGCGGCGCATGGACCTCTGCGTGACGCGCGCCCTGGTCGCACAACTCGGCGGCGACAGCCCGTCGCCTGAGACGGGCTATATTGCCGCCCGGCAACTGCTGGCTTCGGGAAAGCCTTTTACGGCCCTATTCGCCTTCAACGATATCTCCGCCATAGGCGCTATACGGGCGCTGCAAGAGGCCGGCAGACGGGTTCCCGAGAACGTTGCCGTGGTAGGCTTCGACAATATTCCCAGCGGCGCCTTCCACATCCCGGCCCTTACCACCATTTGCCAGCCTTTGCCGCGCATGGGCGCCCTGGCCGCGGAAGTGTTGCTCAAACGTATCGCGGAACCGGATGCTCCTTGCCCGGAAGAATTCGAAGTTGAACCGGAATTGATTGTCCGCGAATCGACCTGCGCCGCTCCGGTGCAGGCGATGCGGCGGCGGACGCCGGCTTGAAGCCGTTCGCCCGGGGCGTGTTGCATGCCGGATTCGCCCTGACCGGGATCCTGACCACCTTGCTGGGCCCGATCCTTCCCGCGCTGTCCACGCGCTGGCGGCTCGACGACGCGCAGGCCGGATTCCTGTTCACCGCGCAGTTTCTGGGCTCGTTGAGCGGCGCCTTGATTTCCGGACGAATGGCGTTGCGGTTCGGCGTGGGCGCCACCATCACCGCGGGATTTGCCATTGCCTCGGCCGGCGTGACCGCGGCCTCCGCCGGCCCTTACATCAGCGGCCTCGGTGGCGTGGCCACCTGGGGACTCGGGCTGGGGCTGATCATTCCGTCCGTGAATCTGCTGGTGGCCGAATTGAACCCCGGCCGGCGCGCCGCCGCTTTGAACGTGCTGAACTTCGCCTGGGGAATCGGGGCCGTGGCCGCGCCGCCGGCGATCGCCGCCGCGCTGCGAAGCGCCGATTTGCGGCCGCTCCTCCTCGGTCTGGCGGCCTTGTTGGCCGCTGCCGCGCTGGCTGTCTGGGCAACTCGCGTGGATGTCGCCGCAGGAGAAACCGCTCCAGATGCCGCCGGGGTGTGGCGTAGTTCCTGGATCTGGCTGACGGGCGCGTTCCTGTTCTTGTATGTGGGCGTCGAAAACGGTCTGGCAGGATGGATGCCGTCCTACGCCGTGCGCGTGCTGCGCGTGCCATACGGCGCGATGGCCGCCGCGCAAGGCGGATTCTGGGGAGCGATCTTGGGTGTGCGCCTGCTCGCCCCCGCGCTGTTGCGCCGCATGCCGGCCCCGCTCTTGATCGTTTGCGGGCTGGCGCTGGCTTCGCTCGGCATGCTCCTGCTGCTGGCCTCCGCGGATGCCTGGAGCCTGGTGGCCGGCGCGTTGCTCGCCGGAACCGGCTTGGCCGCCGTGTTCCCGACCGCGGTGGCCCTCTTCACCGAGCGCGCCGGAGCGCAAGGCGCCCGTGTGACAGGCGCGGTCTTCGCTATGGCTGCCTTGGGCGGCGCGACGGTTCCCTGGGCTGTCGGGGCCATTTCGACGCGATTCGACAGCCTTCGCTTGGCATTAGCCGTGCCGCTTGCATGCAGCCTCCTGATGATCGTGCTGCGACTACGCGAGATGCGCGTGTCACGACCAAGTGGCCGGGCAATTTGAGAGAATTGGCAGTGGAGACCCGAATGAATTCAGCGTCGATCTTTGATCTAAGCCCCTCCGAGAAGCTCCAACTTGTCGAAGATCTGTGGGACGACCTGGCGGCCGCGCCGGAGGCCGTGCCCGTCTACGATTGGCAAGAGCAGGAACTGGCACGCAGGAAGGCGAACCTACTGAGAAACCCGGCTTCGGGGCTGCCCTGGGAAGAGGTGAAGCGGAAGGTGCGTGCCCGCTATGCCCGTTGAGGTGGTGATAGCTCCGGAAGCCGAGTTGGACATTGCAGAAGCCTACATCTGGTATGAAGGCCGCAGAGCCGGACTGGGTGAGGAGTTCCTGAGTTCGGTCGATGCGTGTACGGAAAGCATCCGGCGTCAACCCGGGATGTACCCTGTCGTTCACGAGGGCTACCGTCGCTCCCTGATACGTCGGTTTCCATGCGCCGTGTTCTATGAGCAGTCGGAGGCGGCGGTCACGATCTACGCCGTATTTCATACCTCTCGCGACCCGGACAAATGGCGCCAGCGCCTTCCCTGATGCGTTGCGTCGGAAGGTACGGCCAGCGAGCGGCCTCGCGGTCCACGCGGCTGTAGTGCCGCGCATGCGATCGACATGGTACAAGGAACCAATGCGCGTTTTTCGGCAAAGTGGGCCGCAAGTCCGTGACGTGTCTCAGAAAGGGTAGGTTTCTGAACTATCGGCGGAAGGCCTACCAGACGCGGGGTTGACGTGCTTCAAAATTGCGATTCATAAGCTGCGGGATCGTATCACCGATGAAGGACTGGCTTGCTCCAGAACCGCGAACAAGCTCCCGCATTGGCGGAATTGAGAACCGAAGAAAGGGTCAGCCGACAAGCCCTTCGCTACCCTTCGCTGTTAGCGCACCACGCCTCGCGTTCATTGAGGAGTGTCTCACGTTAGGATAGAAGGGATGGGCGGACTTGACGAGTTCAGCAAGCTCTCGATTGACGATCAAAAACGGTACCGAGCCACGTCGAGCCAAATGACGAAGTTTGCCCGAGACCATGCAATCCCGATTGCATTTGCTCCTCCGATCGGCAGGTTTGCCGTTCCGGTGGGCGAAGGTAAGGTCGGTATGGTTACCGTTCCGCTGAGCCTGGGCAGCATTGCTGGTGCAACCGGCTGTATTCTGCGACTGCAAACTGGCTTGTATGTTGTTACGGCAGAGCATGTCTTGAAATGCTATGAAGAGCGGGTTTATCAGGGTGAGAAACTAGATTGGATAGTTGGCCGCCTCCGGTTTGATCCCCTTCAACGCGAACGCGCACTCTGGCGGGGGAGCTGTAAACATCAGCCCAAAGATATTGTATTTATCGAAGTGTTGGAGCGAGAAGCAGAGGAGGCGTGTGCCGGCCGCACCAATCTTGTATCGGCATCAACGGGCTGGCCAGCGGCGGCCCCGGAAGTAGGCCAAACGGTGCTGCTAGCTGGGTATCCAAACGAATTGAGAGAAACTGACAATGGGGTGATTAAACCAGGCTCTTTCTCCGCTCGGTTGGAGGTAACCACACAAACAGGTGATGGCACGTTCAAATGCCGACTCGAGTACTCGGAACTCCTCAGCTTCGACGAACAGCCAGTGCCGATGAAAGAACTGCGCGCTAATGTGGGTGGCATGAGCGGCGGCCCCGTATTCGCTGTCGAGGCCATCTGCTACCCGTTCGTTGGAGTGATCACTCAGCGCGGTGGAGGGTTTGGGGATTTTGACAACATTGTTATTGAGGCAGTGGAGGGGGTGTCGTCGAGTTTCCCTATTTGAAAATGGAATCGTCGGGACCGGCTACGGGCACCCGCCCCACGCTCCGACTGTCACTGTATTGTGCGAGTCTCAATAGTCTCCTGTCCCGGAGAAGAATAACCACTCCAGGTCCGGCGATGGCGGGACGTGGGCGTCCCGCGCAGGCGTGGACGCGTGCCCACGCGGGCACTCCCTACCCACCGCGCGTGATCCCCAGCTTCTGCATGCGCGATTGCAGCGTGGTCCGCTTCAGCCCCAACCGCGCCGCCGCGCCCGCANNCCCGCCGCTCCGCCGACCACCCAGTTCGACTCCCGCAAGGCGCGCAAGATATGCTCCCGCTCGGCCTCCTCCAGCGTGGTCAGCGCCCCAGTCATCGCCGCCGCCGCCTCGCCGCCGTTGCGCAGTTCCGCCAGCGGCACATGCAGCACCGAACCGCGCGTCAGAATCACGGCCCGCTCCATGAGGTTTTCCAGCTCCCGCACATTG
>PKYZ01000149.1 GCA_003132865.1 Bryobacterales bacterium
CGGATCTCGACAAGTTCAAAGGGAAGCTCAAGGGCAAGATTGTGCTGTTGGAGGATCCCAGGCCGCTGGCCGCTGAAACCGAGCCGGCGCTGAAGCGTTTCACCGACGCCGAGTTGGCAGCGGAGATGCTGGCGCCCGATCCTTCGCCGCGCTCGCCGTTTGCCAATCCNNGGCGGGGCAGCCGGCGGCGGGGCAGCCATTCGATCGCGAGGCGCGCGAAAAGTTTCGCGATAAGGTGAATCAGTTCCTCATCGATGAGGGGGTGCTCGTGACGTTGTCCCCGAGCTATCGGGCCACCAGCGGCATTGTGTTTGGCGCCGCGGCCGGGTCGCAAGATCCCAAGAAGCCGCTGCCGCCGCCTTCGGTGGCGCTGGAAGTCGAGCAGTACGACCGCATCACGCGGCTCATCGAGAAGAAGATTCCCGTCACCCTGGAGTTCGACATTCAAAACAAGTTTCTGGACGACACCCAGGATTCTTTCACCGTGACAGGCGAACTGACCGGCGCCAGCAAGAAAGATGAACTCGTGATGCTGGGCGCGCATCTGGACTCCTGGACGGGCGGCACGGGCGCGACCGACAACGGCGCCGGGAGCGCCGTGGTGTTGGAGGCCATGCGCATCCTGAAGGCGCTGGATCTGAAGATGGCACGCACAGTGCGCGTGGCGTTGTGGACCGGCGAAGAAGAGGGGCTGCTCGGATCGCGAGCCTATGTGAAGGAGCACTTCGCGGATCGCGAGACCATGGCGCTGAAGCCGGAGCATGCCAAGCTCTCGGGTTACTTCAACCTGGACAACGGCACCGGCAAGATCCGCGGCGCCTATCTGCAAGGCAACGACATGATGCGGCCCATCTTCCAGGCGTGGCTCGACCCGTTCAAGGATTACGGCGCGAGCACGGTCACCATCCGTAACACGGGTGGAACGGATCACCAGTCGTTTGACGCGGTGGGACTGCCCGGCTTCCAGTTCATTCAGGATCCGCTGGACTACTCGACCGAAACGCATCACTCCAACGCGGACGTGTACGACCATTTGCAGGCTGGCGATCTGATGGAGGCCTCCGCCATCATGGCCGCCATGGTCTACGATGCGGCCACGCGCGACGAGATGCTGCCGCGCAAGCCGTTGCCGAAGCCTCAGCCGCCGAGGAAGCCGGGTGAGGAAGCGCGGCCGGCAAACGCCGGAGCCGGGAACTAACGCTGCAAGGAGCGCGCCCTGGGGCCGCGCGCGGACCGGAGCGTCCGCCCCACCTTGGTTTCCACAAAAAAAGACCGGACGCTCGTTAAAGCGCCCGGTCGTGGAGCACCTGTAGGTCGCTCGGAGGTTACAACCCACAGGGGTGGAGGAGATCGTCGATTACCCGAGCAAACCCCCATGTCCCAGGCAGCCCACTTCCCAGCCTGAGACCCGGTAACGGGCCAATAATGGGGGAAGCACTAAGTCTACCACATTCGCCTTGGCGGAACGGAAGCAGCCTGGAGCCGAGATCATGGGGATTTCGTCCTTATAGGCCAGCAACAGCAGGTTGCCCGGTTCGACCGGCGCCAGGAACCGTTCCACGTGGCCGCCAACCTTTTCCATGGCCCGCCCTACGACGTCTTCCGGACCTGCCGGAGCGGTAGTGGACGCGATCATGATCACGGCCGGTTTCGACCGCAGCAATTGCTGCAGTCCTCTGCCGACCGACGCTTCATCCTCCGTGCAGGAGAGGACGAAGCTGGCGGGCACGCCGAAGTGATCGAGTCGCTGGTGCATGATGTTCTCAAACAACTGCCGCGCGCGCTCCCCGTTGAGCGGATCGGTGTACAAAACGCCCACCGTGGGGTTCCGCATGGGCCGCGCCTGCAAGATCGGACCGCGCTCCTTCAGTATCTTGACAACGGCATCCAACTGGGTGCGGGAAACGGCAAATGGCGCGCTTTTCACGGTAGCAATGCGCTGGCCCGGGATCGCGAAGCTGAAATTCAGCGCCGTGGCGATGACCACGCTGGCCGCGCAGTTGATCTGCTTCAGCAAGTCGTCGTCCACCAGCACGCAACATTTCTCGGTGGCCTGCAGATTGGCCCGGCCGCCCGCCGCCAGGCGGATCTCGAAGCTTCCGCAGCCCATCTCGCTGGCTACCGCGCAGACCGCATCGTCTTCGCCGACCTCGCCTTCCTCCAGTTCGGTCACCCAAATGGATGCCATACCCTCGGATTCGAGGACCCGGATGTCGTCGTCGCTGATTACATGTCCCTTCGCCAGTAACTTTTTCCCGCCGGGGCGAAAGACGGTGCAGCACAGCACCCGGCCATTCGATGATTTCACATCAACCGTTTGGGCTCGCATGTTTCCTCACTTGTAGGTTATTAAGGACTATTTTGTCCTGTTTTAGAGTATAGTACATTTGGCATAGGATTTCTCATCAAGAATCGCGAGATTATTTTCGGGAACAGGAGACAGCCCCCTCATTTGGGGGTATTCCAGGGAGTTATCGGGGTTTGAGTGACTGCAACACGGGTAACTGGACTAACTGGGACTCTTCATACTGGCGGCACTGTTGAATATTTCTACAGTACTCCGGCCGCAGAACGCGCATTACCGCGATCTCGTCGCAGCATTGGAACTTCGGGCAGCGCACGCAATCCTTCCAGGCCTTGAGCGGCAGTTCGCCGCGCTCTACTTCCTGAAAGCCCATCTTGCGGAAGAAATCCGCCACGTAGGTGAATGCAAACACGGCGTCGAGCGAATAATTGGACGATTCCCGGACCAGCGCCTCGATCAGCCGCCTGCCAATGCCGTGGGTCTTGGCGTCTTCGGCGACGGCGAGTGAGCGGATCTCGCCGATGGACGGCGTATAAAAGTGCAGCGCGCCGCAGCCCACCAGCCGTCCAGCCGTTACGATGACGGAGAAATCGCGTATGTCTTCGGAAACCTCCAGCTCCGTGCGCGGCAGCATGATTCCCTTGGCCGCGTAGCCGTTGATCAGACCCAGAATGGGCCCGATATCATGCATTCCGGCCTTTCGGACCACGAACTCCCGATGCGCCCCGGCGCGCTCCATGATGGAATCTTCCGTCAGACCGCTGATCATCCGGCGCAGACCTCCTCAACCGCCAGGCGCGTGCCTACGTCTTCGCCGGCCAGTATTCGTTCCAGAACGCTATCGGCCGCGCCCGCGCAGATCCGCACTTGCGGCACGCCCTGGCGGAGCGCGCTGTGCGCGGCGTGGAGCTTGGCCAACATGCCGCCGGTGGCGATACTCGCGGCGATGAGCGACTCGCTCCGCGCCATCGTAAGCCGCGGCAGAAGGCATTTGCCGGCGTCCAAAACGCCTGCCACGTCTGTGAGGAAGATCAATTGGTCCGCGCCGAACGCCACCGCGCAGGCGACCGCCATTTGATCGGCGTTGACGTTGTAGAAGCGGCCTTCCCGGTCCCCCGCCACACAGGCCACGACCGGGAGGAAGCCGCCCGCCAGCAGTGCATCGAGCAGTGCCGAGTCGGCGCGGGTAACACGCCCGACGCTGCCCAACGCCGGGTCCAGTTGCTCGGCTTCCACCAAGCCCGCGTCGATGCCGGATATGCCGGCGGCGCGCGCTCCCGCGCGGTTCAGCGTGGCGACCAGTTGGCGATTGACGCTGCCGGCGACCACCTTGATGACGGCATCCAGGACCGCGGGCGTGGTCACCCGGAGTCCATTGACGAACTGGCTTACGACGCCGCGCTCGGCGAGGTATCGCGTCATCTGCTGGCCGCCGCCGTGTACGACTACCATCGGGACGGTGCGCGAGATGGCCGCGATCTGCCGCGCCAACCGCTCGCGCGTCGAGTCCGCATCCAGAAGCGTGCCGCCGAGTTTTACCAGCAACTTCACAACAACCCCTCCGCCTCCGGATACCCGAGCAGCAAATTCATGTTCTGGACAGCTTGCCCGGCCGCGCCCTTCACCAGATTGTCGATCGCGCTGACCACCACCGCGCGTCCGGTGCCGGCGTCCACGGCGACCCCGATATCGCAATAGTTCGTGCGCACCACGGCGTGCAGGTCCGGCAGGTGGCCGGCGGGATACAGCCGGATGAAGACTTCGCCAGCATAGCGCTGCGCGTAGAGGGCCAGCAGATCTTCGGCGCTGGTAGGCCGCTGCGTTCGGAAGTAAATGGTTTCCAGGATGCCGCGATCGACCGGCAGAAGCTGCGCCGTGAAGCTGAACTCGCGCTCCTCCAGGCCGGAGATCATGAGCACCTCGGGGACGTGGCGGTGGTGCAGGACGGAATAGGCCGAGAAGTTGCCGATGACCTCGCAGAAGCTGGTCTTGAGAGTAGGCTTGCGGCCGGCGCCGCTGACACCGGATTTGGCATCGCACACGATGCCGGCCGCGCGGTCCACCACGCCCGCATCGAGGAGCGGCCGAATCGCCAGGTTGGCCGCCGTGGGATAACAGCCCGGGTTCGCCACCAGACGCGCCGCGGGGATGCGTTCGCGGCAGAATTCCGGCAGCCCGTAAGCGGCTTCCGCCAGCAGCTCGGGCTGGGTGTGAGTGCTGTGATACCAAGTAGAGTAAGCGGCCAGCGTGCGCAAGCGAAAAGCGCCGCTGAGGTCGATGACCTTGGCGCCGGCGGCGAGCAGGGCAGGCGCCAGTTCCATGGAAACTTCGGCCGGAGTGGCCAGGAAGACGATGGAAATCCCCTCGGTGAGCACGGCCTCCGGAGTGCACGGCACGTGCCGGGGGCCGGATGGACCTTGGGGCCGGAGGTGGACCGCGGCGTCTTCGCGGTGCTCGAGCAGGACTGGCGTGACGCGCGGATGGCGTTCGAGTATGCGGGCGAGTTCGGCTCCGCTATAGCCGCGATATCCGACGATGCCAGCGAGGGTGGCCATTGGTTATTCATTCACTGCTATGTATGAATATACTACCATTATGCAGTGCCGTGGGGAGGGTTGTACCGGTTGTTGGCGCTCGCTGCGGCCGAGGGAACCAATGGTCGATCTTTTCGCAATGTCCACAAACCACGTTCGGGAAAGCCTCTTCAGCCAGTAGGACGAGTTGTCATGGAACAATCCCCTCTAGATTTGTCGCATCCCGTAAGCCCGCGCAATTGTCAGCTTGGATGCGGCTAATCTTGAGATTCTGCCATGGCAGCGTATGCGCCTGATGAGTTTTCGGGGACCGATACAACGCGCATCGTGGACGTGTGATCGATTGCTCATTATCATCCTTTGATTCAGATGTATTGAAACAGCCATCTTTTCCTATCGAATTGGATGCGAAAGAGATAAGCAGCATGTTGGCGCAACACCGCACAGAATTGTTGAGGAAGGCAGAGGAATTACGCACCCCGTATGTCACGCTAATTACGGAGCCTACTCTACGCCAGTAATCCCTTCACACTCCAAACATGATCCGCGATCCCCGCTTCCATCGCGGCTTGCTGTGCTTCCAGCGACGCACCGCGTGACACTACCGTCTGGGAAGTGTCACGCGGTGCTAATGCGCCATTCGCGATCAGGCGCGTTTGCGGCTTTCAGCTCGCGTTGCGATTGCAACCAGCGCACGAAGCGCATCATTGACCGACTTCGAATCGGGAAACGCCTCGGCCAATTCCGGGTCGATGAGCACGACGTTGACTCCGCGGCGGTACCTGTCGACGTACTTGCCGCGGACGCCGCCGGAAAAGTCGTACTCCGCTCTCATTTCACGAGGGCGCGGCTTAGAGGGAGGTTCTTCATAATTGCGTCTCTCATGCTTGGTTGCCGGGCGAGCGCTGATCAGACGGATCCGCTCTCCTCTAATAGTATGAACCACAATCAGCAGGCTTCGCTCGCTGGACATTACGACGATGACGAAGCGCTCTTCGTCAATGGTGTGATCCGGGTCGGGAATCGTGATTGAAAGCGGGTCGTCGAAGACGGTGGTCGCCTCCGCGAATCCGACGCCGTGCTTACGCTGGTTCGCCGAATCCTTTCTCCGGTCCCACTCAAATGCGATTCCATACATCTCAGGTCGAGTTTAGCAGCCCGTGCCACCTCACCCTACTTCCCCCGGCTCAGCCCCAGCGCGCGGATCCGCTTATGCAGATTGGTCCGCTCCATCCCCAGCGCCCGCGCCGCCCCCGACACATTCCAATTGGCCTCCTCCAGCGCGCGCAGAATATGATCGCGCTCGGCGGATTCGCGCGCCTCTTGCACGCTGGAGCGCGGCCCCGGGTCCCGCTGCAGGCGAATCTCCACCGGAATCGCGTCGCGCGTCAGCCGCTCGCCGGCCGTCAGGATGGCCATGCGCTCGATGGCGTTGCGCAACTCGCGCGCATTGCCGGGCCACGGATGGCTCTCCAGAATCGGGTAGACCGAATCGTCCAGGGTCTTGGGCTTGAAGTTATTGCGCGCGCAGAAATCGTCGAGGAAGTACTCGGCCAGCAGCTTGATATCCTGCGGCCGCTCGCGCAGCGCCGGCACGCGGATGGGCACCACGCTCAGCCGGTAATACAGGTCTTCGCGGAATTTGGACTGCGCCACCAGCGCGCTCAGATCGCGGTTGGTGGCCGAGATCACGCGCACGGCCACGCGTATGGTCTGCTCGCCGCCCACGCGGTGGAACTCGCCTTCCTGCAGCACGCGCAGCAGCTTGGCCTGCGATGCGCCGTGCAGATCGCCCACTTCGTCCAGGAAAATCGTGCCGCTGTCGGCCAGCTCGAACTTGCCGCGGCGCACCCCGGCCGCGCCGGTGAACGCGCCCTTCTCGTGGCCGAATAATTCGGTTTCGAGCAGTTCGGTGGGGATGGCGGCGCAATTCACTTTCACGAAGGGTCCCGCGGCGAAGGGGCTGTTCTGATGGATATGGGCCGCGAGCAGCTCCTTGCCCGTGCCGGATTCGCCGATCAGCAACACACGCGCATCGGAACGGGCCGCCATGCTGGCCTGCTCCACGGCGCGCTGGAACGCCGGGCTGGAGCCGATCATCTTGGGGCTGCTGCCCACCAACTCGCGCAGGCGCTCGTTCTCCGCGCGCAGGCTGGAGTGCTCCAGCGCGTTCTTAACGGCCAGCAGCACCTTGTCGCGGCTGAGCGGCTTCTCCAGAAAATCGAAAGCGCCGGCGCGGGTGGCCTCCACCGCGTCCGCGATAGTGCCGTGTCCGGAGATCATCACGGCGGGCGCGGGATTGCCGTTCTGCCGCACGGAGCGCAGCAGGTCGATGCCGCTGCCATCGGGCAGACGCACGTCGAACAGGAACGCGTCGGCGCGCTCCACATCTGGGTGCGCGCGGAACTCGCGGATGGATCGGCACACCCCGATCGAGTAGCCTTCGCGCTCCAGGATCATGCGCAGCGAGCGGCCGATATTCTCTTCGTCATCCACGATCAGGATGCGCTTGGATGCCATTGGACGCCACGGGCAGCAGCACGCGGAAAGCGGCGCCGCCCAGTTCTCCTTTCACCAGCACGATGTCGCCGCCCGTCAGCAGGGCGCCCTTGCGGGAGATGGAAAGCCCCAGCCCCATGCCGCCCTTTTTGAACGAAATGGAAGGCTGAAACAAGGATTGCCGAATTTGTTCGCTCAGCCCCGGGCCGGAATCGTGCACCTCCACCAGCGCGTTGCCGTTGTGGACCGCGGTAATGCCCAGGATGCGCCCACCCTCGCCGGCGGCTTCCGCGGCGTTTTCGAGCAGATTGGTGAGGATGCCCCTCACCAGATCCTGATCGGCCAGCGCTGTGGGATGGCCGGCGTCGAGGCGCAGGTCGTAGGTCAACTCGGGGTGGCCGCTCTTCAAAAAAGCGACGCGCTCTTCCAGCAGCGCGTTCAGATCCAGCGGCACGGGCAGCACGGGCGGCTCGGCGGCGAATTGCGAGAACGCGCGTATGCGGCGTTCCAGGCTCTCCACTTCCTCCACCACGATCTGGGCGGCCTGCTCCACGAACGCGCGGTCGCGATCGCCGTAACGCGCCAGCATCTCCTCCACGGTGAGCCGGATGGGGGTGAGGGAATTCTTCACCTCGTGGGCCATCTTGCGCGCCAGGGTCCGCCAGCTTGCCAGTTGCGTCAGGTACACCAGGCGATCGGTCGAGTGCTGCAGGCGCTCCGCCATGTTGTTGAAGGCGCACATGGCGCGGCCGATCTCGTCGTCGCGGCGCGCTTCGACGCGTATGGCCAGGTCCCCCGCGGCGAGCTGCGAAAGGCCCGCCGTGAGTTGCTGGATGGGGCCGCTGATGCGATGCGCCAGGTACACCAGCAGCACGAGCGAAGCGATCCAGACCGAAGCCGCCAGCAGCACGTAGGTGTACGTGAACCCGCGCAGCAGGTCGCGCGATTGCCGCTTCTCCACGATTTCCCGGGCGTTCCGATATTCGCGCGAAAGCTCGTCCAGCCCTACACCGCCCAGGCTGGTGGACCACTGCCATACTTCATCGCCGCGCCGCGACAGGTATTCGATATGGTCGCCATCGCGCCCGGATCTGAGGAAACGCTCGGAGTCGCCGCTGTCGAAGAAACTCTTCACGGGCGCGGGCCATTGGTTTGGCTGGGCCGCGGCATAACGCAGCGGCTCCAGACGGCCGCTCAGTGCATCGTTCTTCAAAGCGTCGCAGGCGCGCTGATACAGCTCTTTGCCGGTCTTTTGCAGGGAGCGCGAGAGGCGGTCCAGCTCGCCTGTGGAGGCATAGCTCAGACTGCGGTCCAGCAGGGAGGTTGTAATCCAGAGGGTGGCGGCCAACGGAACCAAGGTGGCCGCCAGAAAGATCCCGATCAGCCTATTGCGCAGCCGGTTCACAGCGTTCGCGCGCCGCGGCCCACCAGTCTCTTGAGGTCGCCCAAGCGCAGCGGCCCGGCGTCCGCGGTCCATTGCGGCTGTTGATCGCGCGGGCGGCGGCTGAAGATCTCGATGAGCCGTGTCAGGTTGAGGCCGGACTCGCCAATCACCGCGGCTTCGTCCTTCGGCTCGGCCGCGCGCAATTCGAAGCGCAGCCAGAAGGGACGATCCTGGGGCAGGCCCGTGGAGCTGATGGCTACGTTGTCCAGGCACCAAGCTTCCGCCGCGGTCGCCGACAGGTGCGAAACCGTCCGCTGCCCTTCGCCCAGCTTCGTGACTGAGAACTTCTCTTCCCACAGGTCGTAGCTGAATACGAAACGCTCGGGCGTCCGCCGCAGACTGGTCGTAAAGTTGTCGGTGGTGAGGGTCAACTGCGTCAGGAACACCACCGCGGCGCCGTCTCGTAGGCGATCGAGCGGCTTGCCGGCCAGGAAATGCAATTGGGGGGCGGCCACATGCAGATCATCGCCATCCCAGATGACGCTCAGGCGCTCGGCTGCCCCGAGGCAAGACAGAGGTATAGCCACACCGGCCAGAAGCCAGCGCCTGCGGCTGATCGGAACCGCTCCGCCCCCAGAGGGGACCCCGGGGCGCGGCTCGGTTTGTCCGCGCTCAAGTCTGTCCGTTTGCCTCAAGATCGCGTTTGGCTCGCGCCATTCAATAGTTCATGCCCACCATGAAAACCGGTTCAATGTGGCCTTCCTTGATCGGGAATGCCAACGCCGCGTACATGCCGTTCTGCCGCACACCCACGCCCACCGAATGCCGCAAGACCGCCGTCTGTCCCTGATCCCATATTGCGCCACAATCGTAGAAAACGTCGAAGAGCCGGTACCGGTACTCCGCGGTATTGTGCACCATCCGGTCCCCGCCCAGCGGATCCAACTCAAATCTGTTCCACCCGCGGAGCATGGTGCTGTTACCTAGTATAAAGCGTTCAAAAAGCGGCGCTCGCCCGGTGATTGCGCCGGCTGTGAGGTCGTCCAGGATCTGGTTGTGGCCCCAGGAGTAGACGTATTGCAAGTCTCCCTGGTGACGGGCATATGCGAAATCGCTGCCTAGAAGATTGGTGGCCGCGCGCAGGCTGTAACCTGCGTCCCATTCTTGCTGGTTGGCGTCGGAGCCCTCCACGCGGCGATGATAGCGCAGAGTAGTCACCATCGCGTTGGCGGACTCCGTCCGCGCGGCCGGAAACTGCGATTGAAACCGTTCAAAACTGGCGCCCACGGTGAGGTTCACGACCCCCGGAGCGCCCCTGGAAAGCACGAAAGTCACCAGCGGTTCGATATTCTGGCGAGTCCGGTAAATCCCGGAGGTGTCGCTTTCCGCGCCCGGCTGATCCAAGGCATTCGCGGTGGCCTGGTTCCACTGCTCGTGATAGCTCTCGAAATCCAGACGGAACCTTACCCGATCGCTCATCAAGCGCTTGTCTTCATAGCGCGCGACGATGCCAGTGTAGCGCTCTGCCAGATCGTCGCCGTCGCTCACCGCGCCAAAGGTGAACGCCTGCGATCCCACGGTCGCAGTACCTTCCGCCAGCCCGGAAAGGCCCGCATCGGAGCGGTAAACGAGTTTCGGTACCGAGGCCTCGAATTTCGCGGGCGTCCCGCGCACGTCAAACACCACCCGCACATGTTCCGGCGTCTGCCCGCGCAGCAGGCGATGCGTGACCGCCCGCACGTGCAACTCCCGGCGGATGCGCGTTGCCAGATCGTCGAGCGCGGCCGGATTCAGCTTGGCGCCCACCAGCCGGGTGAGCTCGCCGCGCAAGCCGGTGCTGAGACCGGCCGGATTGTCGCCGGCGATGTCCACGCTCTCCACTGTGTAGCGCGTGTTGACGTTGATGTCCTGTTCCGGGTTGCCCGCCAGGAGGAGGCTGCTCCACACAATCGAGGCGAGCCAGAGGAATCTCATGGGCGGGAGCGATGCAGATGATTGGCCAAAAGGAAGTTACTGCAACAAAACAGCTTAGCTGAATGAGGGCTGTGACTGTGCTTCACAGGTGTGTGGGAGAGCACTTTTGGGGGCCCATCTTAAATTCTTGGGGGCCCGTTTTTATAATGCTTTGGCCAACTCGGCGCCAAAGGCGGTCTTGGGAGCTGCGTCCTTGCCGCGCCGCGGTTTGCGGCCGTTGCGCTGCTGCTGGGGACGTTCCGTCGCCGGTTTGCTGTCTTTACCCTTGGAAGGCTGCGCCGGATTGGCCCGCAACAGCCGGTCTTCCAGAGGCGCCCGATCGAAACGGCGGATGATCGCCTGCATCTCGTCGGCGGTAGGCGCTTCCACGAATGCGAAGCCCTTGGATTCTTGTGTTTCGTGGTTGCGGATCACTTTAACCGAATCCGCGACCAGATTCTCGGCGGTCAGCCACGCTTTAATATCGTCGGCAGTGACCCACGTGGGCAGGTTGCCTAGAAAAACAGTGAAATTCATTCAGTGATTCGTTTACTCCGTTGGTTGG
This sequence comes from Bryobacterales bacterium, assembly GCA_003132865.1. The sequence continues at coordinate 11,241 of PKYZ01000149.1, forward strand.
ATTTGTGGCACTTCAAGGGAAGGATTCCGCTCTGCCACCTAGATAGTATCAGACAGGACCGGTGGAGCGCAAACCTGTGGGGCAGGACTCGGCAGGACTCCAGTCCTGCGCGNNGCGGGTCCTCCAGGACCCGCAGCCAGCCGCGTTTACTCAAAAATCGGCGCGAGCCTCGCCAGGACTTCGTCCATGATCGCGTCAGCGACGGTTTCCAGCTTTCTGCCGTTGCGCGCACCGAGGTCGAGCGCACGCGGCTGGCCGCACCGGACGACGCCTGTCGTTTTGGTTCCCGCGCTCGTTAGAGGCACGGCGAACCCGGCCGTTCGTGCGAAATTCCCGCCGCTGGCGATCGGGAGAACAAAGGGCACTTTGGTTGCCCGGTTGAAAGCTCCGCGCAGCAAGGAAGAGCGCGAATGGCTCGATAACAAACCCGTGGGCGGCGAGTTGCTCTGATGAAGCGGGGCCAAATCTGGCTGGTGGGGCTTGATCCCACCGAAGGACAGGAGCAAAAGGGCCGACGCCCTCTCCGGGTGGGTATCCCGGGCGGCTGCACTTTCAATCGCGGCCGAATAGGTGACCGACCCCGGATCGCGCATGGGCTTACCCTGGTCGTCCCGTGATTCGGCAGTCCATATGGTGACGACCTTGGCCTCGCGGGTTTTTGCGGAGCCATCGGGCTGCTTACCAGCGCGGCCGGCAACTTCGGAGTTGCGCATGGGAACTCCCGTACCGTCCATGCCCAGGCACATGGTGGGAGCCACGTCGCCTGCTGGTTCCACGCAGTTGTGTTCTTCAGCGGCGATCTCGGCACCCAACGCTTCGGCTGCCCGTTCCACTTGACTGGCGCTTACCTCTACCCCTGCCAGTTCGCGCAGCAGACCGCCGCTCTCGACAAAACTCACCAGCGCTGCCGCGCTGCCGGTCATGCGCAATACTCCCGGCGTGAGCGAGAACATCTCCAGCCCCAGATGACGGTCGCGAGGACAGAACCCGCTTTGGCATTGGGCGCAGTGATAATATAATGGGCCCGCTCCAGGAGCAGAGGCCCCAGCACGCTCTCAAACGTCTTCCCGTGGCGGCCATGATACTGGGCTGGTTCTCCGCAGGCGCAGGGCAGTTCTGGGCCGGCGTAATCGCAGGTATCGGCATTCAGCCGTTGTTCCAGCGCTCGTGCTGCCAGACACAATACCTGGCGCCGCGCAGGCGAAAACCGCACCCGCCTCGAACCAGCCCGTTAACAGACGTGCACCCCACCGCCCCACCGCCCCGATATAAGCGCCTGCCGCCCCCGCCATCGTCTATACTGGTCATGGAACTCTAACGCAACCAACGGTCTCCGCCGCATTGAACTTTTCCCGCGGCCGCGTCGTAGTTCTAAAAGACTGCCCAACCTAAAATATGACCGCTCAAATCGCAAGTATCCATGCCGATCAGATCAAAGCGCTCCTGGCCGAAAAAGGCTACGAGGTAACCGAGCCCACCCCGGGTGTCCTGCGCGTACAGGAACTCCAGAGCGGTGTGGCCGTCCAGGCCGTGCTCGAAGGCGACGTCCTGTACCTGTCGCTCACCTGCACGGTGACGCCGGAATCCGCCATCACCCACCGGATGATGCGCAGCATGCTCGACGCGCATAACGGCATCTCCACCTCATACTTCCAGCTCTACGATGCGGGCGAGGGCCAGACCGCCATCACGCTCAACAACTTCTGCAAGCTCGAAGACCTGGGCCCCGAGGATCAGGACGACATCCTCTCCTGTGTGCATTTCCTGCTGGTCGACGTCATGGTGGCGCGCCGGATTCTGAGTAGCTTGGTGTAACCGGAGACAAATCAGCCATGGGATTCTTAAACGATATTTTCAATCGCGCCGGCCGCGTCGCCCGCGGTCAGGCTAATGAAGGCATGAGCGCCGTCGAGGACGCCACATTCGACGCCACCGTCCGCCAAACCGTTGCGGACATGAAAAACGAGCTGAACAAAGCCGTGCAGGCGTCCGCCGTGGCCATGAGCAACTACAACCGCCTGGACGCCGAATATCAAAAATACGTCCGCCAGTCGCAGGAGTGGAAAGACCGCGCGGGCCAGGCCCTGGACGCCAACAACGAAGACCTGGCGCGCAAAGCTCTGGCCAAGAAGGCGGAGTGCGATCAACAGGTCGCCTCCATGCAAACGTCCGTGGATCAGGCGCACAAGGCCAGCGATACGCTCAAGCAGCAGGTGGGCGAGCTGAAGCGCAAGATCGACGAGGCCGAGCGCACCGCCACCACACTGGTCGCCCGCAAGAACGCCGCGCAGGCGCAGCGCAAAGTCGCCGAGGCTTTGGCCGGAGTGGGCAGCGCCGACAACGCCTTCGCGGCCCTCAACCGCTTCGAAGAAACCGTATCCAAGGAGGAGGCCACCGCCCAGGCCTTCAATCAACTGGCGTCCGCCGGCAAGGACGACGATCTGGAAAAGCAATTCGCCGCCTTGGGTCACGGCACGGACGACGATCTGGCGGCCTTGAAGCGCGAGCGCCAGTTGAAGGCGCCCAGCATTCCGTTGTCCCTGCCAGCGGGCCAATAGCCGCGCAATATGGGCCCCATCACTGTCACGCTGTTAGTTGTCCTGGGAGCTTTGCTCTTCATGATTTTGAAAAAACTCTTTGAACGCCCGGCCGCTCCCAACCCAAGCAGCAACGCCCCTCCGGCCGCCCCGAAACAGGATCTCGCCAGCCTGACCGTGGCCGACGCGCGCGTGGGCGATAACATCTCGATCCCCGGCGCCGGCGATAACTTCAGCGACCTCGATTTCACGGTGGAACATAGCAACCGCTATGAAGCCGGCGAAAAGCAGTGGTTCGACCTGAGCGGCAAGCACGGCGAGCGTCGCGTCGTCCTGGAAGTGCGCACTGAAGACGACGAACTGGAGGTGCGCGGCTTTCTCGACGGCAAGAAGCTCTCCCTCGAGGACCTGGGCGTCTCCGAAGACGACCTCGCGCAAATGGACCAGCGCCAGAACACCGCCGACAATTTCGAGTTCGACGGTAAGAATTGGTATTACCGCCTCAGCAAAGAGATGGGCGCCTTTCACGACGGCCAGACGCAGGCCGCCGGCTTCTACGGTTGGGAGTTCATCGAAGAAACCGGCCAGCGGTATCTGGCGATCCGCAAACGCGAGGGCGAACCGTTCAGCGCCAGCGTGGCCGTCAAATTGAATGCGGCGGATATCCAGGTTTTCCGCCCGTAGGACAGGCCTCCTGGCCTGTCCTGGTNNCAGGCTTCAGCCTGTGAAGGAGTACATCATGAGCCGTCGTGGGCTCGAAGTCTTAGCCGTCATTCTCAGCTTCCTGATTGTCATCGTCCTGTTCGCGGGGTTCGACAATCTGCCGCGCAAGGTGCGTGCGGATATCGGCGCGGAATCGCAACAGCTCCCCCAAACCCAAAAGCAGTTCCAGAGCGCGCAGGACGAGGTCACTCACGATCTGTCCTCCGACCCCGATCTGTTCCGCGCGCATGACATGAACACGGCCTTCCCGGCCCGCCTGCGCATCGCCGCCGGCGAGATCCAAGGCGCCGAACGAGACGCCGCCGCGCTCGACAAGCTGCTGAAAGCCAATCGCCGCCAGGATGAACCGCAGGCTGAAAAGCTGCTGAAAGAGGAGAGCGCACTACGCGCCGCCGCGCTGAACGAAGCCTCGTCGGTTCAGACCGAAGCCCAGCACTGGGTGGACATGAAGCGCAAGCTGCCCACCGAGCTGCAGCAGATGGCGGCCGATCGCCAGACGCTCGAACACTGGGATTTCGCGCCAATCGCCGCCGTCGTCACGCGGGCCGAAACCGACTGGCCGCAAAAGAAATCCGATCTCGACACGCGCCTCACCGCCTTGCGCGCCATTCCCGCCGATGGCGAGAAAGCCTGGCAATCGAGCGACGCCATGCGCCGCCAGGCCGAGGGCAAAAATTTCGCCGGGCTGGATTATGCCGGGCTGCTCACTTCCGCCGAGACGCTGCATACCGACGCCACTTCTTTGCCGGCTCGCACACAGGAACTCCAGTCGCTCACCGGCCAGCTTTACACCTCCTGGGACAAGGTCCTGGTGGATCTGCGGGACCGCAAGTCCGGCGGCTCGCGCGATTACGAAGAAGAGATCCGCACCGTCAAAACGAAGTTTCCGGATGCCGCCGGCAAGGGCGGCGTCACCAATTCCGATGAGGCCTGGGTTGAGATTCCGCGCGCCACTTACCAGGTTTGCGAAAACAACATCGGCATGTCCATCGCCCACAAGCCTGTGGGCAAGTACGACGCCGAAGTGGACGAGGTGGCCGAGCCGGCCGGCTTCGCTTACATGGCGCCGGTCGGGGAGCGCAACCAGTATGGCTACTGGGACCACGGCAGCGGCGGCAACTTCTGGGTGTTCTACGGGCAATACGCGCTGTTGCGCGATCTGATGTGGGGGCACAGCTACCGGCCCATCCCATCCTATGAATGGGAATCCTACCGCACCGCGCGCTCGAGCGGCCAGACCTACTACGGCCGCGACGAAGCCGCGGGCGTGCCCAGGTACGGCACGCATGGCACCTTCACCCAGCAGCACTACGCGGAGAGCCGCTACGTGCGCAGTTCGGGTGGCTACAGCAGTTCAAAGTACGCTACGGGCGGCTTGAAGAGCGGCCAGAGCAGTCCCGGACACACGTTCGGTTCCGGCTCGAAGCCGCCCAGTTCCGGATTTAAACCCAGAAGCGCGCCCAGTTTCCGCCCCAGCTTCCGTCCGCCGTCCGGAGGCCGGTCCTTCGGCCGGCGCCGCTAACTTCGGGGATTTGCGGCCGTTACCGAGCCGCGACCGTCAGGGAGCGGTTTCCCAGGCATGCGCGAAGACGCACCTACGAACTCATTGGCCCGATCGTCGAGCCGGGTACTCTGGATGGCCAAGGCGATTCAAGTCGGCGGGCGCGATGAAACGATCGACATTCACATCAAGGCCGGCGACCCAATTTACCGCTGCATGACCACGAAATCTATCGTGCGCCACCTTTCGCAACACATCTTCGGCACGCCGGTACGCGTCCGTGGCAGAGGAACTTGGTCTCGCGCCGAATCGGGTGAATGGAAGCTTCACCGCTTCGATATCGAGAGCTTCGAGATCCTCGACGAGACTCCGCTGTCGAAGATGTTCGAGGGGCTGCGGGCTCGATTGACGCCGTCGGAAGGCGGGCGCCTGAACCCGTCTGAAATGCTGCGCCAGCTTCGAGAGGAGTGACAGCCCTGCGGTCGCCTTCGACCGCATCGTCCTTTCTCTGCGGCCCACTGCGACACCCTTGCGCACCCCGGTGCCGTATGACATACTGCGGTTCTGGTGCAACCCCATGAAAACAGCCACGTCGCTTTCACGCCGAAGTTTTGCTACGGTTCTCGCCGCCGCGCCATGGATCGTTCGTGCCCAACCGGCCCCCACCCGCGCGCGCATTAAGATCGACACCGAACGAGTAATCGGCGACATCGATCCCAAGATCTATGGCAACTTCATAGAACACCTTGGACGCTGTATCGAAGGCGGCGTCTTCGACGAAGGCTCGCCGCTATCCGGCTCCGACGGCTTCCGCCGCGACGTGCTCGACGCCGCCAAGAAGTTGAACGTCACCCTCCTGCGCTGGCCGGGCGGCAACTTCTCGTCGAATTACAACTGGATGGACGGCATCGGTCCGCGCGACCAGCGCCCTCGCCGCCTCGAAATGGCCTGGGGAACCGTCGAAGACAACCGCTTCGGCACGCACGAATTCATGGAGTACGTCGAGAAGCTCGGAACCGAGCCGTACTTCTGTACCAACCTGGGCGTCGGCTCCTGGCAACAGGCCCAGCAGTGGGTGGAATACTGTAACTCATCGGAAGACACGGCCATGACCCGCCTGCGCAAGCAAAATGGCCGTGCACAGCCCTGGAAAGTGACTTACTGGGGCCTTGGCAACGAAATGGACGGCCCCTGGCAAATGGGTCATCGTTCGGCGGACGATTACGGCAAGTTCGCGCTGGAAGCCGCCAAGCTGATGAAGTGGACCGACCCCAGCATCAAGCTGATTGCGGCAGGCTCCTCTAATTTCAACCCGAACGCCGACTGGACCGGCTGGAACCGCACCGTCCTGGAGCACCTGAAGCATCACGTCGATTACCTGTCGCTGCACATGTACGTCGGAAATCGGGGAAACGACTTCGGCGAGTTCATGGCCAGCTCCGTCGAACTCGATAGCCGCCTCAAGACTGCCGAGGGTATCATCGACGCAGCGCTCTCCGGCGAGCCGGCCGGCCGCCGCATCTACATCGCGTGGGATGAGTGGAACGTCTGGTATCGCGCGCGCGGCGAAGGCAAGGAACACGGCCGCCGCATCCTGGAGGAGCGCTATAACCTGGAAGACGCCCTGGTCGTCGCCACGTTCCTGAACTCGTTCGTGAATCACTCCCACATCGTCAAGATCGCGAACATGGCGCAACTGGTGAACGTCATCGCGCCTATGTTTACCAATGAGAAGGGTATGTTCCTGCAAACGATTTACTATCCGCTCCAGCTCTTCGCGAATAACAGCAAGGGCAAGTCGCTGGAGCTGTTCGTCGATAGCCCGAAGTATACGAGCAAACGTTTCGGAGACGTGCCCTACCTCGATACCTCGGCGGTGTATGACAATGGCGCGTTCGTGCTGAATGTGGTGAACCGCCACCCGGACCAGGCCATCGAAGCGGATTTCGAAGCGCAGGACAAAACATTCTCCGGCGCCGTCGACGTGTGGGAGGTCAACGGCCCAGACATCAAGGCGGAAAACGACTTCGACTCCACCAAAGTGCGCGCCGTCCAGCACTCCGCCTCCGCGCAGGGGAACCGGTTGGCCTACAGCTTTCCGCCGCATTCGTATACGATGTTGAAAGTGAGGCTCGTGTGATCGCGCGTAACCTGATTCCGTTATCAATTGTCTTTACCATAATGACTACGAACTGCTCGTCTAACAAGGACGCCGGCGCCACCCACATCGCCGGCAGCCGCGAGTTCGGCAAGACACCGTCCGGTGAAATCGTCGAACTGTACACGCTAAAGAACGCCAAGGGCGTCGAGGCCGACATCTCGACGTACGGAGGCGTGGTTGTCTCTCTCAAAGTTCCCGACCGCGCCGGCGCGCTGGGCGACATCGTCCTCGGCTTCGACGATTTCAACGGCTACCTGAAACCGCCGCCCTACTTCGGCGCCATCGTCGGACGATATGGCAACCGCATCGCGCATGCCCGGTTCACGCTGGATGGCGTCGAGTACAAGCTCGCCAAGAACGATGGCGACAACACCCTGCACGGCGGAACTCGCGGCTTCGACAAGGTGCTTTGGAAAGCGAAGCCGGGGAGCGGGCAGTCTTTGGAACTGACCTACCTGAGTAAGGACGGCGAGGAAGGTTATCCCGGCAACTTGTCCGTAACGGTGGGCTACACGCTAACCGATAATAACGAGCTGAAGATCGATTACGCCGCGACCACCGACAAAGATACCGTGCTGAACCTGACCAACCATTCGTACTTCAATCTGGCAGGGCAAGGCGAAGGCGACATCCTGGCGCACCGGTTGACTCTCAACGCCGACCGTTACACGCCCGTGGACAAGGGACTCATTCCCACCGGCGAGCTGCGCAACGTCGCAGGCACGCCGTTCGACTTCCGCCAGCCGCATGCCATCGGCGAGCGGATTGGCTCAAACGACGAGCAAATCGCGCTGGGCGGCGGCTACGACCACAACTTCATCCTGAACCGCACCGGAGACGGGCTGTCGCTGGCCGCGAAAGTGACCGAGGCGAAGTCCGGGCGCGTGCTGGAGGTGCTCACCACCGAGCCGGCCATACAGTTCTATACCGGCAATTTCCTCGACGGTACGATTACAGGCAAAGGCGGTAAGATCTACGGACGGCGCTCGGCTCTCTGTTTGGAGACCCAGCACTACCCGGATTCTCCCAATCACCCGAGCTTCCCATCTACCGAACTGAAGCCGGGCGCGGTGTATCACACGACGACTGTCTTCCGCTTCTCGACCGGGTCATGACTTGTGGGGCAGACCTCCAGGTCTGCGCGGGTCCTCCAGGACCGCTCTTCGCGCGACAGGCCGACGTGGACGTCGGCCGCAGGACTGGAGTCCTGCCCCACTTACTTCTGCCCGTAATAAGCGCTAACCCCGTGCTTGCGGAGAAAGTGCTTATCCAGATGCGCGGGGTGTAACTCCTCCGCCGCCTCCGCCAGCGTGACACTGTAAAACGCCATCTCCGCGACATACTCCAGAATCACCGCATTGTGCGCCGCCTCCCCCGCCGAAGGCCCCCAGCAAAACGGACCATGCCCCGCGACCAGCACCGCCGGCACTTCCATGGGATCGCTGCCGGCAAAATGGCGCGCGATCACCTCGCCCGTGTTGGCCTCATAGGCGGCCTCGATCTCCGCCGGGGCCATCGCACGAGTCACTGGCACCGGGCCGCGAAAGTAATCCGCGTGCGTGGTGCCCAAGCATGGGATGGGACGCCGCGCCTGCGCCCACGACGTAGCATAGCGTGAGTGCGTGTGGACCACCCCGCCGATCCCCGAAAACGTCCGGTACAGCACCAGGTGCGTCGCCAGGTCCGAAGAAGGCCGTAGCGTGCCTTCGACAATCCGCCCGTCGAGATCCGTAATCACCAAGTCCTCCGGCCGCATCCCTTCGTAGGGAACGCCGCTCGGCTTGATCGCCACGAGGCCCTCGGCGCGCGAAATCCCGCTGGCGTTGCCGAACGTGTACAGCACCAGCCCCCTGCGGACCAGTTCCAGGTTGGCTTCCAGCACTTGCTTGCGAAGTTCTTCCAGCATGTTGTTCGATTATGCCAAAGCGATTTCCAGCTTCGTCACCGATGCCGGCGGAAACCGCCGCGTAAACCGCGCGCCGCCCGCCTGCACTTGCTCCTCGCGCGGCTCCACGGCGTGCGGACTATCGAAACTATTGTGCGCATGCGCATCCGCTGCCGCCAGCGTGACCGCCTTGGCCCCATTTGCAGACGCAACGCTCGCGCCCCGCAGCCCGATTTCCACTTCGCGAGCCTGATCGAGACTCGGGTTCGTCACCGTCAGGGTCAACACTCTCTCGCGCAACGAAGCCGAACACGAGATCCCCGGCAGCGACCCCGTCCCCTTGTCTCGCGCGTACGAGATGGCCGGCGCGGACACCAGCGTGCGCAACGACTGCGCCCCCTGATGCGCGCGGTACATATCGAAAACATGATACGTCGGCGTCACGCAGAACTTGTCTTCATGCGCGAAGAACAGCGATTGCAAACAGTTCACAAGCTGCGCCACCGCCGCCATGCCGACCTTGTCCGCGTGCCGGTTGAAGGTGTCCAGCGTCATCCCCGCCAGCACCGCATCGCGCATGGTGCTCTGCTGCCCCAGAAGAGCCTCGGCGAAGGGTTCCGTGCCGGGGGCGTGCCACGCGCCCCACTCATCCACCACCAGCTTGACACGATGCCGCCGGTCCAACTCGCCCATGACGGCCCACTGGCTGGTGATAAACGAATGCATCTGGTTCGCCTCGCGCAATATCTCGTAATACTGCTGGGCGTCGAACCGCAATGCATCGCCCTTACCCGTGGACCAATCCGTGGTTCGCCCGGCGCTCGCGTTCCACGCGTAATGATGCATTGACCAGCCCCACAGCCGCCCCAATTCGCCCTTCTGCGCCACCTTCGCGAAGAATCGCTGCGTCCAGTCGAGATCGTTCCCATTCGGCCCGGAGCCGACGAACGATAGCGGCACGTTGTATCCCGGCACCCACGCGGTGAACCGCAGAAACTCCGTGGCGTAGTCCTCGGGCGTGAACGAGCCGCCGCAGCCCCAGGCCTCGTTGCCGACGCCCCAATAACGCACGTTCAGCGCCTCCCGCTCTCCATCCGCCGCGCGCTGATCCGCCAGCGTAGTGGTCCCCGCGGGCGAGTTGCAATACTCCACCCACCGGTTGAAATCCTGCGCGCTCGACCCGCGCAGATTGGCCGCGAAATAAGGTTGCGCGCCGGTCGCCTTGCAGAACCGCGTGAACTCAATCGTGCCGAACTGGTTCGGATCGAAGCTCTGCGGGCCCGCGCGCCGCGCGTTCTTGGGCCACTCCGCCGCGCCTGCCCAGAAGTTCGTCCGCTTGGGGCGCTTGTCGCGCGGTCCGATTCCGTCGCGCCAGTCGTAACTGTCGGCAAAGCAGCCGCCCGGCCAGCGGATCACGGGTGGACTGATGCGCCGCAACGCTTCGACCAACGCCTTCCGCAAGCCGCCAATGTTCGGAACCGCCGAATCCTCGCCCACCCAAATGCCGTCGTAAACCACACCGCCCAGATTCTCGACGAAGTGCCCGTAGATCTCCGGCGCAATCGTCGCGATCGGCTCGTCAATCAATACCTCGATCAAGCCATCGCTCGCGGCGGATCGTAACGCGGTAGCGCACGCCATACCGGCGGCTGCCGCGCGTAGAAACTCGCGTCTGTTGCTATTCATGTTTGTCCTCCTGTGGGGCAGGCCCTCGGCCTGCGGCGGCCTCCCAGGCCGCCCGGCTGCCACCGCGAGTCATGCCCGTCCCCCCAGCCGCACCTGCGCGGCCAGCCTGCGTAGCCCCGGCAGGACGTCGCCGATCTCGACCGCCTCCGATCCCGGCTTGCCGAAAGCGAAATACAGCTTGCGATAAAGCGCGTACAGTTGCTCGTACGCGGCGCGATCCCGCGCATCCGGCTCGATCGTGCGATAGCGCGGGCAGAGCGCCTGCTGCGCCGCTTCGATGCTTTCGAACGCATCCGCCGCCATGAACGCCATGATCGCCGAACCCAGACTGGTGACATCGCCCTCCGGCACCAGTACCGGCTTGTTCAGCACGTTGGCATAGACGCGGTTCAGTGTTTCGTTCTTCTGCGGGATACCGCCGCCGTTGATCACGCGCCGGATCTCGACGCCATGCTCGGCCATCCGCTCGAAAATCACGCGCGTGTGGAACGCGGTGCCCTCGATGGCCGCGAAAAGCTCGTCCTGCGCCGTGTGCGTCAGGTTCCAGCCGAGCGTCACGCCGCCGAGTTCCGCGTTCACCAGCACCGTGCGGTCGCCGTTATCCCAAGTGAGCCGCACCAGGCCGGTCTGCCCGCCGCGATAATGCTCCAATCCCCGCGAAAGCTCCGCCACCGTGGCGCCCGCCCGCCGCGCGATGGCATCGAAAATATCGCCGGTAGCCGACAAGCCCGCCTCAATCCCGAAATACTCCGGATGAATCGATCCATTCACCACACCGCACACGCCGGGGATCAAATCCACTTGCTTGGCGATCGCCATGATGCATGTGGATGTGCCCACCACGTTGACCACGTCGCCTTCCCTCACGCCCGCGCCGATCGCGTCCCAGTGCGCATCGAACGCGCCCACCGGTATCGGGATGCCGGCGCGCAGTCCCAACTTCCCAGCCCACTCCGCCGAAAGTTGGCCCGCGATCTGATCGGAGGTGGCATAGCGGCCATCCAGCTTGGCGCGCACGCCCGCCAGCAGTGGGTCCACTTTCACCAGGAATTCCTCGGGGGGCAATCCGCCCAGTTCCCGGTTCCACATCCATTTGTGGCCCATGGCGCAGANNCCCGGTTCCACATCCATTTGTGTCCCATCGCACAGACACTGCGCGGCGCCTGGCGCGCATCCGTGATGCCGCACAGCACCGCGGCCACCATATCGCAATGTTCCAGTGCCGTGACCATCCGCGTCCGCTTGTCCGGATTGGCGCGCAGCCAGTGCAGCAGCTTCGAGAACCCCCACTCCGACGAGTACACGCCCCCGCACCATTCGAGCGCTTCCAGTTTCTCGCGGCGGCCGGCCGCGGTGATCTCGGCAGCCTCGCCTTTCGCGCGATGGTCGCACCACAGATNNCGCCCGCGGCATCCAGCGCCCGCCGCATCGCCGCGACCAGCGCCTCCATGTGGTCCCGGTGTGATTGCGTGGCGTAGTCCGGATCCTCCTTCTTGCGCGTCAGCGGATACTCGCCCGTGGCCGAGCCCAGCCGCCCTTTCACGCTATCGAAAATCGATACACGGACGCTCAGCGTCCCGAAGTCAACTCCGGCCACGATCACGGTTTAGCCCTCAGCGATCGGCTATCAGCTATCAGCTATCAGCCATCAGCCCATACACCTGGTTGCTCTTAGCTGATAGCTGACCGCTGACCGC
>PKYZ01000673.1 GCA_003132865.1 Bryobacterales bacterium
GGCGGCCATTGCGGCTCGGCACAGTCACTGAAGGCGGCAGAAACTTCGACACCGGGTCGTCCAGCTTCACCTCGCCCCGCTCCACCATGTCAGCTAGGATCAACGACGTGAACACTTTGGTGATGGAACCGATCTCGAACACCGTGTCGCCATCCGGCTGTTGTGTCCCGTCGAGCGATACCTTGCCGCTGGCGACGACCTGGCGTCCTTTTTCGTCTATGACGCCGGTCACCATGCCTACAGCTCTGCCGCTTTCCACGCGGTTGGCCATGATCGAGCGGATTTCGGCGATATTCGCCGCCCGCAGACTAACAGTGGACGCCAATGCTATCCGGATCCATCGAGACTTCATCCCCTCACGTTATCACCACGGCGCCGGCTGACACCGCACTCAGGTACTTCTCCTGCAACACCCGCCGGTGATGCAATTCGTGGCCGGCGACGATGTACGCGACGGCCCGCACCGAGACCGGGTTGTCGCTGGCGATGCCGCGTCGCATCCAGGCCTCCGGACTCAATGTCCGGAACAGCCACACGGTGGCCCGGCGCACGCAGACAAATTCCTCGATAAGGTCCGCCAACCGGCGATCCCCAAAGCCGCCCGCGCGGACGTAATCGTCCTGTTCGAAGGACGCCAGCGGCGTGCGGTCGTTGCGCGCAAAGCGCAGCGCCCGGTACGAGAAGACCCGCTCGGCGTCGATGACGTGTCCGAGCATTTCCTTAATGCTCCACTTACCGGGAGCATAGCGGTAATCGCCTTGTTCCTCGCTCAGCGTGGAGAGCAGTGCCAACGTCTCGCGGGGCTGGTCTTCCAGCGCGGCGACCACGTCGTTGCCGCCCACCAGCGTAATGTACCGGCCATAATATGGGGCATACTCGGAAGCGTCGGGAGCGGCGATGGCTTGTGCGGTTGCTTGCATATCGCCAGTATCGCAGATCACTGGACGGGCAGCGTTACCGTGTTGCCGAAACCGGTGTCCGGCGCGCAACCGGGCCCGAAAATATACATGTTAGTGGGGCCCGCCGGAGTGGCGGGCGGTACCAGCACATTCAATTGGTAGAGGCTCACATATCCCGGCGTCAGACCCGCATATAGGATGTTGGCAGGCGTGCCGCCGCCATTGAGTTCCGGTGTACCCCCAAACATCACACTGGGCGGGGTGCACCCTTGCTGAACCGGGTCGGCTGCGGGCGCCGGGGTGCCGTCCGCAACCGTGGTGCTCACCGGACCCAGTCCCGTGGCGTAGATGATGATGGCCTCGCCGGGCGCGGCGGGATGGGAAGCCGTCACGAGGCTATAGTCCGATGCGTGCTGGATGGCGCCCGAGCCGTCGGGCAGCGTGAAAATCCCCGGCCCTGCCGGCTGTGGCAGGACGAACGTGGATAGACCCTGGTAACGCACCTCCACCAGGTTCGTTTGCGTTTCGAAGGGCACCTGAAAATTGATCTGCTGCATGCCCACCGGATTCGCGACCGGAATGTTCGCCACGGCCAGAATGGGCGCTGGGAATCCGCCAACCAGAATGGATACGCCTTCCAATTCGGTGGGGAGCGGGTCGCCGGTCCCGATCACGGTCCCCGATACGTTCAGCCCGTGCAGGAATAGACTGGCGAGACCACCCGGCGCCGGCAAACCCGCCAGAAACGATGCGCCGTTTGTAAGGCCGTCGGCCGGGAACTGTAGCGGATTGCCCTGCTGTGCGATCTTCACCACGCTTACGCTATCGCCGGGGCTTGCGGCTAGGATGCGCTCATCGATCCCAATGCGCTGACCCGTCGCGTAGACGTACCCGGCGCTATCCAACACCACGGCGTAGGCCGGACCACGTTATTGGGAGAGTGCCCCGTAGACGCTGGCGCTGCCCAAAAAGGTAGACCAGACCAGTGCGGCGCCAGCCGGATTCAGCACGCTGAGAAATCCGGCCGATGGGCAATAGGTCCAACCTATGGGCACGCCAGCCGGAGGGCCGCTGTAGGCAATGCATGTCGGGTTGGCGAGGCCGACCTGGATCGCATTCACGATTGGGAAATCCGGGGAGGTTGTCTCTCCCGCCACATAGGCATTGCCGCTGCCATCCACCGCGATGCCAAACGCCTGATCGTGTGTGCTTCCGCCCAGATAAGTCGCGTAAACCAGCTTGGTGGCGTCCGGATTCAGCTTCGCCACAAATGCGGTTTGCCCTTGAACAGGCGACTGCCACACCGGCTGGAACGCTCCGCCGGTAGTGGGGAGATCCGCGGAGTACGTGCTTCCGCTGATATAGGCATTGCCGGACTGGTCTACAGCCAGACCGCCCACGGTCTCCGTACCCGAGCCGCCGAAGTAAGTCATGTAAAGCAACTGATTTCCGGTTGGGTTCACCTTGAGTGCGACCGCATCGGCGCAGCTTTGGCCCGCACAGTTCGGTTGGATCACTCCAGGCGTGGCCGTCCATGCGGTCGAGGTCGTCGTAGCGGACACGTAGGCATTCCCCGACGCATCCGCGGCCACGGCCGCCGAACTGCCAGGGCCGAGGTAGGTTGAATAGACGGTTGGCGATTGCGAGCCCGGAACGTTGCCGATTAGAATTAGCGGATTGATCTTCATCGGGAAGAGATCCTGCGAACTAACATGCGCTGTGCGATAGGCGCCCGGCGTGGTGGGGAAGTTGGGCGAGGAAGTCGTACCGGCGAGGTACAGGTTACCGTCCGGTCCAAGCACAATGGAAGTTCCCGCATCCTGGCCGCTGCCGCCATAGATCTGGGAAGTCCGCAAGGCGCCGTTGGGATCGAGCGCCAACAGGAATGCGTGATAGTAGCCTACAGTGACGGGGCTGCTGCTTCCCAGCGTCCGGAAACCGGCGCCATCGGTGTTTCCGGTTACATAGGCGTTCCCGTTCGAGTCAACGGCAATGGCGGGCGGCACCAGTGCATATTGGCTGTTGTTGTTGAGAGCGACATAAGTGGAATATAGCAACGTGCTCCCATCGGCACTCAATTTCGCGATGAAAACGGCCTCGTAAAAGTCGTACGGCACCGCTTCAAGGGAATTAACGAGCGGGAAATCAGCGGAATACGCTATTCCCGTAACATAAGCGTCGCCATTCTGATCGACCGCGATGCCAGCGCCGCTATCCTCCCATAGGTAGGAGTTCGTTTCGCCAATCACCCCGCTGCCGCCGAAGCCGGTCGAATAAACCAGTTTCGGATCGATCACCAGCGTGCGGCGTTTATCATAAGCGCCCACCCGGAAGCGCACCCCGTTATGCGCCAGCACAAATCCGCCCTGGATCTCGCGGCGACGCCCGTCCAAGACCTGATAGATACAAGGCTTCCGATGCCGTATCTCGCGGCCCGCCGCTTCCAGCACCAGGTCGCCGTTGGCATCCACGCGCACGTGCGAAGCGCCGGTGAACGAGAACCGGATTGCAGATGGATCGGCGCCCGCTGCGACAACCCAGTCATATTCAATTTCTTGTGGGTCCCCGTAGACGACCAGGTCCACGCCGCGAAACACCGACCGATAGCGGACGCGGGCATAGTTAGGGATGCCGGTACGCCAAACGGCCGGATCGGAGGTGAGATAGTAATTGGTCCTTCCCGGCAGGGGATCGACAGCCTCCGGTACGGTGCGCGGAATGTTCATCCGCAGCGATCCGCCGCGCAGGAATTGCATGGCGACATCTGTGTCGGGGCTCCTATCCGAAAAGTGT
>PKYZ01000203.1 GCA_003132865.1 Bryobacterales bacterium
CTTCTAACCGGACAGCAGTGATTAACAGTGAATGTCGCCTCAATGACCGGCTCAGGAGTTCCGAAAGCAATTTCAGTGGCGTGTAGGGCTCCTGATCTCTGGTAGTTGACACTATGCTCATTGAGCTTCGAAATGATCGTTTCATGCTCCTGCGGCGCCGGCGCAAAAATCCGTATTTGGACCCCCTTTTTCAAAAAACAGTCGGGCCGAGTTGTTAGTATCCCTTTCTCAATCTTGCCAATCGTAACATAGACCCAGCGCTTCTGGCTTTCGTCGAAGAATGCGGCTTGAGGAATGAGAATGAACTGCAATCCGTCGCCTCCATTCATCAACGCCAGCCGCACACCCGCCCACTCGCCGTCCGGGACTGCAAATTCTACGTACGGGAGATGGATCTTTCCACGAGGCGGCTGCCGTACACTTTTTTGGTAACGTAGCATGCCCTCAAAGGCTCCGCGAGCGAATCTCAGCTCAAGCTGGTCACCAAAGTACTGATTGCAATCTTGGCATACGCAGTAACGGAGCTTCAAAGGCTCCTCAAATTTTCCGAACGCTTCGGACAGCACATGCTCCACGTTAAACTCGCTGCCATCGAGTCGTCGCAGGCAATAGATACACGTGTACCTCTCCGAATCGCTGCCGGACTGGCGCTGCCTACGCCCATGAGCCATACACGATTATCTTCCGCCCTCCTTAGGAAATCTGTCCATTTCAAAAATGCCCCTTTCTGGAAGACGGCCAACGTGCGAATGTTGCCCAACCTAACCATCTCCGGCCCCTGAGAGCAGCTTAACTGCGGCAAACATAGCCTGCGGCCCGGACCCGATCCTGCCGCGCCCGCCTAACAGCCCTTCGCGAAGGCCCGATCCAGCTTATCCAGTAGCGCCAAGCCCCGCTTTTTGGAGCCGTGCTGAGCCAGTGCTTCGAACCGGGTCTCGGTATCATACTGCGTCAATGCCGACGTTGCCAGCTCGTCCATCAGGCGGTTGATGCTCATGCCTCTGGCTTTTGCCAGGCTCCGCAAGCGATTGTGCTTGCTTTCCGGAATTCGAATGGTCAGTGTGCTCATATCAACTCCCTCAGGGCGTCTCTGGGAGCCAGCACTCGCAGGTCCGGGAAGCGAAGGTCAGCGGAGCGGAAGTCCCGGACGTTGTTCGTAATGATCGCCTCGGTGCCGCCGGCGACGGCCAGTTCGAAAACGTGGTTGTCGCCCTCGTCTCGCAAGTTGGGCCGCCACAGATAATAAACGTGCACCCAGTCACAAACGCTCAAGAATGCTTCAAACAACTCGCGGCGCTCCGCGGCGGACAACGGAGACTTGCGAAAGACCGGCTCGCGTCCCAGAACGTCTTCATATTCCAGGAGCAGGGCCTGACCCATGACAGGCCGCCATCGCTCCTCCAGACAGGCGCGCAACACTTGTCGGTTGTATCCTTCCTTTCGCAGCAGGGCGCCTGCGAACACGTTCGTGTCAACCACAATCCTTCGCAACTCAGCCAACGATTATGATAGCACGGGAGCTATCAAGGCGGTGGAGGGAATTATCCACCTGCCTTACCGGAAATGCGTCATCTAATGAAGACCCGGCGTCGGCAGCAGCAACCGCCCAATATGCCCTCCCGGCCACTTTTCAGCAGGGAGGATGCGCCGGATCCAAGTCATATCCTACTGAAACGATACTGGTGGACCGCACCCGGAGAGTTGACGCGGAGACTAGCTCGCAACCACCTCGCGAGTGGCGGGAAGGCCGCCGATTCAGGCTAAAATATGGACATGGCCAAGGTTGTCGTCGATCCGCGGAGTTTGCCCGAGCGCGCCGCACCCGGAAGAGGTCGATACATTTCGTGAGCTGATTCGGGAGATCCGGCATCAACTCCCAAAGCGGCCAAAATGAGAGTTCTTCTGCTCGACACCAACGTGGTGTCGATTCTCTTCAAACCGGACCATTCTGTCCACCAGAAATGCCTGAGGATTACAACCGGTCATCAGTGGTTCATTTCCTTCATGACTCGTGCGGAGCTTCTGATGTGGCCGCGAGTGAACCGATGGGGTTCAAGACGGCGCGAGGAGTTGATCCATCACATTGCCTTCTGCCCGCCCTCCAAGGAGTTTTACACTAATACTTATGCAACTCGAACCGCCGCGCGGCATGCGCGACTTCTATCCCGAAGACCTGGATCTGCGCGACCGCATCTTCGCCGCCTGGACGGATGCCTCCACCATCCACGGATTCCAGCGCTTCGAGCCGCCCGTCGTGGAATCCTTCGAGTTGCTGGCGCGCAAGGCCGGCGAAGAAGTCGCGCAACAGATCTATCATTTCGAGGACAAATCCAACCGGCAGCTTGCCCTGCGTCCCGAGGTGACCCCGTCGCTGGTGCGCATGATCAGCGCGCGGCCGCAGGAAATCTTGTTTCCCGCGAAATGGTGGACCATCGGGCAATGTTTCCGCTACGAGCGCATGACCCGCGGCCGCAAGCGCGAGCACTTCCAGTGGAATCTCGACGTCGTCGGTGAGCCGTCCGTGCAGGCGGAAGCCTGGATTCTGGCCTGCGTCACGTACGCCCTCGGCGCCCTGGGCCTGGGTCCGCGCGACGTGCGCATCCACGTCAATAACCGCCAGGTGGTGGCCTACCTGCTGTGCGAGTTGGGCGTACCGCACGAGCATCATGTGGATGTCTTCATGGTGCTCGACAAGAAAGGCAAAGTGCCCGTCGAGACCCTGAAAGAAATGCTCACCGAAAAAGGACTCGCCGCCAAGACCGCCGACGACGTCATGGAGCAACTGGCCGGCGAAGCTGTGGACAGTCTGTCGTCCGGGCCGTTGGCCGCCAGTCCGGCGGCGGAGGATGTGCGCCGCCTGCTCGACCTTGCGAGCGCCATGGGCTTCGCGGACTACCTGCGCTTCGACTCCGGTATCGTGCGCGGCCTGTCGTATTACACTGGTGCAGTCTTCGAGGGATTCGACGCCGAGCGCCGCTTCCGCGCCATCTTCGGCGGCGGCCGTTACGATAATCTGTTCGGCGATATGACCGGCGCCCCCCGCCCGGCCGTGGGGATGGGCTTCGGCGACGTGGTCGTCGCCGAGATCCTGACCGAGTTAAAGGGGCTGACGCCAGCCAAGCCGAAGGTCGAGGTGTGCGTCGGCATGTTCGATGCCGCCATCAGCCGGGACGCCGCGCGTATTGCCGCCGAACTGGTAGCGGCCGGCATCCAAACCGACCTGGCTTTTTCCGCCGGCAAACCTGGGAAGTTCTTCGGCTATGCGGACCGCCGCGGCGCGCGCTTCACTGTTTTTCTCGCTCCCAATGAGTTGCGCGACGGGGCCGCCGCGGTCAAGGAAATGGCCAGCGGAGAACAGACCACCGTGCCCCTGACGCAACTGGCAGACTGGTTGCGCGCCCGCCTGCGCGGCTGACTTCTGTTTCCTTATTCCACCGTGACCACCGCATCCTCCGGGTAAGCATGCATGCCGAACTCCGGCACATCAAGACCCTCGCGTTCCACCTCGGGAGCCACGCGCATGGGCTTCACCTTGTTCACCACAGAGAAGACCACGTAAGTCGCGCCGAACGCCCACAACACACACAGCGTGGCGCCGCCGAGCTGGCATAAGAACTGGCGCGTATCTCCATGCAGCAAGCCCGTAACGCCTTGGCCGGCGTGTCCGAGGTAAGTGGCGGCGCCGACGCCATTCCAGCCGGAACCATAAGTTCCATCGGCAAAGATGCCGACGCACACCGCTCCCAGCCAGCCGCAGAAGCCATGCACCGAAATGGCGCCGCAGGGGTCGTCGATCTTAGCCACGCGCTCGTTGAAGAGTACGCCCATGCACACCACTATCCCGGCCAACACGCCGATCGCCACCGCGGAATTGGGAGACACAAAGGCGCAAGGAGCGGTGATCGCCACCAAGCCGGCCAGCATCCCGTTGCAGGCCATGGTCACATCGGGCTTGCCGAAAATGAAGTACCAAAGGAGCAGGGCCGTCGCCGAGCCGGCCACGGCGGCCAGGTTAGTGTTGATGGCAATCACGGAAATGCGCAAGTCAGTGGCGCCCAGGGTTGAGCCGGGATTGAAACCCATCCAGCCGAACAGAAGGATGAAGGTGCCGGTGACCACGTAGACCAGGTTGTGCGCCGGGAATGCGCGCGGCTTTCCGTCCTTCCCGTATTTGCCGAGACGCGGCCCCAGAATGACGGCCAGCGCCATGGCACAGAATCCTCCCACGCCGTGCACCACGGTGGATCCCGCGAAATCGACGTAACCGTGGCCCAAATGCAGCGTAGATCCCACTTGCGATAGCCATCCGCCGCCCCAGACCCAGCAGCCGAAAACCGGATAAAGAATGGCGCCGACAAACAGCTCGCAGAGCAGAAACGCCCAAAATGTGATGCGCTCGCAGATGGCCCCGACGATGATATAGCCGGCCGTCTCCATGAACACGACTTCAAACAGCGCGAGACAATTGCTGCCGGCGTCGTACGCCGGGCCGGACATGAAGAACCCATTGCCGCCCAGGAATCCCCACAGGCCGTTGCCGATCAGATAGTGGTTCAGGGTCGGGGTGCCTCCCAGGTTGGTAGGCGCCGCGTTTATGGCCACGCCGCCAAACTGAAACGCGTAGCCCACCGCATAGTAGGCNNAGCAGCGCGAATCCGGCTTGCATGAAGAGCACCAGGTAGCCGGTGTTTAGGGTCCACGCAAAATTGGTGGCGACGCGAATGTGGCCGACCGAATCCGCCAGTTTCACTGCCAGCGGCTCCTTGGCCGCCTGGGACTGGTAGTCGTCGAAATCCTTCTTGTTTTTGGGATAGTCCGGCGAGCTCTTATCCGCCGGGGCCGGCACCGCGAACGTGTTGCCCCCTGCATCCACCGCGGTGGACTTGTCGCCCGTGGCAATACCGGCCGGGTCCGGCTTAGGCCCCTCGTCGGCGCGGTCCGGCTTCGACAGAAGGCCCAGCAGTCCAGCGGCCAGCAGCACGGCCATCCTGGCAAAGAATCGGGATTGGTGCCAGCGACGCCTCGCGGCGCTCTTCGTCATCGTTACGTTCTCCTCAATTTGCTGAAATTGGAATGAGTCCGGCGCGGTCGCGGCGCTGGCCGTGCCCGCCCTTGTTGATAAAACTCATAAACAAACCATAAAGAGACCATGGGCGAGCCATTTAAGTTGAGTGAACCAGAGGGCGCGCATGGGGTCAAGACGAAATTTCTTTTACGCCCTATAAGCTTTTTTGTGGACTCGTCCCGACACCCTGCTGGGCGGCTGGGAGATGGCTCGCTTGCGCACGAATTCCCAATGCGGGCAGAATGGATGACGAGAGGAGTATCGCGCAGCTTGCCGGCGAGCATCGACAAACGCCCCAGCCCCGAGGAGTTATTGCGCCGCGTGCAGGCGGAGGAGCGCCGCGCCCGGCGCGGGCGGCTCAAAGTGTTCTTGGGTTACGCCTCGCGCGTGGGCAAGTCGTTCCGCATGCTGGATGAAGGACGGCGGCGCAAGGAACGCGGTGAAGATGTGGTAGTCGCCGCCATCCAGTTTCCGCTCACGCCCGATCTGGAAGCGTTGATGGCTACCCTGGAGTTCATCCCGACTCTCAAAGAAGTGTACGCCGGAAACGAGTACGAAGTGCTCAACGTGGCGGCGATTTTCCGCCGTCATCCGCGCGTATGCCTGGTGGACGAATTGGCCTACGATAATCCGCCGGGCACGCGGAATCCGAAACGGTGGCAGGATGTGGACAACATCCTGGATCAGGGCACCTCGGTGATCACTGCCGTCAATCTGCAGCACATCGAAGAACACCAGGACGCCGTGGAGCGCATCACCGGCAAGCGCGCGCGGCAGACCGTGCCGGAGCGATTCCTGCGTTCCGCGGACGAGATCGTGCTGGTGGATGCGGCCGTCGACGACATGATGCAGCGCGCCGGCACGCGGGAGCTGGTGGATCTGCGCCGGCTTTCGGAGCTGCGGGAACTCGCGTTGCTGCTGGCGGCCGATGTGATCGACGGGCAACTGGAGAACTATCTGCGGTCGCACGGCGTGGAGTTGCGCTGGGGATCGCAAGAGCGCATCTTGGTGTGTGTCACGCCGCGCAGCGATGCGGGCGCCATGCTGCGCAGCGGACGGCGGAACGCGAACCGGTTCCACGGTAATCTGCTGGTCTGCTATGTCCGGCAAAGCGGACTGGGCGCCAAGGATCAGGCGACCATGGACGCGAACCTGGCACTGGCCCTGGAACTGGAGGCCGATGTCCACGTGTTGGAAGGCGCGGACCCGATTGCGGCCATTATCCGGTTTGCGCGCGAGCAACGCGTGACGCAGATTTTCGTGGGCCACAGCGCTCCGGACCGCTGGAAGGAGCTTTGGTCGCTCAGCCCGGTGGACCGGTTGATCCGGGCGGCCACGGATATCGATGTTCGCATTTTTCCACATCCGCAAACGCCATGAGCGGCCCGGTCGATGCTCTGCAACCCGATGCCGTATCCGCGCCGCCCAAGGGCCGGCTCAAGGTGTTCCTGGGCTATGCGGCGGGCGTGGGCAAGACTTATCAGATGCTCGACGAAGCGCAGGAACTGCGGCGCAAGGGAGTGGACGTGGCGGTTGGGTATTTCGAACCGCACGGCCGCCAGGACACCATCGCCAAGACGGCGGACTTGGAATTTATTCCGCGCAAAAAGATCGAATACCGCGGCTCGGTGTTTGAAGAGATGGATGTGGATGCCATCCTGCGGCGTAAGCCGGCAGTGTGCCTGGTGGACGAATTCGCGCACACCAACGTGCCCGGCTCGACGCGGCTGAAGCGGTGGGAGGATGTGCAGGTGCTGCTGCAGGCGGGCATCGATGTTTTCACCACGCTCAACGTGCAGCACCTGGAAAGCCTCAACGACGAGGTGTGGCACATTACCGGCGTGCGCGTACGCGAAACCGTGCCGGATTGGGTAGTGGACGCGGCGGACGAAGTGGTGCTGGTGGATTTGACGGCGGAGGCCTTGCAGAATCGCTTGCACCGCGGCGTCGTGTATACGGCCGACAAGGCCCAGAAGGCCATGGAGAACTTCTTCACCGAAGCGAATCTGACGGCCTTGCGGGAGA
Organism: Bryobacterales bacterium; assembly: GCA_003132865.1. Next base: position 7,091 of record PKYZ01000203.1, read on the forward strand.
TGGCGCTCCGCCACACGGCGCACGAAGTGGAGGGGCGGCTTTCGGACTTGGACGCTCCGGCGCGCGCCAGGGCGCAAGCGGCGCGGCCCGAGGCCGAAGCCCCGGCGCGGCACGAACGCATTCTCATTTGCCTGACGGAGCGGCCGTCGACCGCCGTGCTGATCCGGCGCGGAAAACGGGTGGCGGATTATCTGCAGGCGGACTGCCTGGCGGTGCATGTGCAGCGCAACTCCGGGCGCGGCGGGCCGGAAGCCCGCAGCGGCGCGCTCGAAAAGCACTTGAGCTTCGCGCGCAACTTGCATATCGAAACGCACGTCTTGAAAGGTAAGGACGTGGCCCGCACCATCGTGGATTTTGCGCGCGCGCAGAATATCACACAGATTTTCTTGGGGCGGGCGGGCTCTCGGGCGTTCTCGGGCGGGGTGGGGAGTACCGTTCACAGAGTGGTGCGCCAGGCGCGGGACCGCGAAATTACGGTTGTGGCGGAACGCTTGCGGTAACTGGTAGCACAGGCTTCAGCCCTGCTAGGATAGGTGAGAATGTTCCGGTTCTGGTTATTTGGATTCCTTATATGTGTGCCCATCATGGCGGCGCCGGCGCCGGCGGCGGGCGAGAGCGCTTGTGGCGCCGAGTCCCCCGAGGTTGCGGAAGCTTTCGATCACCTCTACAATTTCAATTTCCCGGCGGCCCACGCGGACATCAACCGGTATATCGGGGAGCACTCACGGGAACCGTTGGGGTACGCGATTCGCGCCGCCGCGTACCTTTTCTATGAACTGGACCGGCTGGGTATCTTGGAGTCCGAGTTTTTGACCAGTGACAAGCACATCGCCGAAAAGAGAACTCTGCGGCCGGATCCCGAGGTGCGCGCGCTGTTTCTGAAGGCGTTGGAAGACGCGCAGTCGCGCGCGGAGGCGGCGCTGGCGGCGAACCCACACGACCGCCAGGCATTATTTGCGATGTCCATCGTCGAGGGCGTGACCACCGACTACATGGCCTTTGTGGAGAAGCACCAGATCGCCAGCCTGTCGCCCGCCAAGCGGTCCAACAGTTACGCGCAGCAACTTTTGAAGCTGAATCCCCCTTGCGTGGACGCATACATCACCGCCGGAATATCGGAGTACATGGTAGGCAGCTTGCCGTTCTTCATCCGCTGGTTCGTGCGGTTCGACAACGTGCAGGGCAGCAAGGAGCAGGGCGTCAAGAACTTGGAACTGGTCGTGCGGGAGGGACATTACTTCAAACCGTTCGCCAAGATCCTGCTGGCCATCATCGACCTGCGCGAGAAGCGCCCGCGCGAAACCGGGAAGCTGCTGGAGAGCCTCGCGCGCGACTATCCCTCCAATCCGCTATTCCGAAAAGAGCTGGCCCGGATGACGAACGTGCAGGGCGGCGGCGGCCAGAATTGAGTTAAGTGGGGCAGGCCCTCGGCCTGCGGCGGCCTCCCAGGCCGCCAGTACCAGATCCAGTAAAACCCTCCCCTGTACCTGCATTACGCGCGCCCCTTCTCCGGTTGTGGAACACTGGAAGAGGGTTGACATGAATTCCCATGATTTCCCATGATTTCCAATGATATCTTCGTCAGGGCGTTTGAGAATCTGCAGACCGGCGTATTGCTGCTGGAAAAGGCCACGGGCCGGGTGATGGAAGCGAATCCGGCTTTTCTGCGGATGTGCGGACGCCCGCGCAGTGGTGTCGTGGGACGCAGTTTTTGGGCGCCGCCGCTGATTGACGATGCCGAGGCGGGAGCCGAGGTTTTCGAGCACTTGCGCGCGGGTGGACGGGTGGAGGGCGCCGAGTTACCGCTCGAGACTGGCGATGGGGGCCGCCTGTTGCTGGAAGTGAGTGGCGGGGAGTTGGCCGATGGCGTGGTCCAGTTGGAAGTGCAGGATGCCACAGCGCGCGCAAGCGCGCGCATGGCCCAGCGGATGGACGCGCAACGCTTGCTGGCTACGCGGATGGCCGGCGAGTTTACCGAAATGGGCCGGACATTGCAGGCCGCCAGCGAGATGCTGGCGAACTGCGCCCGGCGCGGCCAATCGACGTTCCTGGAGTCGGACGAGATCCGGAAGGCGGCCGATCGCGCCGGTGTGGTCGTCCGGGAGTTACTAGCCTATAGCGGACACGTCGCTCTGGAAACCATCCAGGTGCAGCTCAACGAGCTGATTGAAGACATGCAGCCGGCGCTCCAACAGATGCTGGGGCGGGACATCCAGCTTGTTCCGGACCTGAGCCGCGATGTGGCGCCCGTGTTGGCGGACCCCGCACAGGTGCGGCAGATCGTTCTCAAGCTGGCGGCCAATTCGCGCGAGGCGATGGAGCACGGCGGGAAGTTCCGCGTCGGGACGCGCAACGCACCGGCGGACGATCCCGCGCCAGGGCGCAAAGGCGAGAGTGGCTCTTACGCCGTGCTTGAGATCGGCGACCAGGGGCCCGGCTTGGACGACGAGAGTTGGGAGCATCTTTACGAGCCGTTCTTCACGACCAAGCAGCAGGGGAAGCCAGGCTTGGGGCTGGCTGCGGTGCATGGGATCGTGCGCCAACTGGGCGGCCGCTTGTGGGCGCACAGCGAGCCGGGAAAGGGGGCGTCCTTCCGCATCTATCTGCCACGTGCGCAGACGGAATCCGTTGCCCTGCCGGCTGAACACGAGCACCGCCGCGGCTCCGCAACGATTCTGCTGATGGAGCGGAACGACGGGTTGCGGACGGTCGTGACGAATATCCTGAAGAAGCGCGGCTACCGCGTGCTGGCGGCATGCGCGGCAGCGGACGCGCTGGAAATGGCGAAGACGCAGGGTCCCCTGGATTTGCTCATCGGTGAACCCGAGCCGGACCTGGCCAAACGTCTGGCGAGCCTGCAGCCGCAATTGCGGACGCTATTTCTGAATGGCCATTCCGATCATGCCGGGTGGCAACGTTAAGCAAACCGTTCGAGGTGGAGACGTTGCTGGGGAAAGTGCGGGAGCTGCTTCAGGCATAGCAGCCTGGCGAGGGGGCTTCAGCGCGTTTGCGTACGGGTGGGCAAAATGGTGTGGGCCGCGGGCAGGGTGTCACTTTGCACATTATCTGGCGTAAAACTTTGCACGCTATCTGGCATACGGAGCCAGGTCGCAGGTGCAAGGGAAAGCGGAGAGATGGCGGGGACGCGGCCATTGCGCAATCCTGCCGCCATTCCCGAGCGTAACGCAATACACTTTCGCAATGCTCAAAACCCAGCAAATCGAGCGGATGGCGCCTCGTTGCAAAACCGAAGGTTTGTGCAAGCTAGCCAAACTGGCGTCCCGAAGGGTCCTCTTCGCCACACAAATTTCGGAACAGACTTGCCTGTAGTTCGAATTCACTGTCGGGCTTTCCTCGCCGGTCACATTCCACCTGGCAGGCTGGGGTGAAACGATCCCGGCTTTCGTGTCACAATGATTCGGGGCCGGGATGCGGGCCGGAGGAGAGTGCATGAAGAAAAGCAGCCGGTTTACCGGTTTAGTGCTGGCGCTGCTGGGAGCGATGGTGCTCCTGAATAATCTGGGCAAGCCGCGTGTAGAGGCGCTGCACGGCTCCGATGTCTTGGGACTCGTCGCTTCCGGCATGTTATTGGGGATCGGCTTCGTTGGCCTGATGGGCAGGCTGAGTTTCGCCAGCTCCCGGAAGGACCAAAGCAGGCCACCACGGAACGAGTAGGGTGCGGGGAGGGGGTCGGTCATAACATTCCGTCCCCATCGTGAGTTCGCCGGTGTCCGTTCGTTTTCTTCGAGCCAACGCGGCCAAACCGAGCTGTCGATACAGCGACACCCAACGCTGAGCGGTGCGGAACGGGATTCCCGCTGCCGCCGCGACCGCCTTCAGCGGCCGATCATTTTCGAGGTGAGGTTGGAGCAGGTGGAATCGATCAAGGGCGCGCTTTCGGGCCTCTCCCGTAAGCCCCGCCAGTTCGTCCATACTCGAAGAATACGCCAAATAGCGTGCAAAGTTTTACGCCAGATAATTTGCAGAGTGACAGCCGTCGCACCGCTCTCGCGGGGTAGGCAGATAGTGCAACATAAAGGACGTTGAACTAAGCCTGCCGGCATCTGATCGTCGCGCATCGGTCGTCGTTCGCGTCTGATCACCGGGATATCGGAGTGTCTCCTCGGGCCGTGCTGCCTGTTCCCCTTCCGTTCGGCGCCCGTTTGTGATGTGGTGAACAACGAAAGGAGAGTTTCGTGGTGACCACATTACGAGAGCGGATGCTGGAGGATCTCCAGATTCGCAACGCACCCACAACCATCGCCGCCTACCTTCGCGGCGTTGCCGGATTCGCCAAGCATTTTGGGAAGCCGCCAGACCAACTCGGCCCCCGAGCACATTCGGCAGTACCAACTGTTTCTGAGCCAGCAGAAGCGCGCGTCCCTGTCCCACTACATCCAGGTCGTCTCGGGACTCCGGTTTTTCTACACCCACACGCTGCACCGGCAAATCGCCATCGAACGCATTTCCTTGCCCAGGTACGAAAAGAAGCTGCCGATCGTCTTGAGCCCGCAGGAAGTCAAAGCGCTGCTGGAAGCGCCCAGAAAGCTCGGCCACTGCACCATGCTGTCCACGATGTATGCCGCCGGACCCAGGGTCTCCGAACTGGTTCACCGCAACGTGCGCGATATCGACAGCGCTCGGAACGCGATCTGGATTCGCGGCGGCAAAAATAAGGCCATCCACCCCCACTCCCTGAGGCACGCTTTCGCCACGCACCTGCTGGAAGCGGGCGTGAATCTCCGCACCATTCAGGCGAGTCACGCAACTCCGCCCCCCAAAATCGATTGAAAACAATCGCCAAGCGGGGTCCATCCCCCGATCCCACGAAAACCGCGTGCTACTCTTATGTCGGGCAAAGAGATATCCGCACCGCCCGAAACGGCTCTCCGCACTCGCCGCAAGGTGTTCTGTCGGGAACCCCCTCGTTCTTTGACAATTTCAACCGCAGCCGGAAGCGACTCGCGCCGGGCCCAGTCACTCCCATGCAGCAAATGCAACGCGATGCAACCATGAAACCGCAAAAACGGCGCCGTGTAACAGCCGCGGGATGTCATGGCCTGGGCACGCCAACGCGGGTTGAACCGCAGCAAATGTTACGCAATGCAACATGAAATCAAAAAAACGGCGCCCTGTAGCAGGCGCCCATGTGCCGTCCCGTTGAATCACCCCTGGCCGGCAACCCACCACCGCATATTTACGAAGCGAACCCAATTCCCAGCCTGAGGGAGCGGAGCCGTCACTGCTTCGTCTCCGCCGTCATGCTCCGTACCCAGGAAAGCCAAATGCCAAGCGAAGCTTTAACTAAACTCAGTAACTATGGCCAAATACATTTGGTTACGTTGCCTGTTTCTGAGAAATGGCTTCGTTTGTCACATTTTGGTTTTACCCCCCCTACCGCGATCCATGCACAAAAACGCACAAAAGCGCATAATCACGCACAATCGCCCGACCCGCCCCGCGGAGAACACAACCCCAGCCCCGGCGCGCAGCGCGCGTCCACACTCTGCCAAAATATAAACGTGCACCCCGCCAAGTTCCGCATCGGCCTTGTCCAGATGGCCTGCTCCCTCGACCCCAACGAAAACCTCGCCAAAGCCGAATGGCGCATCCGCGAGGCCGCTGCCCGCGGCGCGCAAATCGTCTGCCTCCAGGAGCTGTTCCGCTCTCAGTATTTCTGCCGCGAAGAGAACGCCGGGCTCTTCGATCTGGCCGAGTCCATCCCCGGTCCCTCCACCGCCGCGCTTGGCCGGCTGGCCGCCGAACTGGGCGTGGTCGTCGTCGCGTCTCTCTTTGAGCGGCGCACCGCGGGCGTCTATCACAACACGGCCGCCATCATCGATGCCGATGGCGCGCTCGCGGGCATCTATCGCAAGATGCACA
>PKYZ01000856.1 GCA_003132865.1 Bryobacterales bacterium
TCAGATTCTCGCTCAGAGCCATCTTTCCTATGATTTCCGCTATCCGCTGTTCCTTATTTAGGATGCTATCAGTCAACTGTTGAGGTGGAAGGTGGGTGATATCGTTTTTGGCGCAAGGGTTCTTGCGGTCGAGGTTGCAACCGCTTTGGAGTAGCTCGGACGCGGCCACTTTCCACGCACGCTCATTATTCTCGCGCGTATTCCACCACGCGAGGCAGTCCTTGAAATCCTCAAACGGCATAGGAGCCGTTTTCGTGTAATTTTTCCTTCCTTCGGGAAGGGGCTGCTCGTAGTACCAAACATCCTGCGTTGGCCCGGAACGGTCGAAAAACAGAAGATTTGTAGGGATGCCTGTATATGGCGCAAATACGCCGTTGGGAAGACGGACGATGGTATGAAGGTTAAATTCCTTGAACAATTCTTCCTTGATGCGCGCGCATATGCCATCACCGAAAAGCACGCCGTTGGGGACGACCATGCCGCACCTGCCGCCTTTCTTCCCGCCGACTGGACGGCGCAGTTTGCGCATGATAAATTGCAAAAACAGCAGGGCTGTTTCCGATGTCTGCTTGTCCTCCGGGAAGTTCGATAGGATGCCCCTCTCCTCCTCTCCGCCGAACGGCGGATTGGTCATGATTACGTCTACCCGCTCCTTATCTCCGATCTCCCTTAGCGGAAAGCGCAGCGCATTACCGGAGTCGATCTCCGGATACTCCATGCCGTGGAGAAGCAGGTTCATCTCGCAGAGGAGGTATGGCAGCGGTTTTGCCTCGATCCCATGCAAGGTGCCGTGCTGCAGGCGTTCATAATCCTGAGCCCGCTTCGCCTGGCTTCTCAGGTGTTCGAATGCGTCAACGAGAAACCCTCCGGTGCCTGCGGCCGGATCGAGAACGGTCTCGCCGAGTAATGGATCGACGACGGAAACGATGAATTTCACGACGGCGCGCGGCGTATAAAATTCACCGGAATCTCCCGCCGCGTCGCGCATCTCGCGGAGCATCGTTTCATACATGTGCCCCAGCGTGTGGATCTCGTCCTTCGAGGTGAAATGGATATCGCTCACACGGTTGATGACATCGCGAAGCAAGTAACCGTTCACCATGCGGTTGATGGTGCCCTGGAACACGCGGGCGATTACGTCACGCCGGTCTCCGTTCGAGCTTTCGAGAGACTTCAGGTAAGCAAACAGCCCTGCGCCTCGCTTTCCATCGGGGCGTACGGCTTCGTCCTGATTGATGAAAGCGATGAGTTCCGGCCCGGTGATGCCTTCCGGCTTATATGCCCAGTCACGCCAGCGGTAAGGCGATTCGATGCTGGGGCGGTAGCGTTTGCCGGCGAGCTTCGCTTCTGCCTCCCTCACCTGCTCCATGTCGTCGAGGAACTTCAGGAACATAATCCAGGTGAGCATCGGCAGGCGGTCGAGGTCGCCGTTGAGCCCCTTATCCTTGCGCATGATGTCACGGCAGGATTTCACGATGCTGCCGAGTTGCTGCGCCGTGGATTTGGGAGTCTCTTTCTTTTGTGCTGCGGTTCGCGCCATGTGTGTCCCTTACGCTGCGTAGAGCAATTGCTGAAGTTCTCCGACTGCCGCGCGGAGGCGCTCCGGTCCGCCGAAAAGCTCGGCGATCTCAATGACGTTGCCGTGTTGGGTTAATGGCGGAACCTTGAGGATGTCCGGTATCTGGAACTGCGCCGTCCCAAACTCGACGTATTTATCCAGCAATTCGTTCAGCACCTCCCGCGCCCCGTTGGTGAATCTGCTAAAGAAAGCCTGACCGTCGTTCCGTGCAGCCTCAGCCCTCTCCCGTCTGCTGCGGATTGGCGCACTATAGGCGACATGGCATAGCAAGTCGAATGGATCTGCGTCCGGCTGTTTGGCCGCCTCGGCGAGTTCTTCAAACGATATGCCGCGATCTTCCAGGGCTGTGATGATCGTGGCGCGCTCATCGGGTGCGCTCCACTTGGCGCGCAGCTCTGCGGCGGACGGATACATGCTGCGGACGCTTTCGGCAGTGTATTCCGTGAATTTCTTGGCCTGAAGCCGCCTTCCGTCGGCGTCGAGGTCCCAGACCACGTGGGCAGCGATTTCCACGACGCCGCCATCGACATAAAACTTTCGCGGCGGTCCTTGATCGTCGTCGAACACGAGGCCGGGGCCTGGTGGCAGCTCTGCCTCGTCTTCCAATTGGACCGGCTCCTGCTCTTCGACGATGGTCGGCTCCCCTACTGTCTCCCCAGTTGCGTCCATTTCCTCTTCGGTTATCAGTACCGGATCACCGTCGAAATCCGGATCGGCAAAGAGGCGCGTGGCGCTGCCCGTGTAGTCAATGATGTTAAAGAACAGCTTGCCGTAATCGTCGCGCACACGGGTGCCGCGGCCGATGATCTGCTTGAACTCCGTCATGGAATTGATGGTTCGCACCAGCACGACGTTTTTGCAGGTCGGCGCGTCCACGCCGGTCGTAAGCATTTGTGATGTCGTGAGAATCACCGGGGTCTTTGTCTCCAGCTCCATGAAGCGGCCGAGATGGGATCGGCCGATGTCGCCCTCGTCGGAAACGACGCGCGCCACGTAATCCTGGTACTGCCTAGCGAGGTCTACATTGCAGTTGTTGAGTGCCCGGCGCATTTCCTCGGCGTGTTCCTGGTCCGCGCAGAAGACGATGGTTTTAGCAAAGCGGTCGGATTTCTTGAGGAAATCTGTCAGGTTGCGGGCGATGGCTTCGGTGCGCGCCTTAAGCGCTATCAGCCTGTCGAAATCCGGGGTGCCGTACAGGCTATCCGGGATTTCCCGGCCGTAACGATCGACCTCGCCCGGCGTCGGGCGCCAGCCTGCGGCATCGACAGTGGAAACGATGCGATGCACACGGTAGGGCGCAAGGAATCCGTCATCAATGCCCTGCCGGAGGCTGTAAGTGTAAAGCGGGTTGTGGAAATAACGGTACGTGTCCCGGTTGTCGTGTCGCAGCGGCGTCGCCGTCATGCCGATCTGATATGCCGGTTCGAAATACTCCAGAATCTCGCGCCAGTTGCTCTCGTCGCGGGCGCTGCCGCGGTGGCACTCGTCCACGATGATGAGGTCGAAAAAGTCCTTCGGATAGTCGCGGTACAGGCCGGGGCGCCGTTCGTCTTTCGCGATGGCCTGATAGATCGCGAAGTACATCTCGCGGCTTTTGACCGCCTCCCCTTCTATTTTGTGGCGAGCTTCACCGAACGGTGCAAAAGTCTTATCCTTCGGGTCATCGACAAGGATATTGCGATCGGCAAGATAGAGAATACGGGGGCGGCGATGCTCGCCTGTCCGGTTCCACAGCGAATTCGTTAGCTTCCAGCAAATCTGAAACGCGACGATGGTTTTTCCGGTTCCAGTCGCGAGGGTTAGAAGGACGCGCTTCCTGCCCTGGAGGATGCACTGCACAGCCAGGTTGATGGCGATCTCCTGGTAGTAGCGCGGCGATTTGCCGGATAAGTGGTAGTACGGCGTGAGCAGGCGGTTGCCTACCTCCTCCGAGATTTTTTCTGCGCCGGTGAGCCTGGCCCAGAGTTCCGAAGGTTTTGGGAACGCCTGCAACTCGTTATCAAGGCCGGTCAGGAAGTCGTGCTCGATGATGCTGTGGCCGTTCGTTGCATAAGCAAACTTGAGCCCCAAAATCTGCGCGTATTCCTTGGCTTGCTGAAGCCCGTCCCCTGCCGTCCGATAAGCTGCCTTCGCCTCGACGACCGCAATGGGAAAATCGCGCCGGTAGCGAAGCAAATAATCGGCGCGTTTCTGCGGCCGGCGGATGGCGCGGTTGCCGACGAGCATGATCCGGCCATCGGTGAAGCTCTTCTGCTCACTGATTTGCGTGTCTTCCCAGCCGGCACCGTAGAGCCTGGGAACCACATACGTCCGGCAAGTGTCCGCTTCGTTGATGGGCATGGTCGCGTCGATGCCTTCTCATTACAATCAAATGCTTGTACCAGACCGGTGCCCGGCTGTCATCGGCCTTGAGAAGAATGATTGTACCCGCATTCACAGTCCGGAGTGGCAGCAGGCGCGCGGGAAACGCGACACGGCTAACCTCGGCAAAGAAAGACCCACGTCGAAGGAGCGCCATTCGGGTTTACCTTTGACCGGGGCTGCTTCCATGTCTTTGATTCCGACGAGGACCGAACAAAGTTTGCCGAACAGGTCCACCGGCATTTGGAAGACGGCGGCTTATGGCTTGGTCTGATTGGAAACGCTGATGAAAAGCGAGACAGCCCCGGCCCACCACAACGAACGGCCATACAAATTGCGAACGCCGTCGAGCCGTACTTCGAGATTCTGTCCCTGGTTTCCAGCCATTTTGAAACTAAACTGCCAGATCCGCCGAGAGCCTGGGTTTGCTTGAGAATACGGGTTTATCTTCCTCCTGGGTGCAGCA
>PKYZ01000826.1 GCA_003132865.1 Bryobacterales bacterium
CGATTAGTGCTTGCTGCCGCTTTGCCTGCTCTTGAGCGCTAATGGGGGTCGATGTTGTGGACATGCTTAAGCACTCTGCTTTCAATATTCTAGCACGTCCGAGATCTCCTTCTTGCTGGGGCAAACCTCGGGTGCGCACGCAGAGGATGTTGTCGTCACACGTGACGGTTCGGGGAGATTGATCGATCCGGTCTCTCGCACCAACACCGACTTCCGCTTGGCGGGCTGCGCGGTAATCTGCCATTGCAAGCCAGCGGTTGTGGCTGCTTGTTGCTCGACGCGGTGGCCAGCATCCATGACGAATTAGGCTTGAGGGTCCGGCAGAGGTCGAGCGCCCGAAGTTCGTTCGCTCCCTGGTTGGAACGCCGGCGCGATTGCGGGCTATAGTGATAGATTATTGAATCGAAGGTCTTTTTGCGCCTTGAAGGCCCTGGCTGCCTTTTGACTGGATCCGGCGCGGCAGAAAAACAGGATGGANNGACCCGCTGATCCAGCTTAATCCGGCGTTCGAACCCGGCGATTCGATCGACGAACTGGTCGAGGGCCGGATACTGCACGACGAATGCGCCAATGCTTTCCAGAAGGACAAGCAGCCAGGTCCCAGCAATATCGGGAAAGCTCTGCGGCTCTACAAGCACCAGTCGGATGCGATTCGAGTTGCGGTTGGCGGTCAGAACTATGTTCTGACCACCGGAACGGCTTCGGGCAAAAGCCTCGCCTACATAGTTCCCATCGTTAACCACGTTCTTCATCGCGGGAGCCGCCGCGGTATCCAGGCGATTATCGTGTACCCGATGAATGCCCTTGCCAACAGCCAGTATGGAGAACTCAAGAAGTTCCTCTATTACGGTTATCCCGACGACAGGCCACCAGTGCGGTTCGCCCAGTACACCGGCCAGGAGAAGGACGCGCAACGCGATGCCATCCTCGCTGATCCACCGGACATCCTCATCACCAACTACGTGATGCTTGAACTCATTCTCACCCGGCCCGCCGAAAAACGTCTCGTGGAGGCAGCTCGGGGGCTGAAGTTCCTGGTGATGGACGAGTTGCACACCTATCGGGGTCGGCAGGGCGCGGACGTAGCGATGCTGATCCGGAGGGTTCGGGATCGGATTGGCGACGACAATCTGCAGTACGTCGGGACCTCCGCAACCCTCGCCGGGGTCGGCACGCACGACCAGCAGCGAGTCGAGGTCGCTCGTGTTGCCACGAAGTTCTTCGGTGCCGACGTGCGACCCGAAAACGTGATCGGCGAGACTTTGCGCCCCGCCACCGACTTGGGTCAGATTCACGACGCCTCCTTCGTGGAGAGACTGCGGCGTCGCATTGCCGACCAAGGCCATCCACCCGCCGATTACGAGTCGTTTATTGCCGATCCACTCGCGGTCTGGATTGAAGCCAACATTGGCTTGCGGCGCGAGGATGGGACGCAACGGCTAATACGGGCCACTCCAGGCAGCATCTCAGGAAACGAGGGGGCGGGCGTCCAACTGGCTGCGGCAACTTCACTTCCGCAAGACCGGTGCAACAAGGTGCTCCAGGAGATGCTCCTAGCCTCCTACCGTTGCTCGAAGAATCCCGACACCGGATTCCCACCGTTCGCTTTCCGGCTACACCAGTTCATCAGCCGCGGTGACACAGTGTATGCTTCGCTAGAACCGGAACAGGCGAGATTCATCACCGTCCACGGACAGCAATTCGTACCTGGCGACCGGAACCGAATTCTTCTGCCGCTAGTCTTCTGTCGGGAGTGCGGTCAGGAATACTACAGTGTCCGTGCGACGAACGCTGGCTCGCCCGGCTCGCGGATATTTGAACCTCGCGAACTGTCGGACACTGATAACGACGGCGATTCTGTCCCTGGCTTCTTGTATCTGAGCGCTGAAAACCCGTGGCCAACCGGTCCTGACGAAATCATGGACCGTCTGCCTGAAGACTGGCTCGAAGAACAGCGGGGTGAGACACGGATCAAAAGGAACCGGAGGCCCGACGTGCCGACCCCTCTCCGTGTCGCGCCGGATGGGACGGAGAACCAGAACGGGTTGGAGACGAGCTTCATTCCGGCCCCGTTCCGTTTCTGTCTTCGTTGCGAGGTTTCCTACGGCGCACGCCAGCGATCGGACTTCGCTAAGCTTTCGTCGCTGAGTTCAGAAGGAAGAAGCACAGCGACCACAGTCCTGAGCCTGTCGGCGATCCGCAGTCTGAAAAACGAGCCCACGCTCAACGACCGTGCTCGCAAGCTCCTCAGCTTCACGGACAATCGCCAGGATGCTTCTCTCCAGGCCGGACACTTCAACGACTTCATCGAGATCGGCCTGCTGCGCTCGGCTTTGTACAAGGCAGTGTTGGACGCTGGCGCCAACGGCGTCCCGCACGACGCGCTACCCGAGAAAGTGTTCCAGTCGCTTAAACTGCCCCTCGATCTGTACGCCCGCGATCCCCAGGTGCGATTTCAGGCCCTGAAGGACACCCAGGCCGCATTCCGCACCGTTCTTGGCTACCGGCTGTACCGTGATCTGAAAAAGGGTTGGCGCATCACACTGCCGAACCTCGAACAGTGTGGGTTGTTGGCGATCCGTTACCAATCGCTGGATGAATTGTCGGAAGCGGAAGAGGAATGGACGGACTGCCACCCGGCTCTGGCCAGTGCTCTGCCAGCGACAAGATTGAAAGTGGCGAAGGTGCTCCTCGACTACATGCGCCGGGAGCTCGCCATCCAGGTCGACTACCTTGATTCCGCCTACCAGGAGCGCATACGGCAGCAAAGCAGCCAACATCTCCGCGAGCCGTGGGCCATAGACGAAAGCGAGCAACTCGAACACGCTGCCATTCTCTTTCCGCGCCAGGTGCAGGAACACGACGACTACGGTGGCTACCTTTACGTATCCGCGCGTGGCGGATTCGGCCAGTACGTTCGGCGTTCCTCGACGTTCCCGGAATTGCATCAGCGCATTCCGCTGAATGAAACTGAGCCGATCATCAGGCAGCTATTGGCGCTGCTGCGTCTGGCGGGAATCGTGAAGGAGGTGGTTGAGCCGCGAGGCGCAGACGATGTGCCAGGCTACCAACTCGCGGCTTCGGCATTACTGTGGCTGGCCGGCGATGGCACGCGATCATTCCACGATCCCATCCGGGTGCCAAACGCTCCTGCAGCCGGTGGTCGCACGAACCCATTCTTCGTCGATTTCTACAAGCGAGTGGCGCAGACCGCCCAAGGACTGGAGGCACGCGAGCACACTGCCCAGGTTCCAGCCGAATTGCGAATCGATCGGGAACAACGTTTTGCCGAGGCCAAACTTCCGGTTCTGTATTGCTCTCCCACAATGGAGTTGGGCGTCGACATCCGAGAGCTAAACGCGGTCAACCTGCGCAACGTACCGCCGACGCCGGCGAATTATGCACAACGAAGCGGGCGCGCGGGGCGGAGCGGGCAACCGGCGTTGGTCTTCTCTTATTGCTCCACGGGGAGCCCACACGATCAGTACTTTTTCAAGCGGCCAGAATCCATGGTCGCAGGTGCCGTGACACCGCCGCGGCTCGATCTGGTGAACGAGGATCTCCTCCGTGCCCATGTGCACGCGATCTGGCTAGCCGAAACCGGCCTAGGCCTGGGCCGCACATTGAAAGACATTCTCGACCTGTCCGGAGAAGAACCCGCTCTCGAGCTTCTGCCAGGAGTGATAAACGATCTCGACTCAGCACACGCGAAGGCCAAAGCTAAGGCGCGGGCAGAGCGGGTTTTGTCGTGCGTCGGTGAATCGCTGCCCTTCACTGACGGCGATCCGGGGCGATGGCTCGACAAGATCCTGGCACAGGTGCGCCTGAACTTCGAGCAGGCTTGCGAGCGGTGGCGTGACCTCTACCGCGCCGCTCACGCGCAGGCCCGGCTTCAGGGCAAGATCATTTTGGACGCCACCCGCAGTCCGGAAGAGAAGAAACAGGCGGAACGGCTCCGCCGCGAGGCTGAGGAGCAGGTCCGGCTTCTCACGGAGGCGGAAAACGTCGTTCAATCCGATTTCTACAGTTACCGCTATTTCGCCAGCGAAGGTTTCCTGCCCGGTTACAGCTTTCCTCGTCTTCCGCTATCGGCATTCATTCCGGGCAGGCGTCAAACGAAAAATCGCGAGGAGTATCTCTCGCGGCCGAGATTCCTGGCTATCTCCGAGTTCGGCCCGCGCGCTGTTGTCTACCATGAGGGATCACGCTACCGCATCAATCGGGTTATCCTGCCGGTCGGCGAGAATCAGGAGATCGCAACCCGCCGCGCCAAGCAGTGTGAAGCCTGCGGCTATCTCCATCCCATCGTGTCAGGCGACGGCGTAGATCTCTGCGAGCGGTGCAAGAGTCCCCTCGGGACGCCTCTCCATTCGCTGTTCCGCCTGCAGAACGTCACCACAAAGCGCACCGACCGCATCAATTCCGATGAAGAGGAGCGGCTGCGGCTGGGTTTCGAACTCAAGACGGGTGTGCGGTTTACGGAGAGCGCCGGGCGGCCCACTCATCGGGTCGCCACGGTTGAACGGGACGGGGCGATTCTGGCCAGGCTGGATTTGGGTTCGGCCGCTACCATCTGGCGCATCAACCTCGGCTGGCGCCGCCGCAAGAACAAAGAGCAGTACGGCTTTCTCCTCGATACGGAGCGCGGCTACTGGGCGACCAACGAGATTGCCTCGGACGACGACGATCCCGATCCGCTGTCGGCGCGAACCATGCGGGTGGTGCCGTACGTAGAAGACCGTCGCAACTGCCTGTTGCTGGAGCCAGCGGGAAAACTTCCGCCTTCAATGATGGCCTCTCTTGGTGCTGCCTTGAAATCCGCCTTGCAGGTGCGGTTCCAACTGGAAGACAGCGAACTGGCAGTGGAGGCGTTGCCCAACGAAGACGAACGCCGCCTTATCCTTTTCTATGAAGCTGCCGAGGGTGGCGCGGGCGTGTTACGCACTCTTCTGGACGAACCGGAAGCGCTCCAGGACGTAGCGCGCAAGGCGCTGGAGATCTGTCATTACGACCCAGTAACCTTTGAGGACCGAAAGCGGGCACCCAGAGCGCGGGAGGACTGCGAGGCCGCGTGCTATGACTGCCTCATGAACTACGGCAATCAACGGGATCACAAGCTGCTCGACCGCAAGGCCATTCTCGAAATGCTGATCCAGATGGCCGGCGCTCGCGTGATGGCATCTCCCGTTCATCAGCCGCTTCATGAGCATCTGGCGGCTCTGGAGCGGCTGTGCGACAGTGAGCTGGAACGGCGTTGGCTGCGGAACCTCGAAGCCGCCAGCCTGAAACTGCCATCCAAGGCGCAGCCACGCATCGAGGATTGCAACACCAAACCCGATTTTCTCTACGAGGAATGTCTGGCGGCCATCTACATCGACGGCCCGCCGCATGACTTTCCGGAGCGCCAGCAGCGCGACCGCGTGCAGACCGATTGTATGGAGGATCTCGGCTACACAGTGATTCGCTTCGGCCACGAAGAGGACTGGGAGAAGCGCATCGCCCAATATCCCCACGTGTTCGGGAGGCATGCTTGAGCTTCGCGGTCGGCTCGCTCGTGAAAGCCCGAGGCCGGGAATGGGTCGTCCTTCCCGAATCTGAAGACGACATGCTGATCCTCCGACCCCTGGGTGGCACGGACGAAGAGATCGCCGGCGTCTATCTGCCACTCGAAACTGTCGAGCCGGCACGATTTGACCTTCCCGACCCGGCGCAGGTCGGCGATCACCGCTCCTGCCGCCTGCTGCGCGACGCGGTTCGGTTGGGTTTCCGCTCTAGCGCGGGCCCATTCCGCTCATTCGCCCGCCTCGGAATCGACCCCCGGCCCTACCAGCTCGTGCCGTTGCTGATGGCTCTCAAGCTGGACCCAGTGCGCCTGTTGATTGCCGACGATGTGGGCATCGGCAAGACAGTGGAAGCCTGTCTTATCGCCCGTGAGTTGCTCGACCGCGGCGAAGTGAGACGGCTCGCGGTCCTCTGTCCGCCCCAGCTTGCCGAGCAGTGGCAAGCGGAACTCCGCGACAAGTTCCAGATCCACGCGGAACTCGTCCTGCCGGGTACTGCCAGCCGCCTGGAACGTAACTGCCGGGTCGGAGAGTCGCTCTTTGACATCCACAACTTCGTTATCGTTTCGCTGGATTTCATCAAGAGCGAGCGCCGCCGGGACGAGTTCCTGCGCACGTGCCCAGAATTGGTGATTGTCGACGAGGCACACACCTGCGCGTATGGTGGTGAAGGCCGGGGCGGGCGCCACCAGCGGCATCAGCTCATCTCAGGTCTGGCCGATCCCGCAAAGGGACGCCACCTGATTCTGGTCACCGCGACTCCTCACAGCGGCAACGAGCAGGCATTCCGGTCGCTGCTCAAACTACTTCATCCCGACTTCGCCAATCTGCCGGAAGACCTCACCGGCAAGGGAAATGAGCAGCAACGCCGCCGCCTCGCGGCGCACCTGGTACAGCGCCGCAGGGGAGACATCCGCCACTTCCTCAAGTCCGCGACTCCCTTTCCGGATCGCGAAGACACCGAAGAAACCTACAAATTGACTGACGATTACCGGCGACTCTTTGCAAAGGTGCTGGAATATGCGCGCGAGACGGTGTCCGCCACGGGCGGCGCGACACACCGCCAGCGGGTCCAGTGGTGGTCTGTCCTTGCCTTGCTCCGTGCGTTGGCCTCCAGCCCCATCGCAGCCGCGGCGACATTGCGCACGCGCGCCGCGACGCTCGATACGGAAACCGCCGAAGAAGCCGACGAACTGGGACGCCGCACAGTGCTCGACCTACTGGACGACAACGCCGCCGAGGCCATGGACGTCGTTCCCGGCAGCGATGCTGGCTGTGAAGCAGCAGGCGATGAAGGAAAGAACCGGCGCCGCCTGTTGGAAATGGCCCGCGAAGCGGAATCACTCCAGGGCGATAAAGACGCCAAACTTCAGAAGGCCATTCGCATGGTGGAGTTGCTCTTACGCGATGGCTTTCGCCCGATCGTGTTCTGCCGGTTCATCGCCACTGCGGATTACGTGGCCGCCGCCCTCCGGAAAAGCCTGAAGAAAGAAGTCGAAGTCGCTTCTGTCACGGGGGAACTTGCTCCGGCCGAGCGGGAATTGCGCATCGCGGCTCTGGCGCAATCGCCGAAGCATGTGCTGGTGGCTACAGATTGCCTGAGCGAAGGCATCAACCTGCAAGGCGACTTCGACGCCGTGCTTCACTATGACCTCTCGTGGAACCCGACGCGCCACGAGCAACGGGAAGGACGGGTGGACCGCTACGGACAGCCCAGCACCAAGGTGCGGGCCGTCACCTATTACGGTACCGACAACCAGATTGACGGAGTCGTACTCGACGTTCTGATTCGCAAGCACAAGAAGATCCGTAGCTCTCTCGGCATCTCCGTGCCCGTTCCAGTGGATACCGAGCAGGTCATCGAAGCGGTCTTCGAAGGACTGCTGCTTCGGCAGAAACCGGGAAACCAGGACCAGTTGTTACTCGGCTTCGAAGAGTACTTCCAGCCCCAAAAGGAGGCGCTGTTCGAGAAGTGGGAAGCCAGCGCCGACCGGGAAAAGCGTTCGCGTACCATGTTCGCGCAGGAAACGCTCAGCGCCAACGTGGAAGAAGTGGAGCGGGAACTCGCCTCGGTGCGGTCGGCCATCGGATCTGCCTTGGATGTCGCTCGATTTACCAAGGACGCCTTGCTGGCGCACCGGGCGGTGATTAGCGAAAATGGCGTCGTGAAGCTGGATGTGGCCGAGTGTCCCCGCGCCTTGCGCGAGGCATTACAGGTTCGAGATAGCGACGCGAAACAAGGTCTCTTTTCGGTCCGTTTCTCACCCCCAGTGCGGCCGGGGGAACTCTGCCTTACCCGCACTCATCCCCTCGTGGAGGGTTTGGCGGCGTACCTGATGGATACCGCCCTCGATGCGAAGCTCGATGGCATCGCCCGCCGGTGCGGTGCGATTCGCACCAGCGCGGTCTCGCGTCGCACCACAGTCTTGCTGCTGCGGCTTCGGTATCACATCATCACGCGCAGAGGCACTGAAGAGAACCCGATGCTGGCCGAAGACAGCCAATTGGTAGCCTTTGCCGGTTCGCCGTCGAATGCCGAGTGGCTTCCCAACGCGGCGGCAGAGTCCCTGATGACCGCGGAACCCGGAGCGAATATTCACCCGGACCAGGCGGCGGCGTTCGTTGCCAGGGTCATACAGGAATTCCCGGCTATCGAATCGCATCTCAACCGCTTCGCCATCGAGCGTGGGGAGGAACTCCTGGCGGCACATTCGCGTGTTCGAATCGCAGCCCGGCTGCAAGGAGTCCGGTATCGTGTGGAACCGCAGATTCCACCGGACGTGCTCGGCGTCTATGTCTTCCTACCCGCGGCCCAGGGAAGCTGATCCGATGCAGACCCGCACGCGAGACCTTTTCCTCACGGTTCGCACGGAAGGCGCCATTTTACCTTCCGACCTACTGGAACGCATCGCCGCCGGCGATCCGGACCTCGGGGGCCTCAGTCCGGAAGCCTATCACCTACCAGACGGCGAGAAAATCACAGAGGCCACCAACCGCGCCTGGAACCGCCTCCTCGCGGCGTGGTCTGGATTTCGCAGCGCCAGCGAACGGCTGCCGGCCACCGATGCCGGCACCACGCTTACGCGCGAGAAATGGCTGTTGCCGCTTTTCCAGGAGTTGGGCTATGGACGTCTGCTCACCGTCAAAGCGGTCGAGATCGACGGCAAATCGTACGCCATCTCCCACGGCTGGAACCGGACTCCCATTCACTTGTTGGGCTGCCGCGTCGATCTCAACGCACCGTCGCAACGTGTCGCAGGCGCTTCGCGTAGCAGCCCGCACAGTCTGTTGCAGGAATTCTTGAACCGCTCCCCGGAGCACCTTTGGGGCTTCGTCTCGAACGGGTTGCGCCTTCGCATCCTCCGCAACAACGCCAGCCTCACGCGCCAGAGTTACGTGGAGTTCGACCTGGAAGCGATGATGCTCGGCGAGGGCTATTCGGACTTCGTCCTACTATGGCTGCTGTGTCACCAGTCGCGGGTCGAGGCAGAGTCGCCCTCGGACTGCTGGTTGGAGAAGTGGTCGCAGTCTTCCCGTGAGCGGGGCGTGCGGGCGTTAGAGCAGCTCCGAACAGGCGTGGAAGATGCAATCACCTGTCTTGGCCGGGGTTTTCTGGCGTATCCAGCGAACGGCGAGCTCCGCACACGGCTGCGCTCCGGCGATCTCGACGCGCAGGATTACTACCGCCAGGTCTTGCGGCTGGTCTACCGCCTGCTGTTTCTATTCGTCGCAGAGGACAGGAGCCTGCTCCTTCTCCTTGGCGAAGAGAGGGAAACAGCGCGGCTGCGCTATGTTCGATACTATTCCACCGCCCGACTTCGCCGTCTGGCTGAGCGCCGGACCGGCACCCGGCACGGGGACCTGTACGTCTCCCTGCGGCTCGCAATGCAGAAGCTGGGTTCCGATACGGGTTGCCCGGAATTGGCGCTACCCGCGCTCGGCAGTTTCCTGTTTTCACCCACAGCCATGCCCGATATCGAGCGGTGCGATATCGCCAATCACGACCTGCTCGATGCCGTGCGCGCGTTGGCGGTGACGGTGGCTGACGGTGCGTTGCGAAGCGTTGACTATAAGAACCTGGGCGCCGAAGAACTGGGCAGCGTTTACGAGTCGCTATTGGAACTGCGCCCCGAATTGAACCTGGACGCGCCGTCTTTTGGCCTGACGACCGCCAGCGGCCACGAGCGGAAGACATCCGGAAGCTACTACACGCCGACCAGTCTGATCGATTGCCTGCTCGATGCCGCGCTGGAACCGGTCCTTGATGAAGCCGTGCGAGCGCCGGATTCCGAAGCCGCGATTCTGAAGCTAAAGGTGGTGGACCCTGCATGTGGCAGCGGCCATTTCCTCATCGCAGCATCTCATCGCGTCGCCAAACGTCTCGCCGCCGCGCGGACCGGCGACGAGGAGCCCTCGCCGGACGCATTGCGGAAAGCTCTCCGGGATGTCATCGGGCACTGCATCTACGGGGTTGACGTGAACCCGATGGCTGTTGAGCTGTGCAAGGTCAACCTCTGGCTGGAGGCGCTCGATCCAGGCAAGCCGCTCTCGTTCCTCGATCACCGAATCCAGTGTGGGAACAGCCTCATTGGCGCGACGCCGGCGCTGCTGACTGCTGGCGTTCCCGACGAGGCTTTCGACCCGGCCGAAGGCGACGACAAAAAGGTCTGCCAGCGTTACAAGAAACTCAACCAGCAGGAACGGCTTGGCCGCCAGAGCCTGTTCGACGAAAACCTCCAACCGTGGGACCAGTTGGGCAATTTCGCGGCAGGCCTTCTCAGCCTGGACAACCTGTCCGACGACACCATTCAGGGCATTCGCGAAAAGGAAAGGATTTACGAGGAGGCGGTCGGGTCGAGCGGGTATCTGTTCGGGAAATTCTGGGCTGATACCTGGTGTGCGGCCTTTGCCTGGCGGAAGGGCGGCGAAATCACCTACGCCATCACGGAAGAGGTGTTCCGCCGCATTGAACGCAACCCGTATGCTGTGGACGCCTGGCTCCGGACGGAGGTGGAACGGTTGGCCAGCGTATACCGCTTCTTCCACTGGCATCTGGCGTTCCCAGATGTGTTCTCGCTGCCCGCGCCCGCTGAATCAGCTTCGAACACCACGACTGGCTGGAACGGTGGCTTCTCCGTGGTGCTGGGTAATCCGCCTTGGGTTCGCCAGGAGACGCTAAAGACCGATAAGAAGTTCTTTGCGATGTTCGCGTCCTTCCGGAGTACGGTGGACTCGTCCGTCCTATTCCTGGAGCGATCTTTATCCATTACCGTGGCGCGAGGCCGGGTGAGCATGCTCACTCCGAATAAGTGGTTCCGCGCGACATACGCCGAAGGGCTTCGGGAATTGCTTCGCGACCAGGCCCGGATTATTCTACTCGTGGACTTCGGGCATTCCCGGAACTTATTCCCGGCCGCGGATACCTTCCCGGCTGCGGTTGTGTTCGAGCCTGTGCCGACGCGCGTGCCCGATGATACAACGCTTCGCTTTGTCGAAGCTCATGACTCGGACCGCGAGAAACTCGGTCTGCCCGAACTGGTGAGGACCCGGTACGTTCTGGTTTCCCATAGGGATTTGCGGACTGATCGCTGGCAACTCGAGGGCACGGCAGTGAGCGGTCTGCTGGATCGGTTGATGGCTACCGGGCAGCCGCTGTCTAAGTACGTCGGACACCTGCCATACAGTGGGCTGAAGACTGGGTTCAATGCCGCGCACTACATTGATTCTGAAGCACGGGACCGAATGGTCAGCGAGGACCCGTCGTGCGCATCGCTACTCAAGAAATTCCTTCGCGGACGGGACATCAAGCGTTGGACTAGTGTATGGGGCGACCAATGGCACATCGTGATCCCCTCCAGCCAGAACCGTGTTTGGCCTTGGTCCGATTCACCGAATGAGTCCGCCGGAGAGGAGGTCTTTGCTTCCTGCTATCCGTCTGTCCACCGGCATCTGAAGGCTTTCGAGGAACCACTGCGCAAGCGGGCCGACAAGGGCAGGTTCTGGTGGGAACTCCGGCAGTGTGATTATTACGAGGCGCTTGACGGCCCGAAGATCGTTGTACAGTGCATCGCCTACTTCTCCCAGTTCGCTCTCGACCGGGAAGGGCAATACCTAAACAACAAGGTTTTGTTCGTGCCCTCGGAAGACCTGTACCTGCTGGCGGTTCTCAACTCCCGAGTGACCTGGTGGATCATCAACCGGACTTTCCAGCACATGAAGGACGATGGGATCAGTGTCGATGTCCAATTCCTGTTGGCGTTGCCGATTCCCGGCGCAGACGCGCCCCTTCGCACCGAGATTGAGTCCCTCGCCAATCGATTGATCCACCTGTCCCAGTCCTCGGTCGCAGACGCAGCAGAACAGTCAGATCTGGAATTGCGCCTGAATTCGTTGGTCCAGCAGGCGTTCGCTTTGTCGCCCGAAGAGGTCGGCGTCCTGGAGCGCTCGTTGCCGCCGCGCGACCCGATCGCGCTGCTGCCAACCGCTGTAGCCGCGAAAGGCGGCGGCTTACCCGCACCCGTCGTGCAGCCGATGCTGGTCCCGAGTTTGGACTTGGTGGCCAGTGGGGCCTGGGCCACCCCGCCCGGCATTCAGCCCAGCAACTTCGTTCTGCTCGCCGTGACCGAAGTTCTCCATCGTTGTGGCGGGCCAGTCGATCCCCATCGCGTCTGGATGGCCGTTCACTTCGTGCGAAACCCTGCGATGGCGTTGGCGTTCCTCGACAATGCCCGCATGAGGGACTGGGCACGGGTGATCGGCCCCGGAGCGCAGCCTGTCCAGAAGAACGTGATCGATATCTCGCGGTTCCGGCGAGGTGCCACGGATCAACTTTGGGGCGATGCGATTATTTACCTTAAGTCTATAGGTGCACTGGTCGAATCCTCGGGCCAGTGGTCGGTGACATCCGCAGCGCTTTCTCCGGCGGATGAGGAATGGCTCGCTGGACGCGCGGACATTGCCGTCCAGCTAGCGTCGAAGCTTGCCGATGAAGAGGAGACAGAACTGCGGCTGGCCGAGTTCCTGCGGAGCGTTGAAGATGGCACGGCAAGAAGAGCTGTTTCCTAAGCCCGAACAGAAGATCGCGATCCAGAGTTCACGCCGGGATGCCCCTCTGTGGGTTCGAAGGCTCGTGCTGTGGGCAAAGCCTGGCGAAGTGATTCGGGATATCCCGTTGCGGCGCGGCCTGAATGTGATCTGGTCGCCCGACCCCGGGTCCGCGGCCGCCAACGTCGGACAGAATGCCGATAGCGGACACGGCGCGGGCAAGACGCTTTTCTGCCGTCTCTTACGATACTGCCTGGGAGAAGGGACGTTTTCGAGTGACGACCAGCGAAGGAGTATTGCCGCGAAGTTTCCTAACGGGCTGGTCGGGGCAGAGATCATTATTGCCGGAACCGTCTGGGCCGTGATTCGCCCAATCGGGCAGACGCGCAAGCATATGGTCCGGCGGGACGTCACGCTTGAGGAGTTGGCGGAATCCAGGGAAGCCGCCACCGGGATCGAGCCTTTGGTCGACGCGCTCAGTAGCCTGATTTCTCCTCCAATCCTCAGCAGCATTGTTCCGGAACTCCGCGAGGATGCCTCCTGGCTTTTCGTCCTCGCCTGGTTGGTTCGCGACCAGGAGAACCGCTTTGACCACATCCTCGATTGGAGACACGCCAGATCTGAATCCGGATCACCCGTATCGGTCCTCTCTAAAGACCAGGTTCTCGCTGGAGTCCGTGCGCTGTTGGGCATTCTTGACGATGAGGAGATCCGCTTGAAAAACGACCGGCAACGCATTCCGCCCAAGCGGCAGAAGGTTGACCGTGATCTTACTTATTTACGACGCCGCATCGAGGAACTTCGGGCCGAGTTGCTGCGCCGTGTCGACCTGAATCAGAATGACGTGCTCGGGGGATCGCTCGATGTGGCCGCGCTTCAGGCGGTAGCCGAAGACCGGATCCGGACATGCCAGGAAAGAGAGGCTGCCCGACCGTTCGCAGGTCGGATCAGTGCTGCGGGAGCCGAGCGGGATGTCGTACTTCAGCAAGCTGCGGTACTCGAAGAGCAGATGACCAAACTGGGTGCCAAGGCGGAACTCGCGAAGCGGCAGATGGAAGGCTGGCAAGGAGAGCGAACCGACTTAAAGGTAAAGGAGCTTCGCGAGGCGCATGGCGATCTCTGTCCGATTTGCTTTGTTCCAATTGATTTGGCCCTTGCTGATGGGTGCGCGCTCGCCGTCAAACAGCGCGATTCCAAGAGCGTGGCAGATGAAAAGGCAGAACTCGCATCCCGCATCGAAGGCTGCAAAACTGCTATTGCTCACTATACGACTGAGGAAAAGGAACTGACGACCCGGCTTTCCACGCTTGGCGCGCGGAAAGAAGGATTGAAAGGGACGATCGCCGAACTGGAACGCTTGGCCGAACAGCACCACGACGACGCACGCCGTCAGTCGTCCGATGCAAGGAACTTCGGGGAGGATGTGGCCGAGTTCGCAGAGATTCAAGAACAGCTCGCAAGGGTTCAGCGGGACGTCATCGCTCTTGACGATCGCGACAAGGACCTGCAGGACCAGCAATCCGCCCTCCGGGACCGTCATACCGACGTTATGCGCCGGTTCAACGAGCTCTATGTCTTCGTGAGCCGCGCACTGCTTGGCAGTGAGGTGGAGGCATCAATCGATCTCACCGGCCAGAGATTGCAGGCGAAAGTCCAGGTTGGCGGCCAGGCTATGGAGTCGCTGAAGACGCTCGCGTTCGACCTCACCGCGGTGCTCACAAGCTTGGAAGGACGCGCCGGAATCCCCGCATTTCTCATTCACGACAGTCCTCGGGAAGCGGACCTCGGTGAGTCGGTCTACCATCGGTTGTTTCGGTTTGCCGCATCCCTGGAGGGCCTGTCTGAACAGCCGCCATTTCAGTACATCATCACGACGNNGAACCCGCCGGCGGAGATTCAGTCATCGGACTGTCTGGTCCAGAAGCTGTCTGGTTCCACGGTTAACGAGCGGCTACTCCGGTGTGACCTGGCATGAAATGCGGCAAAAACGGGGGCATGCTGTTACCGAACTAAAGGAG
Organism: Bryobacterales bacterium; assembly: GCA_003132865.1. The sequence goes on from PKYZ01000826.1 coordinate 14,624, forward strand.
CACGGACCGGATGGCAAAAGATAAAGGCAAGTCACGTACCGACATCAACTGGATTCTCCGCGACCGGAAGGTGATCGACGGCATAGAACTGGTCTCCGTCAATTTGTACCAGACGATGCTGCCGGGAATACCCAGACCCGCCTCGACCCACCTCCGGCCGACCCGCGCGTCGCGAATCCGTCCATTTCTGAGGCTGAGGTCACAGAGCGACTATAAGACCGGACGAAATTCAAACGACGTTCTCAGAAACTGCCTGAGATTCTGACTGTCTCCGATTTGGGACGGGTTGTGGAACGAGTCCAGCGGGCCGTGCACGCGGGTCATGCGGTCGAGAAGTGCGACGCTGATCTTCACGGAGGAAGAAAGTGCGACGCGATCCTCGGCGTCAGCGGGCAGTACAGCCGCCAATGGTCGCCTCACGCGCTGTAGATCCACCCGGACTATTTGCCGTGAGCACGTAGTGCGTAGTTTCGACCGGCCGCACGGGTTTGTAGCCGCTGGCGGGATTCACGGCACCTATTTCCGGCTCGATACTTGCATACGATGCGCCACGTATGGTCCAGCGCAGGAGCCATGTCCGGCAGCGCTCGCCGGAATCCGGCATGCGGACGGCCTCGAAGATTGCAATTGCGGGTGCCACATGGACGGAAACAGTCTTGGTGGAGGTGCCACCCGGTCCCTCGGCCGTCAGGCGGTAGTCGGTCGTGGCCGGTGGATACACAATTTGTTGGCCCGCTGGGTTGGAGGACACATCGCCACCACCCGGTTCCAAGGTCATATGTGTGGCATTTGTCACGGTCCAGCGAAGCCATAGGCTCTGCCCCAACTCAATCCTGGAGCGGCTACCGGAAAACTCGATCGTAGGCGGAGGTGTCACGTTTACAGCGAGTATCAGCGACCGGGATACTCTGACGCCCACGGCGTTCTCAGCCGTCAGTATGTATTCGATGGTCCTGGCCGGATGCACGGCTACGTACGTGACGCCGGCATCGATTGGACCTACCGCGGGCTCGATCGCCAGATGCGCCGCGCCACTAGCGCGCCAGCGCAGCACCACCGCCGCCCCAGAAATCGCCGATGTTGGAGGGATGGCTTCAAAAGACTCGATGACTGGCGCGGGTACAGGGCTCACACGGACCTGAAGGCGGCTCGTCGCGGCGCCACCATCGCCCTCGGCCGTCAGAACGTATTCTGTGGTTTGCTGGGGCGTTACGACCCGTTCTCCGCTGGCCGGCAGGACGTCCAGGCCCGGGTCGATACGCACGCGGGTAGCCCCGGACGTGGACCATCGCAGCGAAACCGCTTCGCCGGGAGAAATCGCATCGCGATCACCGCTGAACTGGATCGAGGGTGCGGGCAAGGAGGTCACCTGAATCGTGACTTCGCGACGCCGTGAGGCTCCCCGGGGGCCGATCGCCACCAGCCGGTACGTAGTAGTCTCAGCAGGAGAAACCACGCGCGCGCCGCTGTAGGGGACGTCCTCTCCATTGAGCTGTACGGCGGACGCGGGTTCCACGGACCAGTGCAGAGTGGACTGCTGTTTCTTTACGATCGTTTCCGGAGCAGCTGACAGCGAGAGCGTTGGATTCCATGGCGGAGGTTGCGTAGTGGGGTGCGTATACAACCACAGCGCCGCTAGGCATAGCGCCATAACGCCGACTGCCGCGAATACCTTGGCGTACCTCGGACGCGCGCGGTCCGTTGGCGGTGGCGGCGGTGGTGGCGG
>PKYZ01000851.1 GCA_003132865.1 Bryobacterales bacterium
GGTAAGGGCCTCAGGGACAGGTGGTCCGTGCAGGGCGTCCGTCGGGCTGGGCCCGCGTGGTCTGTGGCGCCGCGTCGGCAGAGTGAGAGCGGCCATCAGGTTCCCCCACGCCAGGCTTGGCGCCTGCAAGTTCCACAGCAGTGTTATCCCCGTTCCGCCTGCTGCCAAAGACCTTGCAACTCCGAGACCAGCTTGGTGACAGACCGAAACGCCGCCGGAGCCAGCAGCGGCGAAGCGGAGGCGGCGCACAAGGACGCCGCCGCCTCTACCGATGCGGTCACTATCAGGATCATCCGGGCCCGGCAGCGAAGATCGGCATCCAGCAACGCGAAGTGCGCCTGGCGCTGCTCCGGAGGAACCGCCCCAACCCATACGGTGGCCAGATCTCCCGTCCAGCCGATCACGCTCCGGGCCTGAGCACCGCTCCCGGTGGAGCTTTCGGCCGATGCGAAGTGCGAGAGCCGCTCCACCAAAGTCCGGAAGCGCGCCAGCGTTTCGTCCCAGTAACCCGAGAGGTCGAAGGGCAAGAGACCGTACGAAACAGCGCCAGGTTCCAGGCTCCGCGCTTCGCCAATCTCCCGGATTCGCGCCAGAGCCGCATCCATCGCGGCCAGGCGTTCCTCCGCGACCGTCATAACAGCTTCAGAGCGCCGAGCAGATTGGCCGCGGCCGAGGACGCCAGCTTGATCATCTCCGTCCGGTTGGCCAGCGCCTTATCCACCGAGTCGCAATGGATCTTCCACAGCGCGTCGTTCACCTTGCCGTCGGTCGAAGTGGGCACGCAGGCCAGGGTGTTGCCGTTGATGTTGAGCCGCGTCAGGGCGCAGAGCTTGGCGCCGGTGAAGCGTCCGTTCTGGTATTGCACGTTCGGCAGATCGTCGCTGACATACGTGAGGACTTCGGTGGTGGTCAGGTTTTCGACGGCCTTCTGAAGCGATTCGCCGATTCGCTGCATTACGTCCTGCAGGGTGGAGGAGAGCTTCGATTGCGCGTCTCGCAGCGGATCGAGGAGCCCGAACTGCACCTGCGCGGCGGTGGCCGCGGGCGACGGTTGCGGAGGCGACGGCAAAGGCGGAGGGGCCGCGGATGCTACCTGAACCTGCGCGGCGGGCGTCGTCCGGGGCGGCGCCGGCGCCGCGGATGTCACGTGAATCGGCGCGGCGGCCACGGGCCGCACTTCGGCCGCGCCGTCGCCCGCTAGATTGAGGCGCACCGCCGGATCTCCGATCACCGAATAGCTGCGGGCGTCGTTGTTGGCCGTCCACATACCAGCCACCTCGTAATCGTTGGGAATTTTGCCGAACTTGATGTCTTCGAGCTCGCTCGACAGGTCGCTCGAAAGCTCCGCGTAGCGGCTGTTGAAGTATTCCAGCGCCGACCCGACGGGATGGCCTTCCATCAGCCGCTTCAGCGTGCTTTGGAACGTCTGGAGCTGACGGCCCGCGCCGGTCCAGTTGAAGGAGTAGCCCCAGGCGCGCTCTACGTGTCCGATCACCGCCAGCGCACCGCCGCGCGGATGCGCCAACATCCGCTGAGGCAACCGCGCCACAAATCCCCGCGGCGCGATGGCCTGGCGCCCGGTGGCACCCATCGGCGCATAGTCGTCGTACCGCGGGGTGCCTGCGCCGTAGCAGGCGAAATGCAGCCCGATCAGCCCGAGCATGCGCGCGTCGGATGGAACGTCGTCTCCGGTGAAATAGAAATCGGGCGGCAGCGCCTGCTTCCAGGAAGGGCCGGGCCAATCCTGGCAGAGCAGCGCCCCTTGCGCGGCGAGTTGGCGCGCATGGCCGTTGGGATAGCCCATGCCGTGGCTCGCGGTGAACACCAGGGCCGGGGTATCGGCCCCGCCCAGCAGGCTCGCCAAGCGCGTCTTGACGGCTTCTTCGGGCGGGATCGCGTCGATTTTCCAGCCCGGCTGGTCGGCGGCGGCGAACTCCGCCAGCGGCGCCACCAGGTCGGCCGCGCTCATGCCGGTGGCCGCGTCTCCCGGGTTGGCCACGCCGAAAAACGCGGCGCGCCGGGCCAGCGCCAGCCCGCCGGTCTCCGCCTGCACCACACTGCGCGCGTACTGCGCGTATTCTTCGGGGGTGTCGAAGGCGATGCGCCCGACGGCATACTGCACGTCGATCTGGTATTGAAACCGGTAGGGGATGGCCTCCGGATCGCCCACCAGCAGCAGGTAGTAGGGCACCTTGGCGGGATCCGCCGGTCCGGGGCCGGCTCCGTGACGCCGCAAGAATGCCGTCTTCGATTCGTCGGGGCGGTAAGCGCCGGGCCCGATGTATTCGCGGTAATAAGATTCGTTCCTGGCGGACGCCTGCGCGCGGCGCAGGTCGAGCAGGGGAGCCAGCGCATCGCGGACCGCGGGGTCGAGGTTGGCGGGGAAGATGACGCCCCAGCCGGTCTGCGCGAGGTCCTTGGGATCGACGCCTTCGACGACGCCGTAGTGCCCCTCCGATTCGCCCTCCTGGCGGGCCTTGAGTTCGGCCAGGTGGGCGGGGTCCGGCGACTCGCCGCGCGCCAGCAGCGAGGCGTCGCTCACCAGCATGGGGGTTTGCAGGTAGGCGCCGGTGGCGCCGTCAATGCCGTTGAAAACCAGGAGATCTTGGTCCATGCCGCCTTCCGTCGCGAGCGCGCCCGACAGCGAATCGGGCCCGCGGATCTATGTTTGCGGAATCTGGTCCGGACCGGAAAAATCCGGTTGTTGCCCCACCATTATGGACAACGTGACATGGTCGCCGGCGCCGGGGCCGCAGGTGATTTTGGTGGGATAGGGCCAGTCGGCTGGCTGGGTGACTATGCAGTAATTCCCCGGCGCCGCCGGCAAAAAGGTAAATGCCATGTTACCGCCCGCCGCGAGCGTCACGGTCAACGGATGCCTCGGGCGTGCGAGCATTTCGTTCATCTGTCCTTGATTCGGTTGGGGGGAGGGAAGATTCGGTTGGCGGGAGAGAATTGCCGAAGTCGCCAGGGTCATGCAGAGACTGGTTTGGTTGTCCGGGTCCCCGTGAAACGTGACCGTGTCGCCGGCGACGATTGGAACCGTGAAAACATCCGGTACGAACACATCACCTTGCTGAGTGATTCTAACGTCTGTGCTGGCCATCTTGAGTTATCGCCCTCTATTCCGGTTTCGTAGTATACCTTACTTTTTGCCCGCGATGATGGGAAAGTGGG
>PKYZ01000640.1 GCA_003132865.1 Bryobacterales bacterium
ACGGCCGCGTGCTGGTGGAGCGTGTGGAGGGATTCTGCTCGGAGGACGCCTGGAAGCGGGCCTATCGGGAGATCAACGATTTCGAGCGGCAGCTTGTGGACGCCGGCGCCATGGTGGTGAAGTTCTGGCTGCAGATCAGTCCCGAAGAACAACTGAAGCGGTTCGAGAAGCGCCAGGATACGCCGTACAAGCGCTGGAAGCTGACGCCGGAGGATTGGCGCAACCGCGAGAAATGGGGCCGCTACGACGAAGCCGTGGAAGATATGCTGCTGCGGACGAGCACGCTCACCGCGCCATGGACCGTTGTGGAATCGAACTTCAAATGGTTCGGGCGGGTGAAGTGCCTGAAGACCATCGTGGACGCGGTGAGTAAGGCGCTGGATTACAAGCCTGCCGACCCGGCGGGGCAGGGCGGACCGACCAAGAAGACTAAGACAAGAAAAAGGGAACCAGCCTAAAGCAGGTCCGGGAGGACCCGCACAAGGTATTGGAAGGCCGTGCGGGCGGCCTGACGGGGCCGCCGCAGGCCGAGGTCCTGCCCCGCTGCCCACCCTGACAGGCCTGGAGGTTCGCCCCACTCTCACCAAGCTCCTTCTTTTGCGCCAAACCACCAGACCAGCCCGACCTCGGCGGTGCTCTGTTCCTTTCTTAACAGCCCGAGCGTGTCAGTCAGGAAGTAGGGTTGGTTCGAAAAATCGCGCCGCCATTCCAAACGTGTCAGAAACCCTTCTCCAAGCTTGTATTCCGCGGTGAGCGTAGCTTCGCGGAGCACCTGCGAGGCGCCGCTGAACAGCCCTGCGTGGTCGGCTAGATATTCACCCCTTCCGGCCAGTGCGAGCTTGGGCAGAATCTGGTACCGCAGATACCAGGCGCCGCCGTAGGTATAGCCCGGAAGCGAATCAGTATATAAGCGCTCGTTGACGTAATCGCCCTCGAAGGCAAGCTCGAGTTTGGGAGACGCCTGGATTGTAGCGTAGGTGTCAATGACATTCAAGTGCCCTTTTGGCGGGTTCGGGATCGGCGCAAAGGGAACGCCTTGCAGGGTGGGGATCCCGGGGGTGCTACCCGGCGTGGCATTGGGATAGAAGATCACATCCGGGTGCTCCTAGCCCAGGTAATAATTCACAGTCCAATTCACGCTTTTGCGGGGCTGAAGAGTGAATCCGAACAACTCGTCCTTGTAGCCGTTAAACGGCTCAGTCTGTTCGGTGCCGTTCGTCACCCAGTAGTTGATTCCCAGTACATCGTTCACCTTGTAGCTGGCGCGCACACCCGTGTGATAAAAGGGCAGATAGTTAAACCAGAACGACCGTGAGTAGTTGATCTGATCCTTCGTGTAATTGCCTTCGATTCCCAAGGAGCTGGCCCACTTCCCGAAATCGACCGTGACACCCGTGCCAAGCGGAATAACATAGGTGCCGTACGCTTGGAAAATAGCCCGATAGATTTCCGGCCGCAGCTCGTTCGCGGCATTCGCCTGCAAGGTCTCTGTGGCCTGTCCCCATTGGAGATCCAGCCGTGCGCCGAACGGCTTGCCATTCTTGGGATCGGGCGCACTCTCGATCACCAGGTTTGCCTGATTCAGGCTAAAGGCGTTGCTGAGCACATCGTAAGCGCGCAAGAGGTTGGCCCGTCCAATGGGAGCGTTGAAGTTGTAGCTGTAGTATCCGTCGACCTGAAAATTGACGGTTGTGCCGCGCAGAAAATCAGCCACGGCATGTGCCGGGGCGGCCGCTGGACGAGCGGATGCCGCTTGGGCGATCTGGGCCGTCGCGGCCCCCGCCGGGACCTCCGCCGGAGGGGGCGCCGTTTGGGTGGTCTGAACCGCAACGGGCTGTGGCACCGTGACTGCGGCCCTGGCTTCGAGTTCGCCGACGCGTTTCTCGAGTTGCTCGATCCGATCGAGCAAAGCTCTCTCGCGTTCCGTGGCAGCGTCCTCTGCGGCTGACACGGCTAAGGCAAGCGTGGCCGCGAGACAGACGGTTCTGAATAGCATCATGGTATTCTCCTGGTACAACGATACAATAGACTAATAAGCTTGTAAAACTGCGGCCAAGTAGTTACAGACTTATTAATTACTTGCTAATGGCTGCGGCGAGTGTCTTGTCCAGGTCGAGGTTGAGCGCCAACACGTTGACTCGCGGCTCGCCGAAGATGCCGAACTGGCGGCCTTCCACATGTCGATCTACGACTTGACGGACGGCGTCCGCGGTTAGGCCGCGGGCCTTCGCCACCCGGTCGACCTGGGCAAACGCCGAGGCCGGACTGATATGCGGGTCCAGGCCGCTCGCGGACATGGTCAGCAGGTCGGCCGGTATGGGACCCGTATAAGTGGGATTCTCCTGGCGGAACTTCTTGATATCGTCTCTTACACGGTTGATCAGGGCCTGGTTAGTAGGTCCAAGGTTAGTAGCTCCGGAGTTAGCTGCGTCGTAGCCGTCGCCCGCTCCCGAGGGACGTCCGTGAAAATACTCCGGCTTGGAGAACTTCTGGCCGATCAGCGCCGACCCGACTATCTTGCCGTTTACAGTGATGAGGCTGCCGTTCGCCTGGTGGGGAAAGAGCAGCTGCGATAGTCCGGTCATCACCAGCGGGTAGACCAGCCCGGTAAGAATCGTGAGCACCAGCGTCACCATTACAGCGGGAATCAATATTTGCTTCATGAGTCACTCCTCAGGCCAAATGCAACAGCCCCAACAATCGGTCGATCAACCAAATGCCCGGGAACGGCGCAATCACTCCGCCTACGCCGTAGATCAGCAGGTTGCGGCGCAAGAGCTTGGCCGCGCTCAAAGGCTTATAGGCCACGCCGCGCAACGCCAGCGGAATCAACGAAATGATGATCAACGCGTTGAATATCACCGCCGCCAGCACGGCGCTGTGCGGGTTGCGCAGAAACATGATATTCAATTTCGACAACGATGGATAAGTGGCCATGAACATGGCCGGCAGAATCGCAAAGTACTTAGCCACGTCGTTGGCGATCGAGA
>PKYZ01000352.1 GCA_003132865.1 Bryobacterales bacterium
TCGGCGAGGAACTGCGGCCCGTTCTTTTCCGCTCTCTGGAGCAGAGCATCGGCGGCGACCCATCCTTCCTCGGATACTCGCTGCTGGTCCGCTCGGCGGGCAGCCCCGCGGCGCTGGCGCCAGCAGTACGGCGGGAGATACATTCGCTCGATCCCACGCTCGCCATCTTCAACGCCGAAACTATGGAAGAGCACCTCCGCGACACGCTCTTCCTGCCGCGCCTGGCNNCAGGAAATCGGTATCCGCATGGCGCTGGGCGCGCAGACCGGCGAGGTCCGGCGTCTCGTCGTGCGGCAAGGTATGTCACTCACGCTCATCGCCGTGGCGCTGGGTATGGCCGCGGCGTTGGCCGTAGCTAAGTTCTCGGCCAGCTTCCTATATGGAGTTCGCCCGCACGACTTAGTAACTTTCACCGGTGTGCCGCTCTTTCTGGCCGTCATCTCGTTTCTGGCGTGTTGGATCCCCTCGCGCCGCGCTGCGAGAGTGGATCCACTTACCGCCCTCCGTCACGGCTAGCCCCCGGCCCTGCGCCTGACAGGCTGAAGCCTGTCCCACCTAGGCCGGCAGATAACCCTTCAACACCGGGAACACCGTCCGCACAAACGACACGCCAATCCGTGTGGCGGCATCCTGGTCGTTGTTGGCGACTGGCACCGTCACGCGCACCAACGCCGTGTCGCTGCGGCGATAGCGGATGGAATCCATCACCAGCCAGAATTTCGCCGAGAATTCGCTGGCGATCACCCGCCGCGGGCTCTGATACCAGTAGAGCACCACGCTCTTCTCGTCGCCGTGCGAGACCACGTAGCGGTTGATGCGGATCGGCTCCGGCTGGCCCTCCACGGCCACGTCCAGGAACCCGGTGGCTTCCGGCTCCCACCCCGATCCCGGCAGACAGTTCTTGGGCGAGTGCGGCGACTGGCCGGTGCGCTGCGTCTTGAAATACGCGACGAAGAGGGCCGCGCCCGCGTGCGATTCCGGGTTCCCGTACAGCCGGTTGAGCAGGTCGTCGGCCTTGAGCTGATCCTTGATCTCCTGCTCCACCGGATAGTTCTGCGCCTCGTGCCAGCTCCCCAGTTGAGCCGGAAACAGATCCAGCGGCGGCCCGGCGGGGACTCTCTCGCCGCGCGACGTGGCATAGAAAAGGGTCGCCTGAACCACCAGCGCCAGGGTCAGCCCTGCCGCGTATTTGTTGCGTATCCAGTTCATTTTATTATCGCCGGCCATCGAGCAGCCTATACCCCCAGTTCAGAATCTGGTGCAGCACAATCATAATAGCCAGCGCGACCATGAAAATCACCCAGCCGGAAGCCGTATGGAAGAAACCCTCGGCCAATTCGGGCTTGTACTCGGTCAATACGCCGGTGAGCGTCACGCGGCTGGCATTGGCCACGATGGCGATGGGGATGGTCGAGACGAACAGCACCACGCGCATCCACACCTTGCTTTCGAAGAAGTATCCATAGACCAGCGACAGGAAGGTCAGCGATAGCAGCGAGCGTATTCCGCTGCACGCCTCTACTACCGATAGCTTCTGCTCGGCGAGCTCCAGCACGTTGCCTTCGCGCAGCACCGGGATCTGCATCAGGTCCAGCGCCTGCGTGGAAACCCGGCTGGCCAGAAGTTGCAAGGGAAAGGTGATGCTGTTGTACACCACGGTGGGGATCGGAATCATGAAGAACAGCAGGAATAGAGGGAACGCCAGCGCGCGCACCCAAGCCGTCCCACCCAACAATAAGACGATGCCGACGATCGAAATCACGAACGCGGTGCGCGCCAGAAACAACTCCGCGCCCAGCGTGGCGATCCACAGTTGCAGCCCGGCGTAGAGCACCACCGCCAAGCCCCACCAGTTAGGCGCCGGCTTCAGCGCCAGCAGCTCCGCCCGTTTCTGCCACACAATGAAGCCCACCACTAAAGGGACGAAGAAGCCGTGACCCATATCCGGATCTGAATCCCATTGCCGGACCAGCCGCCACAGCACGGGAGCATAGGACAATAGCAGGAGCGCCCCAAACCAGGCCCAGGCGACCCAAGGCAAGCGCTTCAACGCAACTCCATTTCCCGCGGAGGACGTCACCGGCATCTTCCGTTATGATACACGTTGCGCGGTCCGGCAGGCCACGCTTGTGCCGAATCGCACACCGCAGTTTACGCGGACACCGCCAGGCGTGTCGAAATCGAATTAGTCTAGTGGGGTTAACATGCCCATACCGTTGCGGGTGCTCATAGTCTCGGACCGGGAAGGCGACGCGCTGCAGCTCATCGGCGCGCTGCGCCAAAGCGATTACGTTCCCTCCTCCGAGCGCGTGGACACGGCAGCCGCCTTGCGCGAAGCGCTGGCGCATCGATGGGATCTGATCCTGGCGACGGACGAGAGCGCGCGGCTCGGCACGTTGGCCGCTTTGGAGATCCTGCACGAAACCGGCGCGGATATTCCTTTGGTGGCCATCTCCGGAGGCGTGCCCGAGGAGTCCGTGCTGGAGGTGCTGAAGGCGGGCGCGGCGGACTACATCACGCGCAATCATCTGTCGCGGCTGGGCGTGACGGTGAGCCGCGAGATGAGCCAGGCCGAGGGCCGGCGCGAGCGCAGCCGCCTGGAGCAGCAATTCCGGCAGGCCCAGAAGATGGAAGCGGTTGGCCGTCTGGCGGGCGGTGTGGCGCACGACTTCAACAACCTGCTGACCGTCATCACGGGCTATGCGGAGTTGCTGCTGGCGGGCGGCGATCTGGAGGCGTCGCAACGCACTGCGCTGCAGGAGATCCAGCGGGCGGCGGAGCGCGGCGGCGCGCTCACTCATCAACTGCTGGCGTTCAGCCGGGGACGGCCGTTCACTCCACGAACGGTGCAGTTGAACACGCTGATCGTGCACATGGAGAAAATGCTCTCGCGGTTGATCGGTGAAGATGTCGAGCTGATCACGGTGGCGGCCGCCGAGCCGGCCAACGTGCGCACCGATCCGGGGCAGCTTGAGCAGGTCGTCATGAACGTGGTGGTGAACGCGCGCGACGCCATGCCGGGCGGCGGCAAGCTGATCATCGAGACGGCCAACGCGCAGGTGGATCAGACGTATGCCGGACCGAATGTGGACCTCAAGCCCGGCTCGTATGTAGTGCTGGCCATCAGCGACACCGGCATGGGCATGGACCCCGAAACCGTCACGCACCTGTTCGAGCCGTTCTTCACCACCAAAGCGCCCGGCAAGGGCACGGGCCTGGGACTGGCCACGGCATACGGCATCGTGAAGCAGAGCGGCGGCGCCATCTCGGTCTATAGCGAGCCGGGCCGGGGCACCACCGTCAAGATCTACCTGCCCTCCGCGGAGGGCAGGNNCGGGGCAGCGAGACGATCCTGGTGCTCGAAGACGAGGCGCGCGTGCGCAAGCTGGTCTGCGAAGTGCTGGCCGGACGCGGATACCACGTGCTCGAAGCAGTGCGCGGCGAAGAGGCCATCCGCATGGCCAAGGAGCACAAGGGCCGCATCCACCTGCTGCTGGCGGACGTGGTCATGCCGGAGATGAGCGGGCCCCAAGCGCTGGAGCAGATCCGGACGCGCCACCCGAACATGAAGGTGCTGTTCATGTCCGGCTACACGGACGAGGCGATGGTACACCACGGAATTCTGGATTCCGGCGTGCCGTTTCTGCAGAAGCCGTTCCTGCCGGAGACGCTGGCGCGCAAGGTGCGGGAAGTGCTGGCGTCTCAGGCGTCGGCGGGGTGAATTTCCCCATCGTTCGTGCTCTCCGTACCCCCTCCCGCCTTGACACATCCACCCACTCCGCTATACTGGTGATGTTCGGGTAACAACAAGTAACACTCGCCATGAGAACCACCGACACCATGAGCATCTCCCTGCCGCCTGGCATGGCGAAGCAGATGGCAAAAATCCAAAAACAAGAACACCGTACCCGTTCCGAACTTTTGCGCGAGGCCTGGCGGCTCTACTTCGCGAGCCGTTATCCCGTTTACGCCCCCACCAAAGCGGAACGTGCAGCGATCAACAAGGGCCGGGCTGAATTCAAACGCGGAGAGTACGTCACCCTTAGGGAACTTCACGATGAACTGGCGGCTGCTCGTCTCCAGGAGCGCACAAAAGGAGCTAAAAAACCTTCCCGGCAAAGATGAGCTTCGCGTTGAAGCAGCCCTCGACGCCCTTCAAAGAGATCCTTTCAGCGGGGATGTCAAACGCCTGCGGCCAGCCGAGTGGCGCAGGCGTGTTAGCAACTACCGGATATTCTACGACCTCCTTTGAAGATCGCCTCATTCTCGTGACGGCCATCAGGCGGCGCACGTCCACCACCTATTGAACGGCGCCGACCGAACTCTCAATTCTGGATTCCGGCGCGCCGTTCTTGCAGAAGCCGTTCCTCCCGGAAACGCTGGCGCGCAAGGTGCGGGAAATCCTGGCGTCGGCGGGGTGACGTCTTTTCAGTTGGGCAGACCTCCTGGTCTGCCACAGGCGTTGAAATGCAGACGCCGGATTCTGTCTTCGGGCTACTTCCCCGAACCCGACTTCCGGCGCACGTCGTAGTGAGGCCGCTTTAGCTCATAGTTCGTTTCCTTCACTCGATAGGAATCCTGACCAGCAGATAATTACATCGCTCTATTCCTAACGGTTCCAACCGCAAGACGGTTGAATTCAATGCTGAAAATAAAGCCTACGCTGCATTGAAATGGTGGGCCTAATCATTCGGCAATAGCATCGAACGCGAACTACAGCTTCTGCTGGACTACTTTAGTGCGGCGATTGCCTGCTGAACGGGAGAGCTTTTGAAATAATCCGAGTGTCCACACGAGATTTGCGTTTGAGCATTTCCACCAAGCGCGGACAGCGTCGGAACGACCAGATCATGATCGACAGTCGGTCCAAAGACGCCCTGCGCTACGTTATCAACATCGAACCCGTATCCAACTGACGGTCCTCCATCATGAAAGATACCGGCCCACGACATGAATGGCTGACGCAGTAAATCAGAGCTCATCCGAACTATCTCGGATGCCGGTCTCATCGCGGCGATCCCCGGCGGAAGTTCAAAGCCTACGAACATCCCAGCCATCTGTCGGAGCATCGAGGAATACGGGATACCGTTCATGAGGTAATCGCCAGCCCGCATGAAGAGAGCAAGTCCGCCCGCAGCCGCATCGGCTATTGGTGTGCCTTGATGTGGTGTGCCGAAGGTCATGACTTCTATTGTCACTGGGTAGGAAGGGTGAGACAGCATTTGCTGGGTGTAACGTGCGACTAGGCCGCCTCGAGAGTGGGCCAGCAAGTAAATCCGCTTATAGCCAAGTTGCCGAACCAACTCGCATAGTTGACTTGCGTTCTCCCCGATGTCCAAGAAGGTATCGTGTTCGAACCGGTAAATCGGGATCTGTGGCAGAATCGGCAAATCCTTCAGACCTTCGAGGCCACACGACAACGTGCCGTGGACCCAGATCGCACAGGCGTCATGCCCGGTCGACGGTTTGGTGCTCGCATCCAGGCGGGGAACCTTTTGTGCCAGCACGGCGTTGTTGGTCTCTGATCGCAGAAGACGATCGGTCATCGTCTTGTCTGTGCCTAGGAAGTTTGGTGGAGGTGTCCCTAGTTTGACAAGCACCCGTCCCACAAGCATGCCGGTTCGTCGGCGAGTATTGTGAAAAAAACGCAAAGACGCATTCCATTGCCCATTTACGATTCCTAAGGAAAAGCGAAACGGCCTCACAAAGAAATCAGTGATAAAGCTTCCCTCGCCGTAGTATCCCCGCAGATCAATCCATATTTCCAACTCTCGTCTGTCGAATAGAATTGATTTGAACGCTTGCTCATCACCGTCCTTTCCATCGGGAGAAAATACGATCTCGACTTCATCGTCCTTTTCAGTCACATTCAGGACAAAGAGCGTAGGAAGGCGCACCACCGTCGCATCGCTGTTCGGTATAGCAACGAAAATGCGATCTCCAATCCCCGAGGAAAACGCCGCTTCTACGTTTGCGCCTTCAACTTCCTGAGCCAGATGCCGCAACAGGTTCGGCCGCGCGTTGGCATTTGCTATAAGGTCGAGGGCCACAGCACTGGTCGGAAAAACGCCATGCCGCTGAAGTAAAGGCTCAACGACTCCACCAGGCCTAATCGCTGTCCACATGATGCCCCCTTGAATAAGAGAAATCTTCTAAATTTATATCATATCATCTGCTGCTCAGAAAAAATGAAGCCTCACCGGATGATTTTTGGATCCCGTCGGACGCTGCCATGACCACGAGAAGTTGACGTTTGTGCGTGACCAGAGCGGTTCTCCGATGCAGGTCAAAGTCGGTGAAGTGGTTTTCCCCAGGTCCGCGTGCGAGAACGCGAGTTGGCCGAATGGGATATATCCGTAAGTTCAGATACATTTCGACGCACCACCCACCGAGTGAAAGTACCGATCATCTCTGACGAGTTCCCTAGCGCATCTGGCCGATTATGGGTGTACCGCCGGCCAACCGAAAGTTGGCCCGAAACGGCGTTCTGGGAAATATGCACGCCTTCAGTCATGCACTCATCGGGTGACATGGCCGGTCCGCACGCGCCTCACGCGTCGCGCAACAACCACAGCAACACACCCATGAGCAAGACCAGCACCGCGTCGGTGATTTCCGGCGTGCGGCCCGGCAGATACACTTGCACCTGTTCCAACAGAAACAAAGCCGCGGCGGCGACCAGGGTGGTCCACGCCAGGCTTCGTCCGGAGGCGCGCCATAGCCACAGAACCGAACCATACCAGAAGCTCTTGCGGAACAGCACCACAAAACCATCCTGCCAGGTAGAGCGGAACAATCCCCGGAAGGGCACCCAGTTGAAGGCGCGCGCGCCTTGGAAGTGGAAGGGCGAAAGCTCGCTCAGGATCAGCGCGCCGGCCAGCAGAACCGGCGCGGCCCGCCGCACCCAGCGCCGCGGCAGGCACAGCCAAGCCGCGTATGCAGCGGCCGCCCCCACGATATCGGACCACGCCAGCGTGCGGCTCGCAATCAACAAGCGGGCCGGGACCAGCAGCAACAACAGCGCCAGGACTCCGTTGGTCTTGGTCTTGCGGATGCTCTCCAGCAGGCAGGCCACCGCCAGCCATTCCGCAAAGACCACCAACGTGTCGACGGGCGAGACCGCGGACACCGCCTTGAGCGCCGCCAGCCTGTTTACCAGGCTGGTCCGGCCCCACGCAGGGAAGAGCGGAAAGATCTGGTATCCGAGCCAGCAGGACAACAGCAGCACGGCCCCGGAGGGGCGCAGTAGCGAAGCCGTGCCCTGCCGTGCCAGAAGCCGCTGCAATTTTACGCGATAGAGCGCGCCCGCCGCGATGCCCACCGCCGCGCCCATCGCGTTGGAAGCCACATCGGCCAGGCTGCACTGCCGCGAATCGTCGAAAAGCTGGAGCATCTCGATCGACGCCGAAAGCGCCAGCGCGAGCGCCAGCGGCGCCAGAATCCGCACCACGCGGGACGCGCGCTCACTCACCGCTAGAAAACCGAAGATGCCCAGCGGCACATACAGCGTGATGTTGACCCCGACGTCCCAAACCAGATAGCGGTCGAAACTGCTGGGCCATGTGTGCAGCAGAATCCAGAGCGGGTTGCGGCCATAATGCCGCGCCTGGAATTGCCAGGGGTAAAGCGACCCGTACAGGATCAGCGCAACGACGATAGCCAGGATGCGGCGGTATGGAGTAGTCTCCGCCTCCGCCGCCGCGGGGCTCAAGCCAGCCCCGATTCCCGCAAGAACTTTGCCGACTCCTCCGGCGGCGTGGGATTGATGTAGAAGCCCGTGCCCCATTCGAATCCCGCCACCTTGGTCAGCTTGGGAATCACTTCGATGTGCCAGTGGTAGTGCGCCAGGTGATTCTCCTGCAGCGGCGCGCTATGCACGATGAAGTTGAAAGGCGGATGCTCCAGCACCTTGTCGATCTTGCGCAGCGTGGACCGCAGCGCCCAGGCCAGGTTCCGCAAGGTGGCGTCTTCGGTCTGCTCGAAGTGCGATTCGTGCCGCTTGGGTATTATCCAGGTTTCGAACGGGAAGCGCGGCGCCCACGGTTCGAGCACCAGCAGGCGGTCCGTCTCGGTCACCACGCGCACGCCCGCGGAGGTTTCCTGCCGCAGGATATCGCAGAAGACGCAGCGCTCCTTGAAATCGAAATACACCTTGGCGCCGTCCAACTCTTCTTTCACGCGCTTGGGAATGACCGGCAGCGCGATCAGTTGCGAGTGCGGATGCTCCAGCGTGGCGCCGGCCGCTTCACCGTGGTTCTTGAACAATACGATGTACCGGAAGCGGATGTCTTTCTTGAGGTCGTTGACGCGGTCGCGGAAGGCCCCCAGCACTTCTTCGATCTGGTGATCGGTCATCTCGGCCATGGTCAAGCTGTGATCGGGGCTTTCGATGATCACCTCGTGCGCGCCAATCCCGTTCATCTTGTCGTACATGCCTTCGCCCTGGCGGTTCAGCTCGCCTTCGATGCCCAGCGCCGGAAACTTATTCGGCACCACGCGCACGCTCCATCCCGGCTGGTTGGGTCCGCCGCCCGGACGGTAGGCCAGCACTTCGGGCGGCGTCTTCTGTTCGTTGCCATAACAGAAGGGGCAAAGGCGCGCGGCGGGAGGCGGCACCGGCTGGCGAATGAAATCGGAAGGGCGGCGGGCGCGGTCGGTCGAGATGACTACCCAGCGGCCCGTTATGGGGTCCTTACGTAATTCCGGCAAAGTGCCTCCGCAAAGAGAGATTGTTGTAGACTGCGTGGCGCGGAGAACGTATTATAGCAGCGTCCGGCTGACGGGAAAGGCATCCTTGATCCATTCGATCTCCGGCGGCTCGGCGAGGACGATGTTCACCAGATCGAAGCGCGCTTGTTCGCTGGCCGCACCCGAACGGCGGAGATACTCCCCGGCCGCCCGCCGGAGATCTTTCTCCTTATCGGTTCCAACCGCCCGCCCGGGACTGCCGAATTCCGCGCTGGCGCGGGATTTCACTTCCACGAACACCAGGGTCTGGCGGTCCCAGGCGACGATGTCCAGCTCGCCGCGGCCGGAGCGCTGGCGAAAATTGCGCGCCACGATGGTGAGACCCTGCCGGCGCAGGAAGCGGTGCGCCAGATCCTCGCCGCGGCGGCCATGCGCCTGCTCCGTCGTCGAGTGGCGGGCTCTGTAACGATCGCGCGCGGCGTCCGCCAGGCGGTAAAGAGAAATAGCCGCAGATGCACGCAGATGCACGCGGATAAAAAGGCGTGCCACGGCAGCGAGGCGGCCGTTGGTCTTATCTGTGTGCATCTGCGTGCATCTGCGGCTCAGTTTTCTTGCATCTGCGGCTTAATCGCCTCGAATTCGAAGTTCATCACCTTGCCGCGGACCACGAAGCACAGGTAGTGCTCCCAGAAACGCCTGTAGCGCGGAAAGCGATTCACCAGAAATTCGAATCCAAGCCATTTCCAAAACGAGAGTAGCTTCACCTGGACCGAAATCTCGCGGAACTTCACCTTGGTGTAATAGCCGAAGCCGCCGTGGTCTTCGCCGAAATAACGGAAGGAGAAGCTGTTGAGATGGCTACGGTGGGTGGGATCGCAGAAGGAGCTGAAATCGGTGTAGTGCGGGGTTTCGATGCGCACGGTGCCGCCCGGCCGCACCAGGCGGTGGAATTCTTCCATGGTGGCCATGACATCCGCCACGTGTTCGATCGCGTGGATGGCCAGCAGGCGGTCGAAGCTATTGTCTCGAAAGGGGTACGGGATGCGGTCGAGATCGCAAAGGACGTCGGCGCGGCTCGCGGGATTCCGGTCGATCCCGATGGCTCCGGGCTGCTTGTGAATCCCGCAGCCGACGTCCAGTATTCTCAGTCTTCGCGCATCGCCAGGGCCGGGCACTCTTCCAGAGTATCCGACGCGAAGTCGCGTTTGTCGCGCGCAATGAGCAAGGCTGGGTAAAGACTCCCCATGATCGCAGCAATCTGGTGCATAATGGTGTGATGAGGACGGGAAATAAGGTTGTACGGCAAAGCGTCAGCTTGCCATCGAACGTCGCGACGCAAGTTCGCACTTTGGCGAAAACCCGGAGGCTTAGCGCCAACCGGATGCTGGTTGAACTGATCGAGAATGGCATTGACGCCGAGAAGCGCAAGCAGCAGGAGTTCTTCGACCTTGCCAAGCGCTTCCGTGCTGCGACCGATCCCGAGGAAGTGAGCCGACTTGGCGATCAGATGGGCCGCATGATCTTCGGCGACTGATGCCGAAGATCGAGAGATGGGACAATCTGCCTGCTGGCGTTCGCCAGCACTTGATCGACAGAGCGCGCGACCGGGCGATCAGCGTCGCGACCTTAGTCGACTTCGCCGCTGGGTCGAATCGAAGCCGGATGTGCCGGAGGGTGACTGGTATAAGGATTTTGGTTCGTTCAAGATCTGCGGTCAGGGATCGTTTCCGAAGATGTTTCTGCTCTGCGGTCAGGCAGCCAGAGGTAAGGTGGTCTGACCGCATAACGCTCGTGCGGCCAGGAGGACGCATCGATGGATGCGCAGGATTTTCGACGGATTGCCCTGAGCCTGCCAGGCGCGGAAGAAAGTTCGCACATGGGCGCGCCCGATTTCCGCGTGGGCGGCAGGATATTTGCCACCCTCGCCTCCCAGAGTCAGGGCTACGGGAACCTGATGCTCAACCTGGAACAGCAAGCTGCGTTCGTCGAAGAGCTGCCGGAGGTGTTCGTGCCCATTGCAGGCGGATGGGGAAGGAATGGAGCAACCCATATTCGGCTGGCCGCGGCAAATGAGGACGTGCTGGCCGGCGCGCTTCGCGCGGCCTGGAAGCTTCGAATCGAGAAGAACGCCAAGCCGGGATCGAAGAACCGGGCTGCGGCTGAAAGTACCCGCACAGCGAAGAAAACGCGCCGGAAACCATAGGCGTGCCGGATGAACCTCACGAACCGTCCGTCCGGCGGGCGTATTAAGGCAATCGCGCCTTTCTGCCGATAGCTAAATGTGAGTGTGTCCCGAAGCAAAGCCGGATTGCGCGGCACGGCGTTACTGATCTGGGTGGCCTCTGCCGCAGCCATCCAAGGGCAACAATACCGCTTCCGCTATTACGGAACCGAGGACGGCCTCACCAACCTGGCAGTCAAGGTCCTCTTTCAGGATCGTACCGGCTTCCTGTGGGCGGCTACAGAGAACGGCCTGTTCCGCTACGACGGTCAGCGATTCAGGCATTATGGCCCCACCGAGGGTCTGCCGCGAGAGGTCCTCCTGAGTCTGGGCGAGGCGCCGGATGGCAGCTTATTAGTGGGATCGCGGGCCGGGCTCTACCAGCAAAAGGGCGATGGCTTCGAGAAGCTGGCCCCGCCTGGCTCCGGAGTAGTGGATGGCTACAGTTCAATCCAGTACGACGGTAAGGGCCTGACCTACATCGCAACCAATAGCGGTTTGCTTGTCGCGCGCCAATCCACGGGTGACGCCCATCTGACTTTTCGCCTGCTGCCGGCGCTGGCCGCCGCGGGCGGTGGTGACGCGCACGGAGTGCTTCTGGAGACGGGTGTGCTGTGGTACGGTTGCGGGGTCGGCCTCTGCCGGATGGCGGGAGGCACGACCGTCTTCGGTGAAGCCAGCGGCCTCTCTCGGGGAAGGTGGACATGTATCCGCCGCGACGGCAGCGGCGATCTCTGGGTGAGCGACAAGCGGCGCTTCGCGGTGATGCGCCGAGGCGGCCAGCGCTTCGATACATCGATTCCCTCATTTCCGGCGACCGCCGGATCGTGGCAGTTGGCTGTGGATGCCGGCGGCAGGTTGCTGGTGCCTACCGTCGAAGGACTGGTGATCAACGAAGGGAAACGATTCCGCACGGTTGGACCGCGCCAAAGTCTGCGGGGTCCGGTCTATTCGGTGCTCCAGGACCGGGAGGGGGCCATTTGGGTGGGTCTGGCCGGCCGGGGCTTGGCCAGGTGGCAAGGCTATGGCGAATGGGACGGCTTCTCCCCGGCCACGGGCTTGGATAGCGAGCTGATCTACGAGGTCCTGCCGCTCGGCGATGGCAGCCTGTGGGTGGGCACTGAGAACGGGCTGTTCCGTGGCCGCAAGATCGGAGAACGTTGGCTCTGGCGGCGGCACGCCGGCGTTGGAAGAATCCCTGTGCATGCGTTACGTATGGACCGGGATGGCGACCTTTGGCTCGGCACGGAGGGCTACGGGGTTGGTCGCATCGACGCGCGGACCGGCAAAATCGAGTGGTTCAACAAGGCTCACGGCCTCGCCGCGGAATACGCATCTTCGTTGGCTCTGGATCCATCGCAGCGGCTCTGGGCGGCGACCGAGGCAGGGTTGTTCGTGGCGCAGCTTCCCGCGAAGCGTTTCCTGCGCGTGGAAGAAGTTCCGCCCGTTCGCTGCTGGGTAGTCGCCGCGGGTCCCGGCGGGCAGAATNNGGAGGGCAGATGGCGCCACATCTCGACGGCCGACGGCTTGGAGCACGATATGATTCTGGCGGTGGCCACGATCAAGCCGGATGAAATCTGGGTGGGCTATTGGTTTTCCGGCAGGGTCACCCGCATACGCGTGCATGGCGAACATCTTTCGATGACCCACTATGGACCCGAACAGGGTCTTCGCGGAGAAATGAGCTACTTCCTCGCTTTCGACGCGGCCGGGCGGCTTTGGTCCGGATCGGACCAAGGCGTACGTGTTTGGAATGGAGAGCATTGGACTCAATATGACCAGAACGACGGTCTGATTTGGAACGACTGCGACCTGGGCGCTTTCGCGGCGGAGCCCGATGGAACAGTCTGGATCGGCACCAGTGGCGGCCTGGGGCGCTTTCAGCCACGCCGGACTGAGCGTGCCGCGCGGCCTCCTTCGGCCGTATTCACAAAACTCATTCTGGGAAACCGCACGGTTGAAGCCGCCCGCTACGTCTCCATCGATCACCGATCGAACTCCCTGACGGCTCAATACTCAGCGCTGACTTTCGCCCACGAAGCTTCCATCCTGTTCCGGTACCGGCTGGAACCGCTCTCTGGCGATTGGCGGGAAACGCCGCTACACGAGATGCAGTTTCCCGGATTGCCGCCCAACGATTACCGGCTGGAGGTGGAAGCGCGTGATGTTGGGAGCCAATGGAGTAAACAGCCGGCCGTGTTCGCTTTTGAAATCCAGCCGCCGTGGTGGCGCGCCTGGTGGTTTTGCGCCTTCATCGCCACCGCCGCTGCAATGCTGGTTCGAATGGTTTGGCGCTGGCGAGTGTTGCAACTGATGCGCCGCCAGAAGGAACTGGAGCGCGCGGTCACCGCACGCACGCAGGAACTCCGGCAGGAGAAGCAGGACCTGCTGGCGGCGCGCGAGGCTCTTCGCGAGCGAGCCATTAAGGATGGGCTGACGGGACTGTTCAACCGCCGCGCATTTTTCGATATTTTGGAGAGGGAATTCGCCAGGATTGGGCGTCAAAGCGGCTCGCTTGCGTTCATCATGGCGGATCTGGACCTGTTCAAGAAAATCAACGATACCTACGGGCACCTGGCAGGCGATGCGGTTCTGCAAGAATGCGCGCGCCGTATTCTGGCTTCGGTGCGGACCTACGACAGCGTGGGGCGGTACGGAGGAGAGGAACTCGTAATCTTAATGCCCGAGTGCGGTCTGGAAGAAGCGGCCGAGCGGGCCGAACAAGTGCGGCGAGCTATCGCGCAGCAGCCTATTGCCACGCCGGCAGGCACGATATCGGTGACCTGCAGCTTTGGGGTCAGCGCGGCCACCAGTCTGGCAACAAAGTCGGAGGAGCTGGTGCAGTCGGCTGACCGGGCGCTCTATTGCGCGAAAGAGCGTGGGCGAAACTGCGTCGTGGTTTTTCCCGCGGCTGCTGCCCTTATGGGAGTGGAAGAAATCACCGAAACAAGCTCCCGCTGAGGCGTGGGCTAACATAATTGAGACGGCCGGCGGCCAGTGGCGCCTTCAATCTTCGCGCACGGCCAGCGTCAGGCACTCTTCCAGGGTATCCAACGCGAAGTCGCATTGGTCGCGCGTGATGATCAGCGCGGGGCTGAGCCGCAAGGTATTGTCACCGGCGCCCAGAATAAGCAGTCCGCGTTCGAAGGCCAGATCCACCACGCGGTCGCGCAACTCCGGCGCTTTGGTCTTGGACTGCTGATCGCGCACCAGCTCGATGCCCAGCATCAGGCCCAGCCCGCGCACCTCGCCCACGATGGGGAAGCGCGCCGGCCAATCCCGCATGCGCGACATCAGGTGCGCGCCCATGCGCGCGGCGTTATCGATCAGCTCCCGCTCCAGCAACTCGATGGTCACCAGCGCCGCGGCGCAGGCCACCGGATTCCCGCCGAAAGTGGAGGCGTGCGCGCCGGGGCCCCAGCGCATCAGGTCCGCGCGCGCTACTGTGGCTCCCAGCGGCAGCCCGCTGGCGATGCCCTTGGCCACCGTCATGATATCGGGCGTAAGTTGGAAATGGTCGGAAGCCCACATCTTGCCGGTGCGGCCCATGCCGGATTGCACTTCGTCGCAAACCAGCAGGATGCCATGTCTCTCCGCGATGCGCACCAGCTCATCGAAAAACTTCTGCGGCGGGACGATGTAGCCGCCTTCGCCCTGCACCGGTTCGATGACAATCGCCGCTACTTCCTCGGCCGGCGCAATGGTCTTCAGCAACGTGTCTTCGATAAACTTCGCGCACTCCACCGCGCAGTTAGCGGGCGTCTGGCCGAACGGGCAGCGATAGCAGTTGGGATAAGGGGCGTGCACCACGCCCGGCACCAACGGTCCAAAGCCGCGGCGCTGCACGTCCTTGCGTGCGGTGAGCGACAGGGCGCCCAGGGTGCGGCCGTGGAAGGCGCCAAAGAAAGCGATGAACTTGTCGCGGCCGGTCGAGTAGCGCGCCAGCTTCATGGCGCCCTCGACGGCTTCCGCGCCCGAGTTGCAGAACGAAACGCGCCGCTCCACTCCGCCCGGCGCGAGTGAGCCGAGCTTCTCCGCCAGATCCACCAGGGCTTCGTAATAGAAATCGGTCCCCGACATGTGGATCAGATTGCCGGCCTGCTCCCGGATGGCTTCGACCACGCGCGGATGGCAGTGGCCGGTGGCCACCACGGCGATGCCTGCATTGAAATCCAGGAAACGGTTTCCGTCCACGTCCTCGACGATGGCGCCTTCGCCGCGGCGGGCTACCAGCGGATAGCCGCGCGTGTAGGACGGCGAAACGGAACGATGGTCGCGCGCAATCACTTCCTGTGCGCGGGGTCCGGGCAGAGGCCCGATAAGATGTGGCAGATCGTGCCGCATCGGCCGGATCGCCTCCATTTCCAGAGCGGCGGTCTTGGTCATACGCAAACCTCTTTACAACTGAATTCTCTTGGGCCAACGGGTGCAGGCAGAGGTATTGCGGGGTTCTAATCGGAACCAAACAGACCGGGACGGCAGATGGAGGGCCGGGGTGACACACCTTATTGTATAACGGAAGTGCAGGGCTTATGCTTCGCCAATGTGGCGGCAATCCTGGCCTCCGCGTATTTGCGGCTTTTCGCGCGGAGCTGCAGGATGCGAATGCAGCGCGAGAACTCGCTCGAAAGCTTGCTCTGATAGCGGGACAGCTTGTCGAGCAGGTTGGGGCCTTCGAAATCGCGTATATAGGCGCGCCCCAGCGCCATGTCCGGCGTGTCTTGCTGTTCGGCGCAAACTCTTATGTTCCCTTTCAGAATCTCGGTCTCCAAGTATAAGCACCCCCTGATGCGGCACGAGATGTCGGCCATGAGTTCGACGATTTGGACTTCCGCATCCACCGGCTTCCAGTCAGCGCGAAGTTCTTCAACCAATTTGGTGTACCCGTCGGGGTCGGTCTTGGCGAGCAGTGCGGTAACCATGTCGTGAATTGGCGCGTAGCGCGCGGCGATGCTTTTGTCGTTCGTAAGGCGTAAAGCCGTGTCTTTCTGGGAATTCTTCATTGTTCTGCCTCCCGATTCGATTGTAAATACCAAGCGCAACACTTGCCATCCGCCGGAGGCCGCTTTTTGGCTGGAAGCCGCTGAAATGAAAGCGCGCGGCCTTTATTTCTGCGCGTGTGACCGGCAGCGCGCGGGATTTGCGATATCCTCGAACTTATGGCGGATCGTCGTTTCAGCGATGTAGGCGGGACGTCCGGCGGACTCGGCGACTTCCTGCTGGGCTTCGCGTTGACCTGCGTGGGCGGATACCTGCTGACCAATCAAGTGATCGTGGCCGGCTCCTACTGGAACTTCTGGGGCGGCAACACTTTCGGCATCACGCTGATCCCGATGCTGATCGGCATCGGCTTGCTGTTCCGGGACGGCCGCAGCGTGATCGGCTGGCTGTTGACCGCCGCGGGTGCGCTGTTCATCGTGGCGGGCGTGCTCGCCAACCTGCACATCTATTTTCAGCCGACCAGCTTGTTCAATACCATCGTCATGCTGGTGCTGCTGGTGGGCGGCCTGGGGCTGATTGCGCGGGCCATGCGGCCGCATTCCACAAGCTGAAGCGCCGCGCTGGCAATCGGCACAATCCAAAGGCTTTACTGGTCCGGTCAAAACAAAGCTACCGCTGGCGCTGTTGCGCACCGTATAATGGAGGGATGGCAAGAGGTTGGGAAAGTAAATCGGTCGAGTCGCAGATCGAGGCGGCCGAGACTCAGGTCCGTCCCCCTTTCGATGAGCAAATTCCGGCGGAACGATTGGAACTGCTCCGAAAGAGGGAAACTTTGAATCTTTCTCGCACCCGGGTCCTTCGGGAACTGGAAACGAGCCAGAATCCCCGATACCGGAATCTGATGGAAAAGGCGCTGGCGGATTTGAACTCCGAGCTAAGGCGTTTGGAACGCGGCACCGTGCGCGCAGCGACTGCGTAAAGCGTCCGCGAGCACACAGATCAGGTTAAGCGCGGCAGGTCAGTTGCGTCTGATTCTGCCCGAGGTTGTTTTGTGCCCGCAAGCCATGCCCTCTTCACCGCGCCCAATATTGACTGAAACCGGCGTATTCCCAATCCATGTTTGCCAGGATCGTCCGCCGCAACTCCAACATGTCCACCGCGCCCAGCTTCCGGTAAACCATTCTTCCATCGGGAGCGATCAATGCAGTGTACGGCACGGTTGAGTCCCACTCCGGATCGAAGGCGCGCTTGAACGACGCCGTGTCGCCGGACGCGAACAGCAGATTGCGGCTGGTGGCGTGCTGCTTTTCGAGCACCTGCTGCACAGCGGCGCGCGCGCCGGGAGGGTTCGCGGCCACGGTGACCAGCTCGAAGCCCCGCACGCTGTACATCCGGTAGGTTGCCTCAATGCCGGCGAACTGCGCGATGCACGATTCGCACCGCGTGTCCCAGAAGCTGACCAGCGTCAGCTTCTTCGCCGGGTTCGCGCGCAGCTTCCTCAAGTCGTCAGCCGAAGCCAACTCCAGACTCACCGGCTTTTCTTCCAGCTTCCGGAGCGCCTCCAGCCTCTCGGCCTCTTTTTCTTTCCACTTGGTCGAGCAACCAAAAACGCCAGTGTGCGCGACCTCCACCGGCTTGCCCGCCAGCACCGCGTCAATGGCATGGCGCGCATCCTGCGTCTTCACCAGTTCCATGCGGTAGCTGTTATCCACGCGGCCCTCGTAACGCAAGCGCCGGTCGCGGTCGAAGACGAACACGTGCGGCGTAGCCTGCGGACCATACGCCCGCGCGACCGCCTGGGTTTCACCGTCGTAGAGATAAGGATAGGTCAGATGCTTGTACTCCGCCCGGATCTTCATCTCTTCGAGGGTGTCGCTCATATCCGAGGAATCCAGCTCGTCGATCCGGAGGGCCTCCGGAGCGTTCGGCTGGATGGCGACAACGGCCACGCCTTTGTCGCGATACTCCTCGTATAGCCGCTGGATGCGCTGCTCGTAAAGCTGCGAGATCGGGCAGTGGTTGCATGTGAAGACAATCGCCAGGACCGGGCTGGCGGCATAATCGGCGAGCCGGTGTATCTTGCCGTCGACACCCGGCAGCGCAAAGTCCGGCGCCGCGGACCCTATCGGAAGTATGGGATGCTCCTGCGCGCCCCACGCCAGAGACGCAATCGCGACTAATAGTATTCTGACTCCTGATCTGTGA
>PKYZ01000224.1:0-5966 GCA_003132865.1 Bryobacterales bacterium
ATCAAGAGCGGGTCCTGGAGGACCCGCGCAGACCTGGAGGTATGCCCCACTGAAACGCCGCCACGTTGTAACATCGACCGTTGGCGCTTCGCGTTGTTGGATCGTTCACCTATGAACAAATCAATCGGATTGGCCCTATTTCTCGCCATGGCGCTGTTGTTCTTCATCGCCAATCGCGGCGCCAACCAGGGCTTCTTCCAGGGCGATGAGTTGGACAGCCTGAGTTGGACGCCCCAGATTCCGGCTGCCGACTTCGCCAAGGATCTCGTCAACCCGGTCTACAACGCCCGGAATTTCCGGCCCGTGGGCCACCTCTATTTCCGGATCGTGAGCGGCGCCTTCGGCCTCGATTTTCGGCATTACCTTCTGCCTCTCCATCTCCTCCACCTGCTCAATGTCTGGCTGCTGTGGCTGGTTTTGCGCAATGTGGGGGCCTCCCCTTTCGCGGCCAGCGCCGGCGCTCTGTTCTTCGCGTTTCACATGGCCGTTTTCGACGTGTACTGGAAACCCATGTACGTCTTCGATCTGTTCTGCGCCGCCTTTTGCCTGCTCAGTTTCCTGTTCTGGATCAAACGCCGCTGGGTGCTGTCGTTCCTGGCCTTTTGGCTGGCGTATAAATCGAAGGAGTTGGCCGTGATGCTGCCGGCCGTGCTGGCATGCTACGAGATCTGGTTCGGCAAGCGCCAGTGGCGGCCACTGATCCCGTTCTTTCTGGTGTCGCTGTCATTCGGGCTGCAAGGCATCTTCAGGAACCCCAACCAGGATAACGACTATGCCTTCCGTTTCACGCCCGCCGCGGTGGCGGCCAGCGCGAAGTTCTACGCGGCCGAGCTGTTCGGGATTCCCCTCGCGGGCTTCGCGCTACTGGCGCTTCCCGCCGTCAGACGCGATCGCCGGCTATGGCTCGGCGTGGCGGCCACCATGCTGTTTTTCGTGCCGTTGGTCTTTCTGCCGGGACGTCTCTTTAGCGCGTATTGGTATGTACCGTTGATCGGGGTGGCCATGGCCCTATCCTCTCTGGCGGATGCCCGCTATGGTGTATTGGCCGCCGTATTCCTCGCAGCATGGCTGCCCTGGAGCTACCTCGATCTGCGCGACTACCGCCGCCAAAAGCTGGCCGAGGATGCCGACAGTCGCGACTACGTTGCGCAGTTGCGCGCCTCCGCCGCTTTGTTCCAGGGCATTCCGATATTCCTCTATCACGGCCTGCCGCCCGCGTTTCCTCCCTGGGGAGCGGCGGGCGCATTGCGCTATTTGCTGCCGGACATGAACGTAAAGATGTATTCAATGGAAGATCCCGCGGCGAAGGTACTGGAACAAGGTCCCGCCGTCGCCACGCTCGTCTGGACGCAGGCGAACCGCAAGCTTTGGATTGTAGTCCATAATCCGCACACGCTGGATACGACTTACATTATGAACAACGAGCTGACGCCGGTTTGGCAATTGACGGATGGCTGGTTTGGACTCGAAGAGGGCTTTCGCTGGGCCGCGCCGCACGCCACGGCCCGTTTGTACCGCGCGCCACGGGCCACGCAGTTCGAGGTGGTTTTGAACATAGGCCCCCAACTGCTCGCAGCGCTTGGGCACACCGATTTCAGCGCGCGGTTGAACGGTGTGCCGCTGGGGACCGCCCACTTGACGGAGTTGGGCATCCGCACCGTGCGCTGGCCGCTGCCGCCCGGCCCTCCCGGAACCGTCGAGGCCGAGTTTCAGGCCGATCCGCCATATCACGCTCCGGGTAACGACCCGCGCACGCTGGGCGCCGCGGTTGTGTCTTTCGGATTCCTGCCTTCGGGCCGGTGAAAAGACCGGGGCTAGGGGCTGGGGCTTAGGGTTGGGGGCTGAAAGCTGATAGCTGAAAGCTGATAGTTGAAAGCTCCATGTTACAATCTGGAGGCAAACCTCTTCTTTAAGGAAGCCCTGCATGGCACATGACAACGATGTCACCCGACGCGACTTTGTAAAGGCGGCCAGCGCCGTTTCGGCCGTCGCCGCCGCCCTGCCCGCCGCCCAAGGCGCGCCTTTCATTCAAAAAGTGCACGCCGCCAACGACCAGGTGCAGTACGGCTTTATCGGAACCGGAAGCCGCGGCACGTACCTGCTCAAGCATCTCCACGAAACCGACGCGGGCCGCTGCGTGGCCGTGTGCGACAACTGGGACGTCAACCTGAAGAAGGGCGTGGAAACCGCGGGCAACAATCCGGCGGCGTACAAGGACTACCGCGAGCTGCTGGCACGCAAAGACATCGACGCCGTGCTGATCGCCGTGCCGCTGTACGAGCACTTTCCGATCACCAAAGACAGCCTGCAGGCCGGCAAGCACGTCTTCTGCGAGAAGAGCCTGGTGCACAAGTCCGAAGAAGTGCACGCGCTGCGCGCGCTGGTGGCCGAGCACCCCAAACAAGTGCTGCAAGTGGGTCTGCAGCGGCGCTACAGCCAGTTCTACCAGACCGCCAAGCAGATGATCGACCAGGGCGTGCTCGGCAACGTCACGCACATCCGCGGCCAATGGCATCGCAACTCGAGCCAGCGGCGTCCGGTGCCGGATCCCTCGCTGGAGCGCAAGATCAACTGGCGCATGTACCGCGAGTACGCCGGCGGCAACACCGCCGAGTTGGCCTCGCACCAGATCGATGTGGCCGATTGGATGTTCGGCTCGCCGCCCGAGTACGTCATCGGCGTGGGCGGCATCGATACGTTTAAAGACGGCCGCGACGTCTACGATAACATCCAATTGATCTACGTTTACCCCAACGGACGCAAGCTGCTGTACAGTTCCATCAGCACCAGCTCGCACCTCGACTTACTTCAGGCGCAGCGCCAGGAGTTCGGCGAAGTGATCATGGGCACGGCTGGCGCCATTGAGATCACCATCGGCGACGATAACCATCCGGCGACGGCACTCTGGTATCGCGAACCCAAACCGGTGTCGGCTCCGGACGTAAAGAAGGCCACGGACAAGAAGGAGGTTTTCCAGGCCGGCGCCACCATGACCACGGCGGCGGCTTCCCGCGGAATTCCGCTGCTGCTGCCGAAGGACTCACAGGCTGCCAGCGACTCCTTCCTGTCGCGCGAAGCGAAATTCGCGCGGCGCTGGCTCTACAGCAAAGGCATCATGGCACCGGAGGAGGACCGCAACCCGGTGACGGTGGAGCTCGAGGACTTCTTCCTGTGCTGCAAGGATCCGGCGAACCACAAGCCGAAGTCGAACCTGGAGCTTGGGCTGAACGATTCCACCGCCGTGATCCTTTCCAACCTGGCGATGGACGAGCATCGCCGCGTGGACTTCAGCGAGATGCAGACGCTGGGGTTGGGCGGGGCGAAGAAGAAGGTATAGGAAGTCAGGAGTCAGAAGGCAGGAGTCAGGAGGAAGCACTCCACGTCATGTGCGTGACTGGCAGGCCATGTGTGCGGCAGTAATCCGCATAAAGGCCGCCATAACTCGCCGTGCTGTAATCCGATTCCGCAAACCCCAGCCGGCGCGCATTGCGGTCGATCCAGCCGGGCGCGCCCTCCAGTTCCAGATACACCCCAATGGGCGTCTCGTCGAGCATGGCTGCGCCCGCTTCGCCGGGACGGCGGTATTCCGTGCGGAACTTCTCGTATCGAAACGTGGGGATGAAATCCAGGTGGGCCAGCATCTCAGTCAGCCTGCGCGGATCGGACACCTCGACTTCCAGTTCTTCGCGGTCCTTGTACTTGCCGGCGACCTCTGTTCCTTTGTAAGTCAGAATACCCAGTGGGCCTGCCTCGCGGACGCGCAACAAGCTTCCCTTGCGGCTTAGCGCACCACGCGCGGTGTCGAAGAGTGTATTCGCTTCGAAGACTCGGCGTTTGGATACGTGGAATCCGGCGGCGCGCAGCAGACGGCGCCCGGCGGCGGCGTCCCTCAGCGCCAGCTTGATCTCGATCTCGCGCGGCGCACTGGAGCGCGTTATAGCTTCCTCCCCACAATCGCGTAATCCAGGCCGCCGAAGAACGCCTCGCGGAAATCCTCCGGCAGCCCGGCCAAGGCGGGCATGGATTCAATAGCCGGCGAGAGCCGGTGCACCTCGATTCCGCCCAGCCCGTACTCTTCCATGTAGAACGACAGCAAGGCGTGCGGCACCGGGCGGGCGTGCGTCGGGTCGAGATAGAAGTGACTGGCGAAAATGGCCAGGCACTCGGGATTGGGCGTTTCAATCGCCAGCACGCCGTCGCGCTCAAGCCGCGATGCCGCTAGCCGGATCATATCCGGCAGGCGTTCGGGCGGCAGATGCTCCACTACCTGCCCACTGAAAATACCGTCCAGCGATGCTTCCGGCAAATCCGCGAGATGGGTGTACAGGTCGGCGGCATCCGCCTGCAAACCTTTTCGGCGGCACAACTCCACGGATTCCCGGCTCAAGTCGATGCCACGCGCCGGGACGCCGGCTTCGCGCATCAGCTCCAGAAACTCGCCGCGCCCGCAGCCGACATCCAGCACCTCGCGCCGCCCGGTGAAGTACGGCAAGTAGAACCGTTGACCTTTCTTGACGTAGTCTTCCGAACCGCGGAAGCGCTCGGCGAAGCGGGCGTAATCGAATTGAGGTTGCGCCTGGGAGGGCGCTTGCGGTTGCGGTGAAGCCGGCGCGGTGGCGGCGGGCGGGCTCGTCGCGGCGCGCTGCCGGATCAACCGCAGCTCCGAATGGATCAGATGATCGTAGTCCTTCCGGACACGTTCCAGGTCCGCCCACAGGCGCTTCTGGATATCCACCCCGCTGCGCTCCACCGCCGCTGTGAAGTCGGCATGCTGCAACTTGACTTGATCCCGGAAGAAGCTCTCGTTCTGCCCCGAACGATGCTGGAACGCGGCATTGAGTTCGGCCAGCCCGCGCAGCAACTTTGTTTCGTTGACCACCAGCTTGTGTTCCCATTCCTGCCGCCAGTCCACCCAATGCGAGCGGATGTCTTTCAGCTCGCGGACTTCGTCCTGAATCTGCCCCATCGCGGCCAGCGTGCGGCGGGTCTCTTCGAGCGACTCCAGCGTGGCCTCGACGCAAGCCATCACGTTGCGATTGAACTCCACCTGCTCGNNTTGGCCTTCTTCGCCTGTTGCGCCAGCCAGTTCAGCGGGCCGCCGGCGCGCGGATTCACGGTGCCGATGGCGGCCACCTTGGCTTCGGCGGCATCGCGCGCGTGCAGCAGGGGCATCAGGTCGGGCAGTGGTACCGCTGCGGCCGCCCCGGCTTCCGGATGGCGCGCGCGCACGCGGTCGCGAACCTCCTGCAGAATGGCCGTCAATTCATCGGTGTCCACGTTGCTTGCTCCCTGGCTTGATCCACGCGGCCGTGATCTTGGATTGCAGTCCGCCGCGCGGCGTGAATTCGCCGGTGACCGTGGCGCTTACGGGCTTGGCGGCCGCCACTACGTCGCGCAGGAACCGGTTCACCACGTTCTCGTAGAAGATACCCAGATTGCGATAAGCGAGCAGATACATCTTCAGCGATTTCAGCTCCAGGCATTTCTTGTCGGGCACATAGCGCAGCGTCAGTTTGCCAAAATCCGGCAGCCCGGTTTTGGGGCATACTGAGGTGAACTCCGGAATCGCGATCTCGATCTCGTAATCGGGAAACTGGTTGGGCCAGGTCTCGATTCCGGGCAGGACGGCATCGATTCCGGCCGCGGCGTGTTCGTCGGTATAAGCTCGCTTCATGCTCGCATCATGGTTCGGTTGCGGCGACCGGCAGGGCGAGTGGCTGTACGACGGTCTTGGCCAGCAGGTCCAGGAACATGCCGACGTCCGCCACCACCCCCACGGCTTGCCCCGTGCCGCGATCGCTCACCTTGGTGGCCACCGCGGGGTTGATATCCACGCACACGATCTTCACCCAGCTTGGCAGCATGTTGCCGGTGGCGATGGAATGCAGCATGGACCCCAGGCACAACACCAGTCCCGCGCCCTTAAGCTGCTCGGCGTAGGCGTCCTGGGCGGCGTTCATGTCGGT
>PKYZ01000224.1:6009-8053 GCA_003132865.1 Bryobacterales bacterium
GCGCGCATGTGATTGCGGTGGCCGTGCTCTTCCTGGCGTCCATCGGAGAGCCGCACACCCAGCGAGGTGCCGAACAGCGCGGCCTCCGCGTCGTGCACGCCCAGGGCGTTGCCGCTGAGCAGCGCGTGTACGAAGCCACCCTGGATCAGCGTCGCGAGGCCATGCACGCCGCCGGTGTGCACTACCACAGGGCCGGCCACCACGATCACCTTCAGCTTCTGCTGCAACGTCTGCCGGATCAGGGCCGCGGTCTGCCGTACGGCCGTCTCCACCTGCCGCTCCGACGAGATGCCGTTGGACATGAAGGCGAACGCCAGCCGGTCGCGCTCCTTCGACTCGGGCGCCACGCGGATGCCGCGCATCCCCACCACCACGCGGTCGCCCGCCCGGATGTCGCGCAGGCGGCGGCACCAGGCGCGGCCGTCCGCGACCACGATCAGGGCATCCATGCGCTGGTTTTCCACTTCGATCCACTGCTGCTCGAGACGCACGAAGGTGCGGTGATTGGTGGAGGAGTAGAAATCTTCCGGCGCGCAGCAGTCGCGTTCGACCGCGCGCAGCGCGGCGTCGCCCGAATCCACCGCCGAGCAGCCCAGTTCCAGCAGGTCTTCGAGCAGATGCGCCATCAACTCGCTGGAGGGCGCTTCCACCTTCAGGCGCAGGTAGGATGGCTCGCTGTTGGTGCGGCCGATGCGAAACTGTTCCACCTCGAAGCGGCCGTGATGCTCCACCACCTTGTCGAAGATGTTCTCCATCACGTGGGAGTCGATCAGGTGGCCTTGCGCTTCGACAACTTCCTGTAGATGCATAAAAGATTTATTGTAGACTGTGGGCCGCGCGTTCCGCTGCCCAGGAGGTTCCCATGAGTTACCGGCAATACTGTTTACTGGCGCTGGCGGCCGTGGCGCCCGCGCTTGCCCAGCCCAGCGTAGATCAGATCCTGGAGAAGTACCGGCAGGCTCTCGGCGGACAAACCGCCTACGAGAAGGTTACCACGCGCGCAATGAAGGGCACGGTCGAAATCCCGGACGACAACGTGACCGGCGCGGCGCAGGTAGTGGCCAAGGTGCCCGGCAGCTTCCGCCTGACGATGGACATTCCCGGCTATGGCGTGGTCGAGACGGTGCTGGACGGCGACAACGGCTGGGAAAAGAATCCCGATTCGGGCACGCATGCCATGAGCAAGACGGACCTGGCGGTTGCCCAGCGCGACCACCATTTCTACCGCGAAGTGCGGCTCAAGGAACTGTATCCAAAGATGGAGACGGCCGGGGCGGACAAGGTGGACGGGCGCGCCGTTTACGTGGTCGAGGCCACGCCCGCCGGCGGTCCCCCGGAGAAGCTTTACTTCGATGCGGAGAACGGCCTGCTGCTGAAGCGCGACTTCGAGCGCGTCACGCTGGAGGATGGCATCGTGCAGTACGAAATGCTGCTGCGGGACTACCGCGACGTGGACGGACTGAAGTTGCCCTTCACCATCGAGCAACGCGCGCCGGATAACACGATGATCTTCAAGTTCGCCGAGATCAAGAACAACGCGCCGCTCTCAGATACGGCCTTCGCCAAACCGGAAAAATAGAACCCATGCCAAAATTCACGCACCGGGTGCGGGTGGCATTCCCTGACACGGACGCTTCCGGACAAATTCACTTCACCGCCATGCTGCGCTATTTCGAGGCCGCGGAGATCGAGTTTCTGCGATCGCTGGGATACTGTTATCGCGACGCGCCGGACGTGGGATTTCCGCGCGTGCGGGTGGAATGCGAGTATCGGTCGGCGGTGGGCTTCGACGACGAACTGGACATCGCCGTGTCGGTGAAGCGGGTCGGCACGTCTTCGTACACGCTGGAGTTCGCCGCGCTGAAGGATCACGTCATCGCCGCCAACGGTTCGATTGTGGTGGTATGCGTGGGACGGCCGGGGCGGGCGCAGGCGTTGCCGGAGAGGTTGAAAGAGGCGCTGCGGACGCACGCTCAAGAGTGCAATGGGGCTTAGTTTCGCAAATAGAGGCGATTTTGCAAAAATCGTGGGGCGGCCAATCTTG
>PKYZ01000886.1 GCA_003132865.1 Bryobacterales bacterium
TATCCGCTGGTAAACATTCTCCATCTGAAACGGATGTCCGCAGCTTGGGCACTTTGCCGCCTCGGCGGAGACGGCGCTCTTACACGCCGGACATTCGGTCAACGTGGTAGCTCGGGTGGCGGTGGTTTGCCCATCCGGCGCATTGTGTTGCTGTTTCTTCTTTCGTTGCGATGGAAGAAACATGAAGAAAGTAGATTGCGAAAACCAGGAGAATCGGCAGAAGTACATTACTCATTCGAAGCCTCCTTACTCCACTATGGATCGCCTGCGGCTGCGGGTGTCAGTATGTCAATTCTCAATCAACGCCCACACTCTTACCTCAGCCCGGGCGGTACGCCGCCCCAGCGCCGCCACACGGCAAACGCAACCACGCCGCTGGCCAGCACTGCCAGGCCGCAGAGTACGAACGTCCAGCCGGACGTGGCGAACACGTACACCCAGCCGGCCAGCGCCAGCACGCTGGGCAGCGGATACAGCCACATCCGAAACGGGCGCCGTATGTCCGGCCGGGATTTGCGCAGCACCACCACCGCCGCAATCTGGCCGATGAACTGAATCAGGATGCGCGCAGTCAGGATCGCGGAGACGACCCAATCGAGGCTCAACATCCCGCCCGCTATGGCGAGCGCGCCGATCACCAGCAGCGACACGTGCGGGAAATCGCCGGTCGGGTGCAGGCGCGCGAAGGGTTTCCAGAAGTATCCATCGAGCGCGGCAGCGTAAGGCACGCGGCTATAGGCCAGCAACAGCGCGAACACGGAGGCCACCGCCGACCACAGGATCAGCACGGTCACGGCGCGGCCGGCCCACGGCCCGTAGAGCACCTCCATGAAGCGGGCCGCCACGAACTTCGATTGCGCGGCTTCCCGCCACGGCACCACCGCCATGATGGCGATGGTCATCAGCGCGTACATGGCGCCCACCAGCAGCACCGAGAGCACGATGGAGCGCGGCATCGTGCGC
Source organism: Bryobacterales bacterium (assembly GCA_003132865.1). The sequence goes on from PKYZ01000886.1 coordinate 964, forward strand.
TCCGGCCGGCGGACTTCGCCGCCTACGAAACAGATGCCGTAGTAGCCGAGAAAGTTGTACATGGCGATCAGAGTGGCGCCGCCCAGTCCGGCCATGAAGGCCGGCGAAATCGCGAAGGCGTGCGGCGGAAAATCGAAGGCGCGGCGGGCGTCGAAGTGTGCGAAGCCGGCGGCCACGATCCACGCCACGGTGGCCAGCATGCCGATCCATAGCACCACCGTCAGGCGGCCTACGAACTGGATGCCGCGGTAGAGCAGCGCGATGACCAGCACACCCACCACCAACACCGCCAGGTGCATCTGGAAAGCGCCCATGCCGCTGCGGAGATAACTCAGGTATTGCGCGAAGCCGATGTAGCCGGAAGCGATCTCGAGCGGCCCGCTGAAGACGAATTGCCAAATGAACAGAAATGGCAGCAGCGTGCCCAACCGCGTGCGGCGGAAGGCCTCGCGCAGGTACAGATAGCTGCCGCCTTCACCCGGCATGGCTGCGGCCAGCTCCGCCCACACCAGCCCGTCGCAGAGCGCCAGTACCGTGCCCACGGCCCAGCCCAGCAAGCATTGCGGCCCGCCCATGGCGCCGATCAGCAGCGGGATAGTCACGAAGGGGCCCACGCCGACCATGTTGCTCATGTTCAAGGCGGTGGCTTCGAGCAGCCCCAGCCCGCGCGTCAGTCCGTGCCGTTCGGCCATCGTTCGTTGTACCATAGCCCGAGGAGGCATTCATGTTTACACCCGATCAAGCCAAAGGACTGTCCATGGTTTTCCTGCAAAGCCTGGGCAACGAAGTTCCCACCACGCGGCGCGTGCTGGCCGCCGTTCCGGAAGCGCAGCTCGATTTCAAGCTGGGCGAGAAAGGACGCACCACGCGCGAACTGATGTGGCACATCGTGCACAGCGAGAAATGGTTCGGCGAAAGCATCGCCGCGGGCAGCTTCGAGGGAGGCGGCTCCGATGGACCGGCGCCCGCAACGGCGGCGGAAATCCTGGCCTATTACGACCAGCACGTGCCCCCGATTTCCGGTAAGATTGCCGCGGTCTCCGGCGAGCAACTCGCGGCGCCCGTGAATTTCTTCAACGTGTTTAATCTGCCGCTGGTGCTGTACATGGATTTCTGGATCAAACACACGGTGCATCACCGCGGCCAGCTCAGCATGCATCTGCGGGCGATGAACGCGCACGTGCCGGATATCTACGGCGGCAGCGCGGATGAGCCGTTTCAGATGCCGGCGACAGCTTGAAAAGCGGGTCCTGGAGGACCCGCGCAGGACTGGAGTCGTGCCCCACGGGAGGGGTATGCCCGAACTGTTGGTAACGGTGGTGGTCCCCACTCTGGCCGGGGATGCGAGGCTTCAGGAATGCGTCGCCGCCCTGGAGAAGCAGACGCAACGCGATTTTGAAGTGATTATCGTCGACAATAGCGGCTCCGGCGCAGTGCGGCGCAACGGGGCGGCGCGGCCGGGTGTGCGGGTGATCGAAGAACCGCGCAATGTGGGTTTCGGCGCGGCCATCAACGACGCTTTCCGCCAATCGCGCTGCCGGTATCTCGCCACGCTCAACGACGATGCGGCGCCCGATCCCGGCTGGCTGGCGGCCCTGGTATCGGCCCTGGAAGCGCGGCCCGATGCCGGCATGTGCGCCTCGCAGGTGCGGCTCTTCGGCGAAGATACGCTGGATTCGGCCGGCATGCTGGTCTGTGGCGATGGCAGCAGCAAGCAGCGCGGCCACGGGCGTCCGCCGAAATTCTTTCCGGTGGCGGAAGAGGTCCTGTTTCCCAGTGGCTCGGCGGCGCTCTACCGGCGCGCCATGCTGGAACAGATCGGCGGCTTCGACGAAGACTTCTTCCTGTATTGCGAAGACACCGACCTGGGGCTGCGCGCGCGCTGGGCCGGCTGGCGCTGTCTCTACGCGCCGGAGGCCGTGGTGGAGCACCATTATTCGCACTCGGCGGGGCGCGCTTCGCGGCTGAAAGCTTATTACGTGGAGCGCAACCGCCTATTTGTGCTGGCCAAGAATTTCCCGTTGCGTATGCTGGCCTCCGCGCCATTTGTGTCGCTGGCGCGATATGCGTGGCATTTGCGATTCATGCTGCGCGGACGCGGCACCGCCGCCCGGTTCCGCCTGGAAGGCGACTCGGCCTGGCGCATGCCCTTTTACGTGCTGCGGGCGCACGGCGCGCTGCTGCTCGATGCACCGTCCCTGTTGCGCAAACGCCGCGAGATCCGCCGCACGGCGCGCCTCACGCCCCACATCTACGGGCGGCTGCTGCGCTCGCATTCCATTTCGGCGCGGCGCGTGGCCGAGCTTTGACGATGCCGGCCATGACCACGCCCCAAGATGCGTTGCTCATCATCGTTCCGGCTTATAACGAGGAAGCCGCCGTAGGAGGCGTGGTGCGCGCCATCCAAGCCGCCATGCCGGGAACGCCGGTGCTGGTGATCGACGATTGCTCGCTCGACGACACCATCGCGGCGGCGCGAATGGCGGGGGCCGAAGTGCTGCCGCTGCCGCATCACCTGGGCCTCGGCGGCTGCGTACAGGCGGGCTATAAACTGGCGTTCTCGCTGGGATTCCAGTACGTGATTCGCGTGGATGGCGACGGCCAGCACGACGCTCGCGACATCCCGCGCATCCTCGAACGGCTGAAGAGTACGGGCTGCGAAATGGTGATCGGCTCGCGTTTCGTCGAGGAAAACGGCTCGAGCACCGGCAAAGTCCGGTCGCTGGGGATTCGCTTTTTCCGGCTGGTGCTGCGTCCCATTTTGGGCAAGCCGGTGCACGACCCCACATCGGGCTTCGTCGGCGTGAACCGCAACGCGCTGGGAGTCTTCAGCCGCAGCTTCCCGCTGGAGTATCCGGAAATCGAGGCCCTGGTGGTGCTGCAGCGCCGCCGGTTCCGCTTCGAGGAAGTGCCCGTGAAGATGCTGCCGCGCCTCACGGGACGATCTTCCATAACCGCCCGCGTATCGCTTTATTACATCGCCCATGTGTTGCTGGGCGTTTTCGTGAATATCCTGAAATATGACCGCCGGTTTCATCGCGCCCAGGGAGCCTCGCCCAAACAGGGTGCGCAGCGTGGCCCCGGAGCCGGAGCGGGAGGATAGATGGACCGCCTGTTAAATGTGACCACCGTACTGAGCATTTTGCTGCTCGTCATGGTGCTGATCTCGGTGCGCCGCGCGCACATTCGCGTGGAGTATTCGGTGAGCTGGCTCCTCACCTGCGTGGCGATGTTGGTGCTCTCGCGCAGCCGGCCGGTGCTGGAGGTCATCACGCGCTGGAGCGGCGTGCCGGATACCCCGCTCACGCTGTTCCTGATCTCCGGCGCCCTGTTCCTGATCATGTTCTTCCGTTTTTCGATCATCATTTCGCACCTGCGCGACGACAATGTCGCTCTGGCGCAACGCGTGGCTATCCTGGAGTACCACATACACAGCCTGGAGAACCATGAAGAATAGGAAACAAGTCCGCAGGGCGGGTGCGGCGCCGCCGGTGGTGGCCGCCGCAACAGCCGGCCGCTTGCATCCGCAATGGCACTACTTCGCGCTGGGTGTGTTGGCCGCGGCAATCGTGGTGCTGTGGGCCTACTCGCCCTCGATGAGCGGACCGTTTCTGTTCGACGACAATTTTCTCCCCTTCGCGATTTCGAACATCGCCACGCAGCCTCTCTCCGCGTTTCTCCACGGCCAGCGCCCGCTCCTCATGGCCACTTATTGGATGAGCGCCCGCCTTTCACCCGACGATACGTGGTGGTATCACTTCTTGAACGTCCTCATTCACTGCATCGCTACCAGCCTGGTATTTTTCATCGTCCGGCGCTTGCTGGTGTGGGCCAACCTGGGCGAATCGCGGCGCGGTCTGCTGGCCGGCCTGGCGGCGGCGCTGTTCCTGCTGCATCCGGCACAGACCGAAGCGGTGGCCTACGTGGCGGGCCGTTCCGACGCGCTCAGCGCGATGCTGGCATTCTCCGCGTTCACGGTCTTCCTGTATCGCCGGGAAAGCGCCATCAGTTGGACGACGGCGCTGGCGGTGCTGCTGCTTTTCGGCGCGGCGCTCACGTCCAAGGAAGACACCATCGCGCTACCGGCTCTGCTGCTGTTGACGGACTACTGGTGGAGTCCCGGCTCCGGGTGGGAAGGCATCCGGCGAAATTGGCGG
>PKYZ01000503.1:0-267 GCA_003132865.1 Bryobacterales bacterium
GACCAGGAGGACCTGCGGCGGGCGGTGGCTTACATCCGCGATCATTGGCAGCGCCGCTATGGGCTGGTGACGGTGGGCTGATGCGGGTGATTGGGGGCGAGTTCCGGTCGCGGCGGTTGAAGACGGTTGAGGGGTGGGCCACGCGTCCTACGCCGGACCGGCTGCGCGAGACGCTGTTCGACGTGCTGGCGGGGCGGATCGAGGGCGCAGTGTTCGTGGACGCGTACGCGGGGACGGGCGCGGTGGGGATCGAGGCGCTCAGCCGCG
>PKYZ01000503.1:280-7483 GCA_003132865.1 Bryobacterales bacterium
GGGGTGGCGGGGAAGGTGGTGGCGGCGCTGGGGCGGCAGGCGGGGGATATTGTATTTATGGATCCGCCGTATGAGATGGAGGGGGAGTATGCGGCGGCGCTGGGAGCTTTGGGGACAGCGCCGCCGGCGTTGGTGATTGTGCAGCATTCGGTGCGGTTCGACCCGGGCAAAGAGTGCGGGTTGTTGCGGCTAACGCGGGTACTCAAACAGGGAGATAACAAGTTGAGCTTCTTCGGCCCGGGATCTGGACATGTCTCCCTTAAGTGAGATCATTGGGGTGGCTCCGGCGTCGTGACAGCACATCTCACGCTGGAGCGCTTCCGAGCGGCTCCCCCCTTGGAACTCCGAGCCTGCACTACTGCGTCGCGGGGCAGTTTGGGCTGCCGACGAGGCAATAGGTAATCTGCGCAAGCGGGCTGTTAGAGTCGCTGCCGTCGTTAGTGTAGCTATAGATCGTAAGCGAATCCCCGACCTGGCTGAAACCTAGCAGCGTGCTCGGGGAGTCCCAGTAGAGGCCTTGGGTGTCGCATTGGGAACTGCCAGTGCCGTAGTCATAGGCAGTAGAGGTGATGCCATCCTTCTTGAGCCGTGGCAGCCACAGCGGATTGCTCGTAAGAGGCCCGACGTACCACGTAGCGCTACTTGGATACGTGCACGGGTCGGCGCCGGTCGGTGTAGTGATGGTCCACTCCGTAGTGCCGCCGGGCGCGACGGACGGACCGCTTACGGTTATCAAGGCTTTGCCTCCCAGGATCGTGCTTGGGCCCACATATTCGCCCGGCATGAACTTGGAGGTTAGAAAGATGGGCGACTTAACAACCTGCGGGAAGCCGGGCGCGATTGTCAAGTTGCCTTGCGAGTCCACGTCGAATTGGATAGTGACGTTTTCGTAAATGGTCCCGGTGCTGAGAACCACGGGGAGAAAGGTGGCGTTGATCGTGTTTCCGGAACCCGTGAGCGTGGAATTCTGGAATAGCACGTAGGGCGGCGTTTGCGCGTGAGCGGCAATCGTCGAGGCGGCGAAAGTCATGATGCACGTGGCGAACCGTGCGGTGCGGCGCCGTGAATTCATCCGTTCGTAAGTTGCGTTCATTGTGTGATCCTTTCCTGTATCTTTTTTCGGGCTTGGTCCCATAGTTGCAACGCGCTTGCTCGACTGCTAAGATTTCGAGACAGGCGTAAGCTCTGAGTTGGCCGCGGCGGACCGGCGATCCGGTTTCGTCTTTGGCCTTCATTGAGTATTGCGGAAAGCGGAGGGAAAAGCCGTCATGCCGGAGCCCCAAAAAGCGGCCGCCGCCGAAACCGGCGCGAATGGCGCAGAAGCTCGCAGGGGGGACGAAGCGTTCAGCCTTGTTTACGAGGAGTTGCGGCGGTTGGCGTCGTTTGTGTTGAAGAGCGAAGCCAACGCTACGATCAACCGCACCGCGCTGGTGCACGAGGCATGGATGAAACTGCAGGGATCGCCGCACCTGGCGGACACCTCCGCTACCCATTTCAAGGGAATCGCCACGAAGGCGATGCGCCAAATCCTGGTGGATGAAGCGCGGCGCAGGGGCGCGCGCAAGAGGGGCGGCGCCGGAGAGGTCAGCTTTGTTCCGCTCAGCGATTCCATCGAGGAGATGGCGGCCTGGCCTGAAGAATTGCTGGCACTGGACATGGCTCTGCAAGAACTGGCGAGTTTCAGTCCGCGCCAGGCGCAGGTGGTCGAAAGCCGGTTCTTTGGGGGGATGGACGTAGCCGAGACCGCGGCATTGCTGGGCGTTTCCGAATCGGCGGTGGAGCGCGACTGGCGCGCGGCCAGGGCCTGGCTGGCGGGCAGGATTTGCCCGGACGCGGAGTAGCGCCGATGGACAGCGCGCGCTGGGATCGAATCGCAGCCATTTTCCACGACGCGGCGTCGGGGCGGGAATCCGAACGGCAGGCCTTCCTGGACGCGGCGTGCGGGGATGATGCGGAATTGATGGCCGAGGTGCGGAACCTGCTGAAGGGGGACTGCCGGGGCGCGCCGCTGCTGGACGGGGGCTTGCCCGAGATCGCGTATCGAATCGTGGGCGCGCCGGTAGAAGCGCTCGCTTTCCAGGAGGTCGGCCCCTACCGGCTCATCCGAATACTGGGCAAGGGCGGGATGGGCGTGGTGGGCCTCTTCGAACGCGAAGATACCGGCCGTCCTGTGGCGATCAAGTTTCTGCTGCATGCGGGGGTGACGACTGCCCGGCGGGAACGCTTTGCCCGCGAGATCAAGACGCTGGCGAAGCTCAGGCACGTCTTTATTGCCCGGCTGTATGACGCGGGCGCGCTGGGCGATGGGATCCCGTGGTTCGTCATGGAGTATGTGGAGGGCGAGGCCTTCACGGATTATTGCCGGCGGCACGACCGCCCGGTGGAGGAGCAGTTACGCCTTTTTCGATCGGTGTGCGAGGCGGTGCAGTACGCGCACGGGCAAGCAGTCATCCATTGCGACCTGAAGCCTTCCAACATCCTGGTGGAGCGGGACGGAGCGCCACGCCTGCTGGACTTCGGTATCGCGAGGGAACTGAGCGATGCGGGCGAGTCAGGGGACCGTCCGGGGTCCGGTGTGCGGTTCTACTCCGAGGGTTACGCAGCGCCGGAGTGGGAACGCGACGGAATCGTGGGCGCCTATACGGATGTCTACTCGCTGGGTGTCATTCTTTATGAGATGCTCGCCGGGCGGCGGCCGTTTGNNCGCTGTGGATGGCGGCGGGGATCTGGTTGTCGAGCATCCGCCGGAGAAGCCTTCGACCGTGGCTAGCGCTAGCCGTCGGCTAAGCAAGAGGGCCTGGAAGGATCTGGATGCTTTGTGTCTCAAAGCGGTACATCACGACGTTCGGGAGCGCTATGGGTCGGTTGAGGCGCTGATACGGGACATCGATCATTACCTGAAGGAAGAGCCGCTGGAGGCGCGCCGGGGCACGGTGGGGTACGGGATGGGGAAGTTCGTCAGGCGGAACCGGCGTGTCGTGACGGCGGCATCGCTGGTGTCCGCGCTAGTTGTGGGGCTGATCGTCTTCTTCACCGTGCGTCTAGCCAAGGCGAAGGATGCGGCGCTGGCGGAGGCGGCTCGGGCGCAACGCGTTGAGAAGTTCATGGAAGATCTTTTCCAGGGCGGCGACGAAGAGGCGGGGCCTGCGGCGGGCTTGAAGGTTGTCACGGTCATTGACCGTGGCGTCGAAAAGCTACCGGCTCTGAATCGCGATCCCGAGGTGCAGGCGCATCTTTATCAGACCCTCGGCACCGTGTACCAATCGCTGGGCCTGTTCGATCGCGCCGATTCGCTCATGCACACGGCGTTGGAGCGGCTCAAGTCCGCTTACGGGCCTGACCACCAGGAGGTTGCCGACAATCTGAGGCGTCTAGCGCTCTTGCGAATGGACCAGGCCCGGCTTCCGGAAGCGGAGCGGCTGGCGCGGGAAGCGCTGGCGATAGACCGGCGTCGCCTTCCGCCCGGCGCTCCTGCCTTGGCTGAGGATACGACAGTTTTGGGGGCCGTTCTGGCGAGGCGGGTAGCGAACCAGGAGGCCATCGATGTCCTGAGCGAAGCGATCCGGCTGACGTCGGCGATCGACGCCGAGAAGAATGCCCTTCTGGCCAGCCGCACCCTGTTGGCCAACGTCCACTTTGCGCTGGGTCACTACGCCGCCGCCGATGCCGAGAACCAGCAGGTCTTGGCGACCGATCTGCGAGTGCACGGCGAACGCCACCCGGATGTAGCTACCGACCTTATAAACCTGGGCAACATTCAGTATCAGTGGGGCCATTACCGGGAAGCTGAAGGCTACTATCGCCGCGCGGTGGACATAAACCGAGCCTGGTTCGGCCCGAATCACCCGGATACGGCGGATATGACGTCTTACGTGGCGGAGGCGCTGATCGCCGAGGGGCGCTTCGACGAAGCGGACAGCCTGGAGCGGCCCGCGCTGGAGGTTTTGCGGAAGGCCTACCCGAAAGAACCGCATCCGAGCATCGCGATGGCGCTGGACCAATTGGGCGCTATCGCCGAGCATCGTGGGAAACCGCGCGAAGCGGAAGCCGATTTTAGCCGGATGGCCGCGATTTACCAGGCAGTCTATGGCGACGGGGACCCTCGTACCGCGACTGCTTTAGCCTATCTGGCCGGCATTTATACGGACGAGCGGCAGTACGCGCGAGCGGAACAGCTTCTGCGCGATGTAGTACGGAGGTTTTCGGCGGCGCTGCCGGCCGGACATCTGCACGCCGGCACCGCGCGCATCAGGTTGGGCCGCGTACTGCTTCGAGAGAAGCGCTATGCGGATGCCGAAGGCGAAAGCCTCGCGGGGTATGAGATTGTGATGAAGCAGAGCAGTCCGCCGGCAAAATGGCTGCAGTACGCGCGGGAGGATCTGGTCGCGGTTTATGACGCCTTGCGCCAACCGGGGAAGGCGGCGAAGTTCCGGGCGGAAATGGCCGCTGGCAGGAAACCACCGCTGTAGTGCTATGTGCGGCCTCGAAAGAGCCGCCTGGAAGGCCGCCGCAGCCAGGATTGGCTGCCCCACAGAGCAGCGGCCTGGGAGGCCGCCGCAGGCCGAGGGCCTGCCCCACCAAAAAGCCTGCGCGCGCTGCGAAGATTTCGAGCTGTTGTAATACAAGGCTGAGACAACGATCCTAACCTCGGAAGTAAAGATAGCCGCCGAGGATGCAGACGAGCACGACGCCCGAGGCGGCCACTTCTTTCCACCCCCAGCCCGCGCGGGTTTTGCGGCGATCCGCGTCGGTGGCGGTGCCGAAGGTCAGGCTCTGAATCTTGAGATCGTCCGGCGCGGGTGTCATGTAACTCACCGTTACCATAACTATGGCCGATACAATCGTGATCAGCACGCTGAAGTACTGGAAGTAGATGTTATTGACGACCCAGAGGAACGATCCCGGCTCGTAGCCACTAAATCCTCCCACGCCGAGCGTCACGGGGGTGTCGACCATCATGCGGAATATTCCCAGCGCGAAGCCTACGATCATGGCCCAGAGGGCGCCCGCCCCGTTCATACGCTTAACAAAGACGCCGAGGAAGAACACGACAAAGATAGGCGGCGCCAGATAGCCCTGCACGGACTGCAAGTAAGTGTAGAGGCCCTTGGCGTTCTTGATCACCGGAATCCAGGCCAGGGCGATCAACACCATGACGGTGGTGGCGATGCGGCCCATGCGCACGAGCTGATGCTGCGTAGCGTCCTTCTTCCACTTCTGATACAGGTCGACGGTAAACAGCGTGGAGCAAGCGTTGAACACGCCGGCCAGCGAGCCCATCAGGGCGGAAAGCAATCCGGCCACGACGATGCCGCGAATCCCCGCAGGCAAGAGGTATTGGACCATCATGGGGAAAGCTGCGTTGGACAGTGCCGGTATGGACTTGCCGTCGGGACCGATCATGGACGTCAGCTCGGGGACCTTGCCGCTCTTGGCCAGCGCGTAACAGATGAGGCCCGGAACGATGAACAGATAGACGGGGGACAGCTTGAGAAACGCGGCGAAGATGCTGCCGCGGCGGGCGACGGCCTCGTTGGGTGCGCCCAAGGCGCGCTGCACGATGTATTGGTCCGTGCACCAGTACCACAGGCCGATAACGGGCGCGCAGAACAGCATGCCGAGCCATGGGAAATTGTCGTTGAAGTACCAGGCCTGCTTGACGACCTGGCCGACGGCGTTGGTCTGAATCACCGGCGACCAGGTACCTTGTACACCGGCGGGGATGAGCGGCTTCCAGAGGTTGAACATATCGGAGCCGCACAAGCGGCGCAGCTCGTTCCAGCCTCCCAGGCGGACCAGGCCGTAGGCGGTCAACAGGAACGAGCCGAGGATGAGGACCGTGACCTGCACGGCGTCGTTGTAAGCCACGGCGCGCATGCCGCCCAGCGTGGTGTAAAGGCCGGTGAGCACGATCACCAGCACAGAGCCGATCCAAAAGCTGTCGATAATGACGCCGCCGATATTGATGGTCATCTCCGGGAACAGCGTGCCGAAGACGACGCCGCCGGCGAAGATACCGACCGCGATTTTGGAGATGATGAAAGTGATTATGGAGACGATGGAGAGGACGTAACGGGATTGCTCGTTGAAGCGGCGCTCCAGGAATTCCGGCATGGTGAAGACCATGGAGCGCATGTAGAACGGCACGAAGACCCAGCCCAGCACCAGCAGGGCCCAGGCGTGCAACTCGTAGTGCGCCATGGCGACGCCGCTGGTGGCGCCGGAGCCGGCCAGCCCCACGATGTGCTCCGAGCCGATGTTGGAGGCGAAGATGGAGGCGCCGATGACCCACCAGCCCAGGTTGCGGCCGGCGAGGAAGTAATCGGCGGCGGAGTCCTTGGCGCGGCGGACCACCCACGTGGCCACGCACAGCAGAATGCCGAAGTAGATCGCGATCGTGAGCCAGTCGAGCGCGGTGATGCGCGACTCGCGGGTTGCGGCAAGCAGCAACAGGGCTGGTAGGGCCATCGTTTGGAAATCCTCTCTGTTAGTTGAACGCCGGGCGCCGTGGTTTGGGGCGACGAGCCGGAAGCCCGATTATACAGCGTTTTATTTGGCGCGCTCCAGGCGGCCGCCTTCGCGGCGGTCGGCGCGCAGGAGCAGAAGCGAGAAGACGAGGCCGCAGAAGCCGAGCGTGGCAAACATGATCTGGCTGGCGGTATAACCATGCGTGGCGTCGCGCAGGGCGCCGTTGGCGTAAGGGTAGGCCGCCAGGCCCAGGTTTTGGACGGCGGTCATCAGACCGAACGCCGTACCGACGCAGCGCGCGTCCACGATGAGCGGCACGGACGGCCAGATGCAGGCGGGGACCAGGACGAAAGCTGCGCCCAGCACGATCATGGAGAGGACCGGCGATAAGTGCGTCAGCCCCAGGAGCAGGTGCGCGGGAACCATGAGCAGCGAGCCCACTATCATAAGAGTGGCACGGCGGCCCAGGCGATCGACGAAGTTGCCGGCGAATGGCGCGAGCACCATGGACGACGCGATGACGATGGACGTGACGCCTTGGGCGGTGGTGAACAAATGCGTGAGATTGAAGAATACGCCGGCGAAGAAGCCTAGTCCTTCAGCGGAAGCCATGGGCATGCCCCACTTATCGTGGAAGAAGTCGGTGGCCAGCGCGGTAAAGGGAAAGATGGCGGAGTAGAACGTGACGCAGATTCCCACGGCGTACCAGTAAGAGGGACGAAACTTGCCGACGTC
>PKYZ01000681.1 GCA_003132865.1 Bryobacterales bacterium
TACTTTACCGGACACTAGTGACCTTTCGCAAACGACGGAAAGCCTCGTGACGCTGGGGGTGTATACTCGAATCACAAAGGAGGTTCAATCCCGTGCGTCAGGTGCGCAGATTCTCTCGCAAAGCGGTTACCGAGGTCATCCTCAATCCGGTCTTTTGTGGGGATAACGGCGACGGCGAGGCACAAAGAGCACTTTCAGCCCACCGCCGCGGCCACAATCTCCTGGCCGGGCTCCAGCCGAAAACGCGGGGATGAGTAATGCGCCGGTATTTGATCAACCCCTCCAACCCGCTAGTCAGCATCGTCAGAGTCAAGGAGAACCGTTGGAACCGTTACCGCGTATGGAAACCGCTCAGTCTCATGGTTCTCGCGGGCCTGACCCCACCGGAGTGGGAAATCACAATCGTGGACGAGACTCTCGGCGTGCCTGACTATCCGGCCATGCCGCGACCAGCCTTGGTGGGCATTACTGCTTTCACCTCGCAGGCGAACCGCGCCTATGAAGTGGCCGCTCACTTCCGACGCCTGGGCGTGCCCGTCGTCATGGCGGCATTCATGCAACCATGCGCCTGGACGAGGCCAGGGAGCGTGTGGACTCGGTCGTCACGGGGGAAGCCGAGCGCGTCTGGGCGCAGGTTCTGGCGGATACCCGGCATGGCGGCCTGAAGTGCAGGTATGATGGCGGGTTCGCCGAGATAGACAAGGTACCGCCCGCCCGGCATGATTTGCTGGCCGGAGGATATGCCTTCGGAGCCATTCAGACCACGCGCGGTTGTCCCATGAACTGCACTTTTTGCCGCGTGCCGGCGTTCAATGGGGCCCGCTACCGGCAGCGACCCATTCCGGATGTCGCGGGAATTCCAGTTGATCCGTGAGAAGCATGTTCTGGTGGTGGACGACAACCTGATAGGCACGCGCCCTGAACACATCGCCCGTGCCAAGGACCTGTTCCGAGCCATGGCACAGGCGAACCTGCGAAAGGAGTGGGTCGCCCAAGCCACCGTTAACTTCGGCGATGACGAAGAACTCCTGGCGTTAGCCGCGAAGGCCGGCTGCGGAGGCGTCTTCATCGGCCTTGAGTCCCCCGCGCGGGAAGGGCTTCTGGAACTCGGCAAGAAATTCAACCTTCTGAAGGGCCGTGACTTCCGCGCCTCCGTGCGGCGAATACAGCGGCACGACATCCTAGTTGTGGGTTCCTTTATCATCGGTTTGAACACCGACAGACCTGGCATCGGCAAACGTATAGCCGACGTGGCCAGTCAGTACGGCCTGGATAATCTCAACACGATGTTTCTGACGCCTTTGCCCGGCACGCGTCTGTGGGAGCAGATGAAATCGGAGGGCCGCATCGCCCTCGATACTTTCCCGGAGGACTGGAAATACTACACGCTAACCTTCCCCGTGGCTCGGTATAAGCACTTGTCTCTGGACGGTATTCTCGAAGAAATGCTCTCCTGCGACCGGGACTTCTATTCCATGCCGCGCATTCTGCGCAGGGTATGGGGCAACTTCTGGCGACAACGCGAGCCGCTGATCGCCTTGGTGGGCAATCTCTCCTACAGGAAGAATCTCCGGCTGAACTGTAGGGCATACGCGGACTTCAAGCGTCAACAAGGCACTATGGTGTAGCTGAAGTGCAGGCGCGGACAGGAGCGGTATTTACCGGGAATTCTCTTTTGGAATCCTGACCGTCAAAGCCTGAGATACGGCGTTCTGGGCCGGTCCGGCGCGAAGTGTCACGCCCGCGAAGGAGGCCGTTGTGGGTATTATCGGAAGCCATTCAGATCTTACCTCTGGACGGTAATGACAGCAAGCAGAATAACCAGATGACCGCGCCGTGGAAAGGAATCGATGCCGAGGCGACCGCTTCCACGTCCCACTCGGAAGAGGACCAGCAAGCGTGAAGCGGCTCCAGGTTAAGCTCAAAACATGCCGCAAATAATGTATTTGTCTACCGGGTCAAGAGGGCTGTAAACATTGGGTTTCGAGAGGGGGGATCAGCATGCCACCAGCGCTCGTCACGGTAGGCGCCAGCGTGCATGAAGCGGCGGTATTCCTGTACGGTGACGGGATAGCGGGCGAGCGCATAGGGCTGCAGGCGCGCCGGCCCTCCGCCTTCGATGCGGACCCAGTTATCCCGCTCCAGCCGCGAATCACCCGCTTGGCCAAGCGCTTCCGCAGCCTCCAGACGCAAGGCGAGCTCGACCTCCCGTGCCTCTTCGGCATCGAAGATCCCCAGGGTGGCATGCAGCATCTGCCGGTAGCGCGGGTCGGCAGGCCTAAAATCGAATGGCTGTAGATCCCGCACCATGGCAACCAATACACAGGCACACAGCGCCCGGTCTGCCAGTGATGGATGCGGCCCCAGGCTCTCCAGCACGGCCGAAACCAGACCGTTCACTTTGTGCTTGCCCTGCCGCTGGAGGACATCGGAAGGCGGATTACCTGCAAGCAATCGCGGACGACGGCGAACCACACTTGGCCAGTGGGATCATCGAGGCAGGGCCGCATCCAGATCGCGAGCGCCGAACAGCGGCTTCTGGCAGGGGACCCCTTTTTGTTGCGCCGGGCAGCGGCAGGAGGGCACGCCGGCGTCTGGCCGCAGGGCCTGCAAATAACCGCGGATCGGTGATGATCAAAGCCACGCCGATCCGGACTGCGCCGAGCGCGTTACCGACGAAGATCGCGCCAGTCGGCGGCAGCCGAGCCCGCGCAAACGCCGTCCGAAATTTTGTGCTTGAGTGCACTCGGCGGCGAATTGTGGTCCGCTCGCCGACATATGAGCCCGACAAAACGCAGGCGGCCAGCGCTTCAAGCGATGCGTCTGATCGGCGGCCATGCCTCTCGTGCCGCCTGGCAATTGCGTCGTTATGCAATCCAAACATCGATATGCCTTCCACAATTGAAGTCCTGACCGGATTTCATGCAGATATCAAAATGGGCGGCGATACTCGCACGATGCGCGCACGCGCCATGGCCGGATCGACGGAAGCCTGGGAGTTCTGCGGAAACAGATCGTCCGCCAGACTATTCCAGTCCGCTTTTTGGGTTGAAAGCGGATTCATGGCCTGAATTTCGACTAGCCGGAGCGAGGTGGGTGTTGCTCCGGAAGGCGGCAACGCACCCAGCGATGCGATGGGCACGAAGTTCACGAAGGCCTCCTGGCCGCTGTGCCCGAAGGCGTCCTGCAACTCGATCATCAGCAGGGCCCATACTTCGAAACGGTTTGGGGAAGTCGGATCGAAAGGCAGCGGATTCACAGTAACGGCATCGCCATTCGAATCGTTCAATGAAATGCCGGCGCCATTGCTAACCGCTTGCAGGTCCTGGGTGTCAACCCGCGCCGCATTGCCATTTACGGTCACATTCCATAAATTGGCCGCCGGTAAGAGTTGCGCCTGCATTGGCGCAGTCCACACGCTGTTCAGACCCGGGGCGAAGAAGGCGGTGCCGTCGGGATTGAGGGTTCTGCTGAACTGCAGCCTGTAAGAACCACCAACTGAGCTCGATGGGGGTCAATGTGCCATCGGCATTCTGTTGCCTGGGCGCGGGAACGATGAAGGAAGTGATGGCAAACAGCGGAGCGTTGGTATTGGTGTCGGACGTAAAACCGATCGGCCCGATAGCCGTCGGGTTCGCCTCAAGCGTGATGGGGGCGGGAGTTTTCGGCGCCTGGACGGGGTTGCTGACGACCGGATCGGGTCCGGCCTGCAGATAGGAGTTGCCAAGCGGGTCGGTCACGGACCTACCTGGACCTCGAACTGTTCCGCGAGCCCGGCCCAATCGTACCAGGGCTCGTTGAGCACCACCAGCAGTCCCGGAGTCTGCTGGCCGTTGACGGTACGAGTGAGCGGCACGATGAGCCGGACGGCAGGTTTCGGAGCAGTAGCTGTCCGGCGGCAAAGCGGAAGAAGCCGTCGCCACTGTTCCGGTGTGGGACCGGTAATCTGGGCCGAAGCCGCTTTAAGGATGCGGGACTCCACCGACGCGCCTCTCGTGAAGAGACCTTCGTATCGGCTGAATACACGCACTGCGAAGCGATAGTACAGGGCCTGCGGAGAATGGGAAAGATCGTAAGTGTAAAGCACGGGGCTCCCGGCCGGGTCCGAGACCGCGTCCGCCTGCGCCACCACCACGAGTTGATCGTTGGAGTCCCGCTCGCCGAAATAGACTCCGTCAAGCGGAGCCAACACCGTGTCGGCGGAATTGGGCCCCGCATTTTTCAGATCGGTGTAGGGAAACCCGAACAGAGTGGGATTGCCCTGCTGATCCTCGCGTACCAGCGGTCTTCCCTACCAGCGCCACCTCTGGACCATCAGTTCCACACGGTGAATCTGCGGCGCGAGGTTGACATTCGAAGTGGGCGAGGCGAGGCCAGCCAGACTGAGCGCGGCCTGCCATTGATCGGTCCCGGTATCGGTGGAGGATGTGGGAGAAGTCAGGTTCGGCTGTAACGCATTGTTCAGCGCGGTGGCAGCGTCGTTCAGGCTTGATACGCTTAGCGCGCTGGCGACTTCAATGTAGAAACTGCGTGGAGCGGGCTGGCACACATTTGGGGCGAACAACGTGGGGTCAACTACCGGGGTGATCTGGAGCAGAAAAACCGTCGCCGGCGGAATGGTGACCGTGATCTGATACGGATCGGTGGCGGCTTGCGGTGTCACGAGGGGTTGCGGCGAGTTTCCAACGACGATGGTTACCGGAGTATGCAACGACTGATATTGCTGGAGCAGCGTGGGACTGCCCGTTGACTGACGACGGACGTTGAATGACTCAGTATGGATCGCCGGTCCCATGGGCATTTCCGGCACCGATTGCTGCGTGAGAGACACCGAGAAGCCGGTCACGCTCGGATCGTCGAGAGTCAGGTCGGGCGACTGGCTCGAGTCTCCAGTGTTGAGGATATCCGTGCTTCGCGCGATAAGCGAGTAAATTGCCGCCCGGTCCGAGACCGAAGGAGCCGGATTGAAAGGCCAGCTATCGAAGGTGGCCAGATCGGTTGCCGGAGGGCGGATGAAGAATTGCATCGCGTTCACGGCGCCGGGTATCCAGGCGCCGGCCGTACCCGCGACGTTTAGGGTATCGGCGAGGAGGATCACTGCGTCCAGCACGATAGTCTTCACGCCCTTCGAAGCCAGCTTCCATGCGAGCGTACTGCCCGCCGGCCCGCCGCCCACCAATCGGTGTTTTCCCGGGAGCTGTGGGCAACGACTTGAGCACCCGCGACCGGCGATCCGCCGGCGTCCTGAATCAGGCCATGCACCCGTCCCTGCACCTGACCGGGAGCGCGAATGGCGAGCCAAAGGATCAAGGCAACCACCGTGATCGGTCGCGCGCGAACGCAGGTGAAAGGAATCACTGCCGATTTTCTCACATTGTGGCCACCTGCCGAAGTGGTCCCGGTTGGTTTGTCGACTACTCGGAAAGAGGCTCGAAAATGGCGTTCCGCAAGGTCTGCCAATTCAGCCGGCGAACACCAGCCGCCGCGCTTGAACGGAAACCAATTGACACAAACGGTCCCTCTGAGTCCCCACGCCAAGAAGGCGCCGAAGGCCGAGTAAATTTCCAGATTCCGGCCCAGCACAAGCTCAAACGAGAGGAGCGGGTTCGATTGCCGGGCTATCCACAATGTGGTGCGGGCGGCCAGAGGCAACCCCAAGCTGGGGTCCCGGTGCCCGAACAGCTCGATTCCTCCGACCAGTTGTTCAGGAATCGGTGAATCCTTCCGCGGCGAGAAGGCCGGGTGGTGCTGTTCCGGCCACGAGAAAGCGATGCACGGCCCGCTGCCCGGCGGCATCTTGATGCGAGCAAATCGCAGTTTGGTAACGTCGACACTCGATTTCAACGCGTGGATGATTGAGAATCCTTAGTTGCTATGTGGGGCGGGCAATCCTGCCCGCAAGCCGGCCTCCGGCCGGCTCTGGAGATTGGCCAA
>PKYZ01000267.1 GCA_003132865.1 Bryobacterales bacterium
CGCGTCTACCTCACTCAGGTCCGCCTCGAACGCTCCGTTTCCAGCACCATCGCCGACCTGGACCGCTACCGCAAATCCCGCATCGAACGCCACGCGGATGCCGCACCTAAAGCAAACGAGACCTACACTGCGGGCCTTATCTGTAGCACCTCCGAAGGGGTCCATAGCTATTCTGTGCTCCCGAAGGTCCGCGGCCTTGACGGCGTCTGGCGCGAAATTCCCCGCGAGGTCCTCGGCGACTTTCCGAAACCCCCGGCCTCCGGCGATCAAACGGCTCACCCCGAAACCGAACGGCCAAGCGCGCCCCGGTGACTGAAACCGCGCGGCCCTACCGTAAACACCCGCAGCCTGCAAGCCATGATTGGCGCTCGTTCTTCATACTTCTATTATCAACTATCGATAGTTGTTGTGTCAACGCAAAAATCGCCATTTTCTCAACCTTTATTTCGTTTGCTTTGAATGATTTACAGTGCTATGCTGTGAATCTGCTGGGGGTGACCATGAGCACAGAGGACCAGAACGCTATGATCGGGAAGCTTCATCTGGAGCGGTCCAGCGCCAAGCGCGAATCTGCGCTGTTAAAGAGCCAGATCAAAGAGGCAAACCACCTGCTCTATGGTGCAAACCACGCCCTGTCAGCCCACGAGTTTGGCGTTAGCGATGCGTTGAAGAACGTAGACGCGCTTATCGCGACTGGTGGCCTAGATGCGCTAAAAATCGCGATGGAGAGATACATAGAGCTACAAGCTAAGATTGCGGATCTCTCAGCGACCCTGAGAGGCGCTGGAGCAGAGTAAGGGTTACCTATTTCTGCGTCGCAAAAGGCATCAGTTTGAACTGCCAAGCATTTTGGTTGGTACCCAGCACTGCTTTCCAAGGTTGGTACCCGACGTTACGGACACCCCGGAGAACTCGCCGTCCACAGAAAAAGCATGGACTGTCGTGCCGGGTTCCAGATAATCCACTTCGCCTCTGGCAACCAAACCTAGCGCCCCGGCTTTGTCGCCATTCTGGACCGCCCGATAGGCGAGCGCAGTTTCGAGCTTCTCTTTCCCGCACAGCGCGCCTCCGCTGCCTAGCGTATACGTGGCAGGTGTTGCGGGAGCGCTTCGCGTTGCTGGGCTGCTGGCGGTGGCCGGAGGTCCAGTCTTCGCGGCGGTGGTGTTCGGTGGCGTTGTGGTGGTATCTCCGCGCCAATGCCACGGCGTTCCAGGTTTAGTTGCGGTGGTACTTGCTGTCTTAGTGCTTATTTTTTCGCCGTGCCAGGTGTCTACGTCACGGCCGGTATCGCAGGAAATCAGCGTAACAAAACCGCAGGCGGCTGCGAACAAAAGGCGTGTCCTCTGCACGTGTCGATCATAGCACTGGTTGCCAAGAAAGTCGAAATGAATACTTGTGATATTTGCATTCGCGGTGCTAGGCTGTGGACATGCCTAAGGCTGCTGTATCTCGGATATGGGGATTCGTCAGGCACGTACTGTCGGTACGCGGCCTGCTTCAGTGGACTGGGGTGTGGCAGCCTATGACCGCCGCCATCCTGTCCCCAGGCATCGGGGTCTGGTCTGCGCTAAAGGGGATACCGGGACCGCTTGCCGTGCTGATTGGCATGCTGGCCTTTGTAATTGCTTTAATTGGATGGCGCGCTGTCGCGCTGATGCGGGAACGGGGGCCTGGTTGGCTCCGGGTGTACACCGCTGAGCTAGCGGGCAGTCTTTTCTCGATACTGGTCGAGATCGGCGAGAAACTGGAAACGCCAATTATAACCTCAGATCGATACGGCGATGCGTTGCTTGAAGACCATGCGACAGATTCCAGGATCACGACCCGTGCATCACAGCGGAGGATTGCGGATCGCCTTAAGGACGCCTATTCATGTGCCAGAGACATTTGCGTGCTACCCGGATGTGTTTCATGGTCAACCTCAATCGCCGATGTACAGGACGTGAGGAATAGAATCAGCGATCTCCGCATTCTGAGTGAAAAGCTTATGAAGCGTTTCCCCGATCTTCCCGTTTCCCCCGGCCATGCCGATTGAGTGGTTCAGGAGGAACGCGTTATTCGGCCTGCTTGCGCGGCCTGCCCCCGCCGTGAACCTTGCGGGCAGCGGCCATCTTGCGGTAATGCTCAACCCCATGACGCTTGGATGTAGTGCTTCCGCCCTTATGCCCCAACACGACCGCCGGAGCCATGCGCGTCTGCTTCAGAATGTCATCCGTTAGCGCCAGCGCGGCGCGGGTCAACTCCAGACAGCGCGGAGTGCGGTTCTGGGGCATCGGCTGAGGGCTAGTGGAAACGAGAAGGTCAATTTCGGTGAGGATGTTTTTNNGCCGAGGCGAACGCCCAGCTTCTTTGCGCCTTTTACTCGACGAATTCCAGCGGCCAATTCCGGGCTGAGTAGTCCGCAATCAGCCGCTTCGTACACGAGCCGAACCGCCGCGAGCCTTCCGTTGATCGTACCCGGCGCAAGCTGGCGTGATTCCAGGTGAATTCGATAGCGGGTTACTACTGCCTTGTTGAGCGAAAGCCGCGGTTCGGGCAGTACCAAGCAATGAACTCCTCGATGGCATGCCGATACCCCGCTGGGACTCCTTTGATGGCAGGCTGTTTAGGACACTGGATTTGGCCTGATCGAGATCGGGCAGCCGGAGGGTATTCTTCGGCTTCTTTTTCGCTACGACGTGTTTGTTCTTCACGTGACGGGCCTCCTTGGCCCCCATCACGAGTATGTCGACATGAGTGCCCTCGAGCGGATTTGGCGTCTCCCACGAGTCACCAGCGCTCTTGATTGCGCAGGTGTCTACGGCTTTCTGGGGGACCTCGAACTGTATTCAGCTTCAGCTAGATCACAAGATACAATACAATGGCCTCGTGCCCCGGTCGATATCAGCTTACCGTTGGCGTCAGGCACCAGGAGAGATCAATGAGCATCAATGGGCGCGGTGAGATGGCCTCTAAAGTAAGCCGGGGAAGGCCCGAGGGTGGGTTCCTTGGCCTCCTACGCGCAGCGGCCCTGATCGCGGTGCTGGCTGGGGCCGTGGGCTCGGTCGGTTTGATGCTCCATGCAGGCCGTCGTAACGATTCCCGAATCCTGCTGGTACTTTTCGCGCTCTGGGTGCTCTCCCCGTTCATGGCCCTCGTATTGGCCAACGTGGTTTCGAAGCGTTGGTCAGTTCTTACCCGAGCGACGCTCTATAGCGCGATGCTGGTTCTCACGCTGGGCTCTTTGGCCATCTACGGAGATGTTGCCTTGGGGCCCCCCAGGGCGCAGACCGCTTTCGTATTCGTTGTTGTTCCCCCAGCGTCATGGCTGCTGATTGCAATAGTTGTCCCGATAGCCGCGCTAATATCTGGCAGGCGGTCACGTCGAGGTGACGGTGCCTAACCCGGCGTTGCAGCGGACGCATACGCGCGCGCCGCTGAACGCCAAGCGTTAGGCCGCTCTCCATATCGCAAACAAGCCGACGCATATCGCCCATTCAGTCCGCGACTTCGCAAAGAAGGACGGCGGGGAAGATTCTCCATGGACGCGGATCGGCGCCGGGTTCGTTCACAAAGACGGGCAAGGGTTTCAATATCGTGCTTGACGCTCTCCCGTTGTCAGGCCGCGTTGTGCTCAGGTTCAACAAGCCGAAGCCGAACAAGGAATAAAAACCAAAAACGGGCAGTCATGGAAGCCAAGGAATACGATTGGGAAACCTCTTACCGCCGCAGGATTGAAGAACAGAACGCGGGAAACCGCCGGTTTGCGGCCATGACCGGCTCACTCGCCCCGATTATGAACACGGAGACAGGCCGCGTTCGAATGGAAGGGTTGCGCCCAGGCCAGAGGGCCTACTACGAGCACAACGGCGTCAGGCATCTATTCTGCGGCCCGGCCCGGCCAGAGAGCCGCCCGGCGACAACGGCGGAACTCCGCGCGGCAGGGTTGCTATAGCCTTGCAGCGCCAGGCGCAGCAGCATTTAAACCGTGCCGACCCTGTGAGCGCAGTCCCCCTTTGCTGTCCAAACCAAACAGAATTGCGGTACTATGCTTTTACCGCCAAAGCCTTCAAAACACGGTGCGTCGCTTTCGAAGCGTTGAAGACCGAACGCCCGGCAAAGTAAGGACGGAGAAAGCAGCAGCATGGACAAATTCGACATTCCGCTAGACGAAGACGGCAGGATCATCGACTTTCTCACTGACGCCCCATTGGAGTCATTCTAGAGCCGCACGAGCAAATGGCGCTAGATAAAGCTTTTGATAAACTGCGGTATGGGATAGAAGAAGATCACCGAACCGCCAGGACACGAAATAGGAGAGTATCTATGCACGCAGCACTTATACATCTGACGATTGATCCGGCGCTGGCGGCCGCCGCCGCCGCTCGGTTCACTAGCGAGATCTTGCCAAGAGTGCGGGCCGCACCAGGGTTCGTCGCCGGATACTGGGTGGACCCAGTTGACCGCCAGGGCTTCGGTTTTCTCCTGTTCGAGACGGAGGAACAAGCTCTCACGGCAACACCGCCAGCAACCACGTGGTCAGCACCCGGAGTGACGAATCTGCGGACGGATGTTCGACGTGTGGCAGTCGCGATACCCTGATTCGTGCGGCGACACTCGCTGTGCCCGCAACGCTCAACCAAATGAGAAGAGATCCGTCTCAAAAGTGGACCCGCTCCGGCTCGCTTGACAATAAACCGTAAGTACTTTACTATAGAAAGTACTTTCTATTACGGCTCATCTGAATCACGGGCCGCGGAGGTTCCGATGAACGTCTCACCGATGAAGCAGCCGAGCGCCTCGCTTCGAATGGCAATGTCCCTCGCTGCCCTTGTCTTGGCGGCGTCCGATGTTTGAAACGCGGCTAGCCCGTCGGATATTCAAAGGCTTCGCAGTATTGGCGATGTTGGGTATTCTCGGGGCCGGAGCGTTGTTGGGGTCGCTCTGGCTGGAGCACAGGACCGAGATCACACTCCCGACACCCACGGGGTCATTCGCGGTTGGCCGCGCGACCTATGCTTGGGGCGACGATGCGCACTCGGACACGCTGGCGCCGGTTCCGGGAACCAAGCGCGAACTCGTGGTCTGGATCTGGTACCCGTCGGGGGCTGGGCAATCCGTTGCGACGATGGACGACTACCTGCCCGCGCCATGGCGAGCGGCGGCCGAACGCGATCGCGGCGCGTTGATTAGCAAATTTCTGACGCGAGATCTGTCGCGGGTCCATGCGCACAGTATTCGTAACGCCGATGTGTCACCGCAGCAGCGATCGTACCCGGTGGTGATCATGAGAGCGGGGGCTTCTGCCGAGGTGACGAATTACACGACACTCGCCGAGGATCTGGCCAGTCACGGTTACGTTGTCGTGGGCTTCGATGCTCCCTATCGCACGGGTGTCGTCGTTTTCCCCGACGGCCGGGTAATGAGAAGGACGCCGGAGAATAACGTAGAGCTCTGTGAGGGGTTGGGGGAGCCGGAGCAGGCGCGCTGTGTGAGCAAACTGCTGACGGCGTGGACCGCCGACATCGCGTTCGCACTCGATCAGTTGGAGCGGTTGAACAGCTCTGACGCGTCCGGCAAGTTCACTGGACGGCTCGACATGAAGCGCGTAGGAGTATTTGGTCACTCCTTTGGTGGGGCGACAGCCGCGCAGTTTTGCCACGAGGATTCCAGGTGCAAGGCAGGCATCGATCTGGACGGTCAGCCATTCGGCAGCGTCATTCGGGAGGGCCTCCATCAGCCGTTCATGTTCGTCCTGAGCGACCAAATCCATTCGTCCGACCCGGAGACCCGTCAGGTCCTGGCCAATATCCAATCGATTTACGATCGTCTGCCTCCGGATGGACGGCTACGCATCGCGATCCGCGGCGCGAACCATTTCCTCTTCAGTGACGATGGAGCCCTGTTGAAGAGCCATATCGTGCTGCGGACGCTCCGTATGTTAGGTATTGTCGGTATCGACGGACGTCGCCAGCTTGCCGTTACGGCGTACTGCGTGCACAGCTTTTTCGACGCGTACCTCAAGGGGGCAAGCGTTTCGCGGCTCAAAATTTCATCTCCGCTTTACCCCGAGATCCAAGTTCTCGAGTGAAGCGCCTCTCGTCTTCGCCATCGTGCCGCCTAACCAACGAATGGAGCCGACGTGCGCTGGGGGCATGGGCGTGCGCGGCTCATTCGTAATCTTTAGCCCGCTCGCCGACCGCCCTCGTCCAGTTCCGTCTCAAGAGTGGGCCGGTGGCCCGTTCGGGGCCGATCCTCGTAAGCTAGCAGGAGTCCTTTTCGAGGGATCTCAGTTGGGCGCGATGCAATGCGCGATCCACCGTCGCGGGCCGGCGCGAATACACTTCATTCAGGCGCTGGGTGACTGCATTCCCTTGCTGCCGGTTCAGAAACTCCGACATAGCCGTGACGTACAATCGACTGCTGGAAACGCGGAGGCGGCGGCAGCAGCTTCCGCCAGACGAAAAAGCTCGCCGGGTAGCGAGGCTTGCAGTTTTCATGGTTTCGGTATAGCCGGAGTTACACCCGATTCGGTTCACCCAACCGTACTTGGCCGCGTAGCCGGCTTATCGGAGACGTGCGGTCGCTGGCCCGGGGCGACTCCTGGCACGCGCCCAGAGAGGGCATCCCGTGCGCCTGATCCCGCCTACTTTTCCCGTAACCGGTCCTGCGGCCGACGTCCACGTCGGACATAACTTATTGAAAGCGCGGCCAGGCGGCCTGGGAGGCCGCCGCAGGCCGAGGGCCTGCCCCACAAGGTTTTTCATCACGATTCCCCATCCCGACACCCGGAGATCACCAGCTTGCCCACTCCGTCCGCGCGGTGCTCCACTTGATGGAAGGCTTCCGCGATGCGCTCCAGCGGGCGCGTGTGCGTGATCATGGCGGCAAACCGTGCCAGGTTGCCGGCCAACATCTCGCGCGCGGCCTCCGTCTCGTGATTGGACCGGCGCACGGTGTAGACCGCCAATTCCTTGCGGCGCATCGGCGAGAATTCCAGCGGCACTTCCCTTTCCACCGGAATGCCGGTGACCACCACGCGTCCCGCGTTGCGCGTGGCGCGCAGGCAGTGGTTCGTCGAGCCGCCGGTGGCGGCGCAATCGATGGTTACGTCCACGCCGCGGCCGCCCGTGTCGCGTAAGATCTCGCGGGAGGGATCGATGGCGTTGGGGTCCAGAGTCGCGTCAGCACCGGCCTGCCGCGCCAGTTCGCGCCGCGCAGCGACCGGCTCGACAGCCCAGACCCTTCCGGCTCCGGCCAGCTTCAGGCAGATGACAGTCATCAGCCCGATAGGCCCCGCGCCGAACACCGCCGCGGTTTCCGACGGCCCCAGCGCCACGAAGTGCATGGAGTGCAACACCACCGCGAGCGGCTCGATGATAGTCGCGTCGCGCGCGCTCAAACCCGGCGGAATCGCGATCAGGTTGCGCGCGGGAATGTTGGCGTAGTCGCGAAAGAATCCGGGATCGCCCGGCATGCTCATGAAGCGCAGGTTGGCGCACACGTTATGATGGCCCGTGCGGCAGAATTCGCAGTGGTAGCAGTAGATGGCCGGCTCGAACGCCGCACGATCGCCCGCGTTCCAGCCGGTCACGCCGGGGCCCACCCGCACGACCACGCCCGCCGGTTCGTGCCCCAACACCATCGGATACTGGCACGGCGTATCGCCCACGCCGCCTTCGGCGTACGAATGCACGTCCGAGCCGCAGATGCCGACGGCGTCGATGCGGACTTGCACCTCACCCGGACCGGGATCGGCCAGCGCCGCGTCCACCAACCGGAACTGGCGCAATCCGCAAAGCTCGGCGACGCGCGCGTT
The DNA here is from genome assembly GCA_003132865.1 of Bryobacterales bacterium. The sequence goes on from PKYZ01000267.1 coordinate 7,799, forward strand.
CATGGGCCGTCTTCGGTGGGCGGACGGCGCATGGTCAGCGACGCGATGTGGTCCAGCACCGCGTGGAAATAGGCCATGTCGCGCTCTTTTTCGGGCATGTCGTCGCGCACTTCCGCTGGCGCGCCGGGCAGGTACCGGAAGGGAAACCGCTGCGCCTGAATCCAGGGCAGGTATCCCCAACCCTCGGCCCGGTGGAAGAAGATGTCGCAACTCTCCAGGTCGCCCGCCAGGTGCTCCACCGTGGTGGCGCGGCCATTGTCGTCCTCAGTCATCAGGACGGGGCGTTCGGCGTCCTTCAGTTCGGCCACGCGGCGGGTTTTCTCGCGCGGGTCGCGGCCATCGCCGTGGACCAACAACACATCCACCTGACCTTGCAGCGACTGCGGATAGCGCATGCGGCCGTCGCTCGAAACGCCGATGGGCAAGACGTAGCTGGCATGCCGGAAACGCTCGCGCACGTCGTCGATCAGCGGAATGATATTTTGCGGAATGTAGCCCTTGAAGTCCCACTGCGGGCCGGGCAGGTCGTACTCGTTGGCCACGTCCACGATCAGGTTGCGGAAGTCGTGCGCGATCAGCCAGTCGGTAATGTTCACGGCGGCGTTATGTATGGCGTCGGTGGACCGGAACTGCCCGGCTTGGCCGTGGTAGAAATACATCAGGTTTATGAACATGCCGCGCTGGTCGGCGGCGCGCAGCAAGCGTTCCAGCCGCGCGAGCCAATCCGGCTTGAGCGAACCATCCGGCCGGAAAGCGCTCACATAGGCCCCCCTGCCGGGGCCGAGGCGATAGGCG
>PKYZ01000747.1 GCA_003132865.1 Bryobacterales bacterium
AAAACTAAGTGGCATTGGGCTAAAGCCCGGCGTTCGAGAATCAGAGGCTTGCCGTCCTGGCGCAGGCTCATGGAGATGGCCAGCGGATTCTCCGTCGCGGCCAAATAGTCGCCCATCACGCCGTTCAGCGCCGCCAGTACGGCCTCGCGTCCGGGCGGGGAATTCCTCTCCCCTAGCAGAGGAATGAGCGGGGAGAGCATGGCATCGATCCCGCTTCCCACGAGGCCAGTTAACGCGCGGATGCTCTGGTAAACCAGCCCCGTAATGCCGCTGGTGGGCCCCTCTAAGGGCGTGCCGAGAATTCCGGGTTTACGCGCGATGTTGAGGTGCATCGCCTCTACCAGATCGGCGAGCCCCGCGGTGGCGTCAATCGCCAGACGGCTGAACCCCAGAACATCGGAGGGATGAATTGGACTCGTTTTAGTCATGGCAACTCCTCGCTGCATTGCAGCATTAAGGAGAGTGTACAGCACCCGTAGGTTCTTGGCAAGGTGGACAGAGCTCGCCGAGTTCGCCTAATCGCAGCGCAACGCCGCCGTGGGGTCTATCCGCATAGCCCGGCGCGCCGGGATATAGCACGCGGCCAGCCCTACGACGATCCAGAGGTCCGCCACGGCGGCATAGGTGAGCGCGTCGGTCGTCGCCACGTGGAACAGCATGCTGGCAATGACCCGGTTCAGCGCCAGCGCGGCCCCCAGCCCGGCGGCTTCGCCCACGCCTACCAGCAGAAGACCGCGTCCCACGATCATGGCAGTGATATCGGCGTAGTCCGCGCCCAGAGCCAGGCGGACGCCAATCTCGTGCGTGCGCCGGCTGACCGCGTGCGACGTCACGCCGTAGACCCCCGCCGATCCCAGCAGCAGCGCCAGCAGCGCAAACGAGACCAGCACCACCATATTGGCGCGCCGGGGGGCGATCGACGCCGCCATAAGTTGCTCCAGCGTCTCGATGTTTTTGGGTGCTTGCGTGGGGTCGAGTGCGGCAAGCCGGCCGCGCACCACCTCGGCCAGGCGCATGGGGTCGTCCGCCATTCGCGCCAACAGCCTCATGACGATGTCGCTCCCGCCGTGCGGGCCTTGCTGCAAATAGAAAGTGTAGATGGCCGGCCCGGGGTCCGTTTCCAGATCCGGCCGTATATCGCCTGCCGTGCCGACGATGGTCATCCAGCCATTCTGCCGGAAGAGGCTCCCCAGGCGGCGGCCAATACAATCTTCATGCGGGAAGTAGCGGCGCGCGAACGACTGGCTGACGATGGCCACCTCGGGCGCGTTCCCGGTATCGGAGTTGCTGAAATTGCGTCCTCGCAGGAACGGAATTCCCATGGTGCGGAAATAATCGGGACTGACTATGTCCCACGCGGCAGAGACCTCCCCGTCCGGGTGCCCTTCGATCCCCGTGCTCGCGCTGCCAACACCACCCAAGGTGATGGCCGCCGATTCCACGCCGGGTACGCCACGCACGCTCTCCAATGCCTCGTGGAAGAATGCCGCCCGGCTCTGCGGGGTGGCGTACCGCGCGCCTTTCATTTGCAGGTCGAGCGTCAGGATGCGGTCCGCCCGCGTTCCGGAATCCATGCCGCGCAGCGTCAGGAAACTGCGGAACAGCAGCCCCGCGCCGATCAGCAGCGCCGTGGCCAGGGCCACCTCCGCCACCACCAGCAGGTCGCGCAGCCGGCTCCGGCTGCCGCTCTCGCCCGCGGCGCGCCCGGTGGCTTTCAGACTTTCGTTGACCGGAATGCGCGCGGCTTGCAGCGCTGGCGCCAGGCCGAATGCGATGCCGCAAACCAGCGACAGTCCCAGGTTGAACGCAAACACGCGAAGATCCACCGGAATCGGGGGAACCATGGGAAGGTTCTGGGAAAGGAACGCTATCAACAGGTCTTTTACCCAAAAGGCCAGCGCCAAACCCGCCAGGCCGCCGCAGAGCGCCAGCAGAATGCTTTCCGTCAACAGTTGGCGCAGGATGCGCGCGGCGCCCGCGCCCAGCGCGCGCCGTACGGCCATCTCTCTTTCCCGCCCCGTGGCTCGCGAGAGCAGCAAGTTGGCGACGTTCACGCAGGCGATCAGCAAAACCAAACCAACTGCGGCCAGGAAGACGATCAACGTGGATTTCACGCGCCCGGTGATGCGTTGCTGCCACTCGGTCAGAATTACGCGCCCCGTCGTTTTCCTCCCGCGCCGCGTGGCCTGGAAAAGCGTGTCCAGTTCCGCGCGTGCTGTCGCCATGGGCGCCCCCGGCCGCAGGCGGCCGATGGCCCAAAGCATCTTCCAATGCGCGCGGCCCTCTTCCAGTTGAAATGGCAGCCAGAGATCCTGGTTCACGCGGAATTCACCTGGAATCCGGAAACCCTCCGGCATCACTCCCACGATCGTGTAACTCCGGTCGTCGAGCGCCAGCGGTTTTCCCAGGATGGCAGGGTCGCCCCCGAAGCGCCGCTGCCATAGCGCATGGCTCAGGATCGCCGCCGGCGGACCACCCGGCCGGTCTTCTTCGGGCAAGAAGTTCCGGCCTAGCACGGGCCGAACCCCGAGCGCCGGCAGCAGCGATTCCGTCACGCTGCCGCACTCCAGGCGCTCTGCACTTTGCGCTCCCAGCAAATTGACCGAACATTCGAAATAGGCCGCCACGTGGCTCAAAGTGCGGCTGTGCTTCTGCCACTCGACCACTTCGGTCGATCCGATGAACAGGTTCGGCCCAGTGCCGTAGTCTTCCTGGATGGAGACCAGACGTTCCGGTTGCGGAAACGGCAGCGGGCGCAGGAGCACCCCGCTGACCACCGTGAAAATGGCAGTCGTGGCTCCAATGCCTAGCCCCAACGTGAGCGCCACCGTGACCGCAAAAGCGGGGTTCTTGTGTATCGTCCGCAGGCCGTAACGCAGGTCCTGCCGGAGGCTGTCCAATGGCATAATCGCGTCCCCCCAGCATAGTGTAGCTGACCGCACCGGGATTTTCAGGAGTTCCAGGGCGCGATATCTCTTTACCCGGCGCTACCTGCTTTCGGGCAGGTACGTCGTGATGGACATATGATAAGGACAGGAGCACGGTGCCCGGAATGAAGTATTTAGTCGCGATTCTTTTCGCCGGCGCTGCCTTTGGGCAACAGTACGAAATCGGGGCGGCCATCGGTTATGGGTTCTACCGGGGCGGCACGATCTATTCGGCCTCCGGGATAGCGGAAGCAGGTATCCGAAACCGCTTCGCAGCCGGCATTATGCTAGGGGATGAATTTTCGGATTACGTCTCCGCAGAGTTTAACTACCTTTATCATGACGGCCATCCTTTCCTGCAGGCTCCCGGAGTGAAATCCGACATACAGGGCAATTCCGATGCACTGACGTGTGAGTTACTGTTCCACTTCAAGAAGCGCGAGCATCGTTTGCGGCCGTTTCTCGCCGGAGGTTCCGGCGCGAAAGAATATGTCATCGCCGGTCCAGCGCCATTTCCACAGCCGATTCCGCAAATCGCCAGTCTCACCACGAACGATGTATGGAAAGTCGTCTTCAGCGCCGGCGGAGGCGTGCAGTTCCGTCTGATCCCGCACATGCTTCTGCGGGCGGAATTCCGGGACTATCTCACTACGTTCCCCAGACAGGAGATCGTTCCCGCTCCGCACAATACGGCTCGCGGAATCTTTGAGCAGTTCACTCCTTTGTTCGGCGTCAGCTACACCTTCTGATCGATGTTCTCGACGGAGCTTATCAGCCCGAAGGACTTGGCATGCGTCATCCGCTTCGACCCGCGCCAACCCGCGAATTGCGGCGCGTAACCCGGCTCCCAGGCGCTAAGGAACATGAAGCCGATGGCGAAGGTTTCCGACAATCCTACAGTTGGTTCCATTGAGAGATGCGTCTGGTATTGGGTGGGAAGCGGCGTCCCATCCCACGGCGCATCTCCTTGGGTCACGAAGTTCAGGTGAGCCTCAAGACTATATTCACCCAGCGACATGGGCTTCAGCAGTGGACGTGTAGATCGCACGACGCGTGCTTGCAGTGACGAAGGTGTCGCGCAGTTGCTGTTGAGGGCAGGCGGCATCGTTCATCGCGACCACATTGGGCCGAATCACCGATTGGGCGCTCGCGGCACCCTGCCCATTCCCAGACAGCGAATTCCAAAATCGGACAACTGCCGCGTGGCCGCCAGCGCGGCAAGTCCCGCGTTTTCACCACCTCGAACTGGCACGCCGCTTGCTCCCTCTCTTCCAATGCCCAACATCTTCCAAGAATTCCGCTACGCACTTCGCGGTTTCCGCAAAAGCCCCGTGCTGGCCGGCGCCGCACTGCTTTCGCTCGCCCTGGGGATCGGCGCCAACACCGCCATCTTCAGTCTTACGGACCAGGTGCTGCTCCGCAGCCTGCCGGTCAAAGATCCCGGACAACTCGTCCTGTTCAGCGCCGAAGGGCGTAAAAGCGGTTTTGTCGAGACCAACTACGACGACCAGTATGCCTTCTCCTACCCCATGTACTGCGACTTCCGCGACCGCGCTCCGGCGCTGGCCGGCGTTGTGGCGCGATTTCCCATGCGCCTCAGCATGAGCTCCGGCGACCGCACCGAGTTGGTGCAGGGCGATCTGGTCAGCGGCACGTACTTCGGTGTCCTGGGCGTAGGCACCGTGCTGGGCCGCCCGCTGACACCAGCGGACGACCGCTTGGGCAGCCCGAACGAAGTCGCGGTGCTCAGCTATGACCTCTGGAAGAACCGGTTTGCCATGGCGCCGTCGGTGCTCAACCAAACCCTGCGGCTCAACGGGCGCACCTTCACAATCGTGGGCGTCGCTCAGCGGGGATTTAAAGGCATAGCCGCGGGCGAGTCAGCCGACCTGTTCGTGCCCATCACTCTGCAGCCCCGCCTGACCCAGATGTTCGACGGCCTGCCGAATCGCCGCGGCTACTGGCTGAACATCTTCGCCCACCTGAAGCCGGACGTCTCGCGCCAGCAGGCTGAATCCGCCGTTAACGTGTTCTGGCGGCCCATTCTGGAAGAGGAAGCCCGCGACACGCCCCGCGCCTCGCAGAAGTACCGCGCAGAATTCGTCGCGCGCCACCTCGCGCTAATGCCCGGCGCGCGCGGTATTTCGGCGGTACGCGATCAAGCCTCCGGCCCGCTGATCGTCCTCATGAGCATGGCCGGCTTGCTGTTGCTGATCGCCTGCGCCAACATCGCCAATCTGCTGATCGCGCGCGCCGCGAGCAGGCAAAAGGAGATCGCCATCCGGCTGGCCATCGGCGCGGGACGCGGCCGCCTGCTGCGCCAGTTGCTCACCGAAGGCGTGAGCCTCTCGCTGGCCGGCGGACTGCTCGGCATCCTGGCGGCTTACTGGACCGGCGATCTGCTGCTCGGCTTTTTGCCCGCGTCGCCGTCCATGCGCGGCCTGAGCGCGCAGCCGGATACGCGCGTCCTCCTGTTTGGGCTGGCGCTCTCCATCGTTACCGGCGTGGTCTTCGGTCTGGCGCCCGCCTGGGAGACCTTCCGCACTAATGTCGCCGCGACCCTCAAAGAGCAGGCCGCCGGAGCCATGGGCAGCGCCGCGCAGGTGCGCTTCCGCAAGGCGCTGGTGATCGCCCAGGTTGGCCTGTCGCTGGTGCTGCTGATCGGCGCGGGACTGTTCGCGCGCAGCCTCTTCAATCTCAAACAGATCGATCCCGGTTTTCGCCCGGACCATCTGATCGCCTTCGCCGTGCAGCCTTCTCTGAACGGTTATGACCAGGCGCGTACCCTGTCGCTATATGATCGCCTGCACGACGACATCGCCGCTCTACCGCAGGTGCGCGGCGTGGCGCTGGCCGAGATCGCGCTGCTGTCCGGCGATATAGATATGTCCGGAATCATCGTGCCCGGCTATGAGCCGAAAGAGGGCGAGCGCATGTCGGTGCGCGAAAACTACGTCGGACCCGATTACTTCTCCGGCATGGGAATCCCGCTGATGATGGGCCGCGAGATCACAAGGCAGGACGGCCCCAACACTCCCGAAGTCGCCGTGATCAACGAACAGTTCGCGCAGAAATACTTCGGCGCCCAAAACCCCATCGGCCGCCGTTTCCATTTCCAACGTACGGCCAAGAAGGACGATCCTGGTATCGAGGTGGTGGGCGTGGTCCGGGACGGCAAGCACGCCGACCTGCGGGAAGATCCGGAGACGTTCGTGTACTACCCATATGTCCAGCACGAAAGTATCATGCGCATGAATATCTATGTGAGGACTGCGCAGGATCCGTCGGCTCTTGGGAGCACGCTCCGTGCCGCGGTGCACCGAGCGGATCCCGATCTGCCCGTATTCGATATGAAAACCATCGACCAGCAGATCGATGAAGACGTTTTCGCAGAACGGCTGGTGGCGGTGCTGTCTACTTTCTTCGGCGCGCTGGCTACGTTGCTGGCCGCCATCGGACTCTACGGCGTGATGGCCTACACCGTATCGCGCCGCACGCGCGAAATCGGGCTGCGCATGGCGCTGGGAGCCGCGCGGCGGGAAGTGCTCCGCATGGTGATGCGCGAAGTGGGGCTGCTGGCGTTGTTGGGAGTAGCCATCGCGCTGCCCACGGCCTTCGC
>PKYZ01000586.1 GCA_003132865.1 Bryobacterales bacterium
AGTGGCATTGGGCTAAAGCCTGCCCCCGGCACGCACGAGTGCGTGCGCCACGGGGCTAACTTCCCGCCTTGCGTTCGACGTGGCCGCCAAACTGATACCGCATCGCCGAAAGCAGCTTATCGGCAAAGTCCTCCTCGCCGCGAGAGCTGAAGCGCTGATAGAGCGCGGCGCTCAGGACCGGCGCGGGCGTCGACTCATCGATGGCCGCGGTAATGGTCCAGCGGCCCTCGCCGGAATCGGAGACATGGCCGGAGAAACCGGCCAGATCGGACTGCTCGAACAAGGCGATGGCGGTCAGGTCGAGCAGCCACGAGGCCACCACGCTGCCGCGCCGCCACACCTCGGCGATGTCCGCCAGGTTCAGGTCGTATTGATAGTCTTCGGGGTTGCGCATGGGCGCGGTTTCGGCGTCGGCGCTGCGGCTGCTTTTCCCGGCGTTGGCGTGCTTCAGAATGTTCAGTCCCTCGGCATAGGCGGCCATCAGGCCGTATTCGATTCCGTTGTGCACCATCTTGACGAAGTGACCCGCGCCGGAGGGGCCGCAATACAGATAGCCTTCTTCGGCGGTGCCGCCGGCCTTCTCGCGTCCCGGCGTGCGCTCGGCGTTGCCGCGGCCGGGCGCCAGGGTCTTAAAGATCGGATCGAGATGTTGGACGATCTCAGGCTGCCCGCCGATCATCTGGCAGAAGCCGCGGTCNNTCCTTGGCGCGGCGGATGTCGTCGATGTAGTAGGAATTGCCACCGTCGATGACGATGTCGCCCTTTTCCATGCGGGCTGAAAGCTCCACGAGCGTGCCATCCACGGCGGCGGCGGGAACCATCAACCAGACCGCGCGCGGGGGCTGGAGCGCTTTCAGGAAATCGTCGAGGGCGGCCGCTCCGGTGGCGCCTTCGCCCGCCAGTTTCTCGACGTTCGCGTGATTTTGATCCCACACCACGCATTGGTGCCCGCCGCGCATCAAACGACGGACCATATTGGCGCCCATGCGCCCCAGACCGATCATCCCAAGCTGCATGCAAGTCCCCCTTCTGTTAGGGTAGCTTAGGTGGGCTGGGGTTGCCCTGCGCGCCGCCAAGAAGCCGGCCTGGGAGGCCGGCTGCAGGCCGGGGGCCTGCCCCACTATTTCGCGCGCAGCACTTCCACGCCGCGCGGCGGCAAATCGACAGCGGACGCGGTCGCGCCATCGTGGAGCACGCGGCGCATGGGGCGGGGCAGCGTGACGCGCTGCGCCGTCTTCGTATGGTTGACTAAGACGAACACTTCCTTGCCGGCGCCCACGCGGCGGGACACCTCCACTCCTTCCGGCACAGGTCCGAGCGCCGGCTGCAGCCCGCCGAGGCGGATCATCCACTGGGTTGCCGCGGGCATCAGGGTATCGTCGAGCCAGGCGCCAATATAAGTAATGCGCCCTTTCCCAACTTTCCTGGAAAGGACCGCGGGCTGTCCGTCGAGCCACCCGTTGCTCTCACCGTAAGTGAGCAGGACTTCCGCGGGGTCCCCATCATGGCTTTGCGCCTGCAGTTGCTCGGCCCATAGCCGCGCCCTGCCGCTGCCCCAAGCTCCGGACACCGGCACCTCTTCGTTCAACGCGTAGTATTGTTCCACGCGGCCACCTAGCAGCGGAACGAGAGAGCCGGGTTGGCGCGCCGTCTGCAGTGCGTTGTAAGTGTCCTTCATGCCGGAACGCGGCCCGAGCACCAGGTGCCCCCCAGCGTTCACATAATCAATGAGACGTTGGCTCACGTCATCCGGCAGCACGTTCAATCCCGGCGCGATCACCATGCGGTATGGCGCGAGCGGCGCTTCAGGACTCACGACGTCGACTTGCTGGAGTATCTCGCGCACCGGCTGGTAATAACTGAGCAGCAGGCCCACCGGATCGAAATTCTGATTGTGCCGCTGGCCATTGATCGCCCACCGGCTGTCGTAGGAGTGCAGAATCGCGACGTCCGCCACGGGACTGGTGCCCGCCAGCGCCTCGCCGGCCTGCTCGAACTCGCGGCCGATCTGCGCGACCTCGTCGTACAAAGGAACGGGCGTGCCGTCCGCCCCCACCAACGTGCCGTGATACTCCTCCTGGCCGTTGAGCGCGCTACGCCACTGCCAGTAGCTCACCGCGTCGGCGCCGTGCCCGATCGCCTGCCAGGCCATCTCGCGCACTTCGCCGCGATCCAGCGCGTTGTTCACCGTCGCCCAGTTCACGAAGCCGGGCTGTGTCTCCATTACCCAGAAGTTCTTGCGCTTGAAACCTCGCGTCAGGTCGTGCGTCATGCCGTTGCGCACGGCGTCCAGGTGGCCGCTGCCCACGTAGTCGTCCCAGGAAGCAAGATCCAGTTCCTCGGTGAGGACGTAATGATCGAACGCGTCGTACCAGCCCATGAAATTGGAGGTAATGAACTGGCGCGGGTCGCTGGCGGCGCGGATCGCCTGCACCTGGATGTGTTGGAAGTCGCGTAGGGAAGCCGTCACGAAGCGCTTGAACTCCAGGTTGAGCCCGGGATTTCCGCCCGGTCCCATGGGAATCTGGCTCCAATCGGTATAGGTCTGGCTCCAGTATTCGGTGGTCCAGTGCCGGTTGAGCGCATCGAGCCTGCCGTACTTTTGGCGCAACCAGTCCTGAAACTGGCGATGGGTTTCGTCGTCCCACGAGAATGCGCCGTACTCATTGTCGATCTGCCAGCCGATGACATTCGGATTGCGGCCAAATCGCCGCGCCATTTGCTCGGCGATGCGGCGGCAGAACTCGCGATAGCGCACGCTGGTGGGCGACCCCTGCTGGCGATTGCCATGCTTCGCCTTGCGCCCATCCTGCTCGGTGCGCAGCGTGTCAGGATACTTTTGCGTCAACCAGGCGGGCGGGGCCGCAGTGGGCGTGCCAAGCACGACCCAGATGCCGTGCTGCGCAGCCAGCGCCACCGCGCGATCCAGCCAGTCGAGATCGAACTGGCCCTCCTGCGGTTCCAGGCGGCTCCAGGCGAATTCGGCAACGCGCACCACGTGGATGTGCGCGGCCTCCATGAGCTTCAAATCCTCCACCCAGCGTGACTCCGGCCATTGCTCCGGATACCAGGCGGCGCCCAAAAGGATGGCGGGCCGCTCGGCGGCGAGAGACGTGAGCGGCAACGTGGCGCACAGCAGCGCCAAGCCGGCGATTAACTGCTTGTGTGGCATAACGAGGTATTCTAACGTGCGGCGCCATGCGCTGCGGCCGGCCGCTCGGGCCAGCCAGTCACTCCCCAGGCTGGAGCGCCGCGAAATCGCCGGGCACTCGGCGTCCACGCCACCCTTCCGTTCCCTAAGCCGCCGGTAGGAATGGAGACGCCACAGGAATCCGCGACCGGCGCCGCCGCCGCGGGCAAATTGGGCATTTTTGTGCGTAATTGTGCAGATTTGTGCATTAGGGGTACGTTGGGGCCGCATGCTATTCTGTCCGAACAAAGCCAATTATGTCCTTTAGAATTAACGAATCTACATACAACAACGCTTAAATTTCCGCCCGCTGCCGCAAGGGCAGGGCTGGTTGCGGCTGGGCTGGCCGACGGGCTGCGGGATGGCGGGTTTGGTGTGCGGTTGCGCGGGGGATTTGGCGTGCGTGCGGCCTTCGACCGCGAGCGCGGCATCGAGGCGCACGGCGGCGGGGGCCTGAGGATCGGCCAGGACGGCCTGGATTGCGCCGAGCGCCTGGCCCGCGAGCGACCGGGTTTGCTCGCGCCAAGCGAGGTCCTGGTCGCGGCGGGTTTCGATGAGGGCATCGCGAAAAGCGGAGGAACGCAGCCAATTGCCGACGGTGT
>PKYZ01000194.1 GCA_003132865.1 Bryobacterales bacterium
GGCGCGGGCGACTCGCCCGCGCCTTTTCTTGCTGCCAACAAACGTTCTGCGAGTTCATGTCACTTTGAAACCAAAGATCCTTCTCTCGTGGAGCAGCGGCAAAGATAGTGCCTGGACCCTGCACGTACTTCGTCAGCGCGGTGACGTTGAGGTAGTCGGTCTGCTCACCACAATTAACACCCATTTTCAGCGGGTCGCCATGCACGGCACACGACACACGCTGCTGAAGGCACAAGCCAACGCGACTCGCGTGCCGCTCTGGGAAGTTCCGTTACCCTGGCCTTGCAGTAACGATATCTATGAAGAGGCGATGTCGACCGCCTGTGCCTCGGCCGTTCAGCAAGGGATCTCCGCCGTCGCTTTCGGCGATCTCTTTCTCGAAGATGTTCGTCGCTACCGCGAAGACCGCCTCCGCGGTACCGGACTCGAACCAATGTTCCCGCTCTGGGGTCGAGATACACGGCAACTGATTCTAGAAATGCTGGATGCCGGTCTGCGTGCCCGGATCATCTGTGCCGATCCTTCGAAGCTAGCCGGCGATTTTATCGGCCGCGATCTCGACTACGATTTATTAAGTCGTCTGCCAGCCGCGGTTGATCCTTGCGGCGAGAACGGTGAGTTTCACACTTTCACCCACGCCGGGCCTATGTTCCTTCAACCGATTCCCATCAAGGACGGCGAAACCGTGACGCGCGACGGATTCCTCTTTGCGGATGTCCTGCCCGATTCCGAGATGGCCATGGCCAACAACGATCGTTAACAACACGAACTAGAACTGACACCGAAAGACTCGCTATGTCTTCCACTAACGTCCTCATCACCGGTGCCTCCGGCGGCATCGGATACGAACTCGCCAAACTCTTCGCCCGCAACCATCACAACCTGGTGCTCGTCGCCCGCAGCGCCGACAAGCTCGCGCAGGTTGCCAAAGAACTGCAATCGCAAGGCGTCACAGTGAAGACGATTGCCCTCGATCTCGCCGAGCGACCCGCACCCAAGTTCCTCTTCGACCAACTCCAGCGCGAAGGCATCGCCATCGACATCCTCATCAACAATGCCGGCGTGGGCCTCTACGATCCCGCCTGGAGCGCGCCCCTCTCCGATGCGCGCAGCTTGTTCGAGTTGAATTTCTTCGCGCCGCTGGCCCTGACGCAGCTCGTGGCCCCGCACATGCGCGCGCGCTCGAGCGGTGTCATCGTGAATGTTTCGTCCGTGGCCGGGAGGGTCACGCTGCCGTGGCTCACGCTCTATTCCGCCTCCAAGTACGCCCTGTGCTCGCTTACCGACGGCCTGCGCATGGAGCTGAAGAAGGACGGCATTCACACCATTACGGTTTGTCCCGGCTACGTGAAAACGAACTTCCAAGATCACGCGCTGGGCGGCGAGGCGCCGCCTAAAATCGCGCGCAGTAAACAATTCGCCATCACGCCCGAGCAGTGCGCCGAAGCCATCGCGCGCGGTGTGGAGCGCGGCGCGCGTACCGTGATGGCGCCCAGATCCGGCTGGCTGTTCGTGTTGGCCGAGCGTCTTTTTCCCTCTCTGGTTGACGCGCAACTCGCCGCCATCTTGCACGACGTATGATCCTGAAGCTGAAACGCACGCCCGGCATCTACCTGGTCGGATTCATGGGATCCGGCAAGAGCACCATCGGCCGCCTGCTCGCCGAGCGGATCGGCTGGCACTTCGTCGATCTGGATGAAGAGATCGAAGCCGCGGAGAGAATGAGCATTCTCGAGATCTTCGAAACGCGCGGTGAGGCGGAGTTCCGGCGGGTGGAGCGTGAGAAGTTGCGCGAGCATGTGCGCGCCATCGAGTGCGGCCGGCCGGCGGTTCTGGCACTGGGCGGCGGCGCGATCGTCCAACCCGAAAACTACGCGCTGCTCGAAAACAACGGCGTCACTATTTGGCTGGATTGCCCGTTCGAGACCCTCCGCCGGCGCGTCGAGCCGGCTTCTCACCGGCAGCTGGCGCGCGATCCCGTGAGCTTTGCGCAGCTCTACGAAACCCGCCGCGAGTCCTACGCCCGTGTCGACTACCGCATTCCCATCGAGAGCGACGACCCGGCCGTCGCCCTGGAAGCCGCGCTCCGGCTGCCGTTATTCAAATGAAGCTTGAAGCAACGCTCCGCCGCCAGGCGCTCGCCATTTTCAAAGCCGCGCTGCATGCAGCCAATCCCGCGGAAGGCGTCGCCGGCCGGCTGGCGCGCGAGGATCTCAAGCGTTATCGCCACATCTACGTGGTCGGGGCAGGCAAGGCCGGCGCGGCAATGGCCCGCGCCGCCGAGCGCGTGTTGGGCCGCCGCATCGCGTGTGGCCTGCTGAACGTCAAGTACGGCCACATCGCTCCGTTGCGCCGCATTGAGCTGAATGAATGCGGCCATCCCGTGCCCGACCAGCGCGGTGTGGATGGCGCGCGGCGCATCGCCGAAATCGCCGCCAGCGCCGGTCCGGACGACTTGATGCTCTGCCTGATCTCCGGCGGCGCGTCCGCCCTCCTGCCGCTGCCCGCCGATCCCATCGCGCTCGACGAAAAACAGGAACTTACAAAATTGTTGTTGGCCTGCGGCGCCAGCATTCACGAGATCAACGCAGTCCGCAAGCACATCTCCCAAATCAAAGGCGGCCAACTGGCGCGCCTGGCCTATCCCGCGCAGGTCCTCTCGCTGCTGCTCTCCGACGTGATCGGCGATAATCTCGACGTGATCGGCTCCGGCCCTACCGCGCCGGACGCCTCTACGTTCGCGCTCGCTTGCTCCATCTTGGACAAGTACGGGATCCTCCAACGCGTGCCCGCCTCCGTTCGCGAGCGCATTGAGCGCGGCTGCCGCGGCCGGATTCCCGAGACACCCAAACAGGGCGACCCAATCTTTGCCCGCGTGCGCAACGTGGTGATCGGCAGCAACCGCCTCGCAGTGGATGCCGCCGCCGCACGCGCCCGCCAATTGGGTTTCCGCACGCTGGTGCTCTCGACATTCGTCGAAGGCGAGACGCGCGAGATCGCCCGTATGCACGCCGCCATTGCCAAAGAGATCGTGCATGCCGGGCGCCCGCTGGAGCCGCCGGCTTGCGTCATCACCGGCGGCGAGACCACCGTCACGCTGCGCGGCGACGGGCTGGGCGGACGCAATCAGGAATTCGTGCTGTCGGCGGCCATGGATATCGCAGGCCTCGAAAACGTGGTCGTGCTGAGCGCCGGCACGGATGGCAGCGACGGCCCCACCGATGCGGCTGGCGCCATCGCCGACGGCCGCACGCTGACGCGCAACCCGCGCGCCCCGAAATTCCTGGCGCGCAACGATTCGTATCGTTATTTCGAAGGCTTGGGCGACCTGATCGTGACCGGCCCCACCCACACCAACGTGATGGATGTGCGCCTGATCCTGGTGGGAGAACAGCCGTGAGCTTCTGGCGCAAAGAAGTGATCGATTTCGCGCTGGATCGCGAAACTGCCGTGCACATTCGCGAACAGAAGGAATGGATCGCGCGCGAGCCGCGGAATCCGCGGCCCTGGTACAACCTGGCGCAACTCTACCGCATCGAGCAGAAGCAGGATGAAGCGCTGGCGTTGCTGCTGGAAGCGGTTCGGCTCGACGACGCCTGCGCCGGCGCGCACGTGGCGCTCACCGAGATTTACGCCGTCCGCGCAGACTACGCCGCGGCGCGAAGGCACGCCCACAAGGCCGCGGAGCACGGCAACCCGCGCGGCGTGGAGTTGCTGCGCCGGCAGGGAGTGGAGTAAGCAGCGCGCCGTACCGGATGTGAAGGATGTCCACTTCTTTCCGGCTCTCCACCACGCGATAAATCACGCTGTAGATATGTGGCGTGTGGCCACCGGACTCGTCCGTAGGCTGCGAATGGCTTCCCGAAGCCCGCGATACCAATTGCGGGCGGCACCGGACGACCGCGCGCCGCGATGTCCAGAAGCCGCTGGTAGGCGCCGGAATCCTGCACCATCGCAGCGGTCTCATCATTCACTGGCCGCACTCCGGGCCGCTTTCGTTTTTTGGATTGCCTCATGAAATCCCCTGCCTGCCGGTCGCTTGAGCCTCGGCGCGCAAACCATCTAATGCCGGCTAGTCCACGGCTAGTCCCGGTCTAACAAATCGCCAATGCGAATCGCAAATCCGGGGATGGGTTCCGGACGGAACTCGTCATTCTCATCCAGGATGGCGCGCCGATGCTCGGAAAACAGAAACACCTGCCTGGTTTCCACGGAAAAGATCCGGACTTCCTGTGTGCCGCACTGGCGATAACGCTTCGCCTTTTTGGTCAGCTTTTCGAACGTATCGTTGGCCGATACGATCTCAATGGCTAAGTCCGGCACAAACCGCTGAACCCGCAGACTCTTGTTCAGCAACGGGCGCTTCGACTTGTTGTAGAAACTGACGTCAGGCCCGTGCGCATTGCCGTCGAAGTCGTATTCCTGCTCGGAAATGACATTGCCGAGTTGATTCTCTCTGACAAACGGTCGCAAGAGTTCTACCAGGGAATCCCGGAGCTCGTTGTATTGCGGTTTGTTGCCGGACACGTCTACCAGTTCGCCATCGACCAGCTCATGATTGCGCGCGAGAACATCGGGCAGCCGTTCATATTCGTCGATCGTCAGTTCATCACCAAGCATCACCTATCGATGGTAAATCACTTTCCCATCGAACACAGTCGTCTCCACCCGCGTCTTCTCAATCTCCACCGCCGGAATGCTGAGGATGTCGTCCGAAACGACCACCATGTCCGCTAGCTTGCCGGGTTCAATCGACCCCTTGATCTTCTCATCGAAGCTGGCATAGGCCGACCCCATCGTATAAGCCCGAATGGCCTCGGCCACCGTGATCTTCTGCTCCGGTACCCAGCCGTTCGGGTGCTTGCCATCCAGCGTGCGGCGCGTGGCCGCCGCGTAGATACCAATCAGCGGCTGCATGGGCGCCACATCCCAATCCGATCCGAACGCCAGCACCGCGCCCGAATCCAGCAGCGCGCGGAACGCGTAAGTGCCCTTCGCGCGCTCCGGGCCGATGCGCTTTTCCGCCCACCGGCCATCGTCGATGCAATGATACGGCTGCATGGAAGCGATCACGTGCAGCGTGCCGAAGCGCGGGATATCCTCCATGCGGAGATGCTGGGCGTGTTCGATGCGAAAGCGCCGGTCGCGCGCGCCGTTCTGCCGCGCGGCTTCTTCGTACATGCCCAGCACCGTGTGGTTGGCTTTGTCGCCGATCGCATGCACTGCTACCTGCAGCCCGGCGCGATCCGCGCCCAGAATATGAGCCTGCATCTTGCTTTCCGGGATCATCTCGCTGTTCGCCAGGCCCGAAGTGTTCGGCGCATCCAGGTAAGGCTCGAAGAAGAGCGCCGTTGTCGATCCCAGGGAGCCATCGGCGAAGCCCTTCAGCGCGCCGATGTGCAGCTTCTCACCGCCAAAGTCCGCACGCAGACCGACAGCCGCCAGCCGTTGCCACGTGGCCAGCGGCTGGTGACCGGAGATGCGTACCGTCAACTCGCCGCGCGCCAGCAGCGTTTGATACACGCGCAGGATCTCGCGCGCGGCGGACATATCCTGCACACTGGTGACACCGTTTTCCGCGGCGTAGCGCATGGCCGCGCGCACGGCGTCCGCGATCTGATCCTCCGAAGGCGCCGGAATCACGCCGTCCACGCCATCCATGCGCTCCATAGCCGCATCCTTCAACACGCCGGTAGGCTCGCCTGCCGCGTCGCGAACTATGGTCCCGCCGGGCGGGTCCGGCGTATCGCGCGTGATGCCCGCGAGCTGCAACGCTTGCGAGTTGGCCAGTGCCATGTGGCCGTCCAGCCGGTTGACGAAAACCGGATGGCCCGCGGTGACTGCATCGATCAACTGCCGCGTGGGCAGGCGGGCGGGAGTCCAGTTCTCATGATCCCAGTCGCCGCCGGTAATCCAGCGGCCGGCGGGTTGTTTGGCTGCGAACTCCGCGATGCGTTTCCGGAACTCGTCCTCGGATTTCGCGTCGCGCAACTGGACGCTGGCCAGATTCTCGCCGCCGCTGAAGAAATGCACATGCGCGTCGTTGAAACCCGGCAGCACCAGCTTGCCGCCCAGATCCATCGCCTCGGTGCCGGCCCCGATCCACTTGCGGATCTCGCCGTTCGATCCTACCGCGACGATGCGGCTTCCCAGGCACGCCACCGCCTCCGCGCGCGGCTGTCGGTCGTTCACCGTCCAGATCTTGCCGTTCAGCAGCACCAGGCTGGCTGCGGGCTGCGCACCCGCCACACGAAGACTGGCCAAGAGAAGCATCGTCGAAAGTCCCACCCGTAATCCGGACATTCTCTGATTGTATAAAATGGGAGCTTTCCATGAAACGAATCTCCAAATTCATCGCCATCGCCGTCGTGGTGCTGTCCTCCGCCCGGGCGCAGCCGCCGGGGTCGTCCCTCAAAGAGCGCATCGCCGCGATCCTGACCCGCCCGGAATACTTGCACGCCCGTTTCGGTATGGAGTTCTGGCACCTTGATGCGGACAAGCCCGCCTACCGTCTCAATGAACAACAGTTCTTCATCGCCGCCTCGACCACCAAGTTGCTGACGGAGGGCACGGCGCTCTCGTTGCTCGGGCCGGAATACAGGTTTCACACGCGCGTCTTCCGCACGGGTGCGATCGACGGAAGCGGCACCCTCAACGGAGATTTGATCCTGGTCGCGGCCGGCGATCCGAATCTGTCAAACCGCATCCGGCCCGATGGAACCCTCGCCTTTCAAAACCAGGATCACGCGTATGATTCGATGCCCGGCGGCGCCAAGCTGGTTCCAGGCGATCCGCTGGCGGCCATCCGCGAGCTTGCCGCGCAAGTCGCCAAGGCCGGCATCAAGAAGATAGCCGGCCACGTTCTGGTGGATGTCAGCCTGTTTCCGGAAGGCGAACGCGAGCTTGGCACAGGTGTGGTCATATCGCCGATCGCCGTCAACGATAACTTGATCGATGTGACTATCGCATCTGAAGCCGAAGGTTCCACGCCCCGACTGACCTTGTCTCCTGCGACCGCCTACGTACACATCACTAACCAACTCAAGACCGGCGCTCCGAGTAACAAGACGGCGGCGATCTCCTTCACCGATCGGCGCAAACCGGATGCCAATTATTCTGTGACCGTGCAAGGGACTGTGCCCGCCGGGTTATCTCTTCTGCGGACCTATCGAGTTCCCGAGCCGAGCCGGTTTGCGCAAATGACTTTCGTCGAAGCCCTGAAAGATGCGGGCGTCTCCGCTACCGCCGATCTGACTCTACCGGCCCCGGACTCTCACGCGCAGTCGTTCTACACGCCCGAGAACCAAGTGGCTGAGCATGTGTCGCCGCCGTTCACCGAAGAGGCCAAGATCACGTTGAAAGTCAGCCAGAACCTGCATGCCAGCATGACGCCCTACATCCTGGGCGCGGTCCTTGGGAAAAGCCGTGAAGACGCGTTACAAGCCGGCTTCGATCTCGAGAATCAGTTTCTCAAGAAGGCGGGGCTGGATGTCTCCGGCGCAAGCCAGAGCGACGGCGCCGGAGGCGACGCATTCTTCACGCCGGACTTCATGGTGCACTACCTGACTTATCTCTCGCGCCAGGACGCCGTGTTCCCCGCATTTTTGCGGGCGCTGCCGGTGATGGGCAAAGACGGAACGCTGTGGGACATTCAAACCGATTCTCCCGCGGCCGGTCATGTGCATGCCAAGACCGGAACCCTCGGCGGTTCCGATCTGCTCCACCATTCACTGATGATCACCGGCAAAGGGATTGCGGGATACATCGACCGTAAGGACGGCCGGCGGCTGGCCTTCGCCGCGTACCTCAGTATGGTGGATGGCGACCCCGAGGCGATCATGCATCAAGTGGGAAACGTGCTGGGCGAGATCGCCGCGGCGGCCTACGACGCTCCGATCGAGCCCTGAGCAATCGCTCTTTACCGCCCAACTCAGGCAGTTTTCAGTTGACGATTCTTTGCGGCAAGCCCTGCCAAGAATGGAAAGTATTTCCATGCCGGCGGCTTCTCTTCCAAGCCGGCCAGCTTGGCGGCCAAGCGGGCCGCCTGCGGCCGAATCACGCTCTTGCCGTCGAATAGGCCGGCAGAGCCTTCGGGCACGATGATGGAGGACTGAATGCCCAGCACTTTGGACACTTCCAGCGCAGCCACGCAGTCCATCTTGGGAACCTGGTTCACGATCAAGGTGACCCGTCTCGACTCAAACCCCATTTCAGCCAGCCGATGGACGACTTGCCGCGTGTCTCTGACGGCGGCCAAATCAAAGGTGGTGATCAGCAACAGATCCGTCAGATCCGCGAGAAGACTCGCTGTGAACGGGCTGAGCCGGCCCAGGTCCAGCACAAGCCAAGGATAGAACGATCGCAGGAAGCGAAGCACGTACCGGATGCGGTGCGGACGCATCTGTTCTTCTGAGCAGACGGGCGCAGTCAAAGGCAGGATCTCCAGATCCCCAGGTCCGTTGCAGACTACTTTTTCCCAAAAGCTCTGGTCCAACCGCAGCAGATCGTTGGCTGCGTCGAGAACGGTGTAAGTGGATTTCGCCCCCGTCAGGAAGCCGACCGCCGCCCCGCTCATATCCAGGTCGGCGAGCAGCACCCGTTGGCCGGTCTGCCGCTTCAACTCGAGGCTGGACTGGCAGGCAACCGTGGTGGTACCCACGCCGCCCTTGGCGCCGACGCACCCGATCACCCGCACAGGCGGACCCTGCGATTCCGTTCTGGTACAGTCTGCCTGGCTCTTTTGCCGCACGATCGCGTACCGCAGGCTGCGGTAAAGAAGATCGGGTTCCAGTTTGCTTTTGACCAGATAATCCTGCGCCCCGATTTGCACCGCTCGCAAAGCCAACGCTTCGCTGTCCAGGCCGCTCAAGATGACAATCGGCACGCCCGGAGCATGCATCCGCAAGGCCTCCAAGGCATCCAGCCCGTGGCACTCGGGGAGGCTCGTGTCGATTAGAACGACGTCAAAATCGCCTTTGGCCAAGCGGTCGAGGCCTGGCAGCAAGGCCTCCGACCATTGCAGATCGAATGACTGAACTTGCGATTGGGATAGCATATCCCGCACCTGGGCTGCGTATCCCGAATCGCTCTCAATTAACAATACCTTCAAGCGTGGTTCCGGCATGCGGTGTGGCGCTCCTCCAGTTTTGTGTGGCCGGCTCGTGGGCCGCCATCAATCCAGGCTTTCAGCACGTGGCGGGCCAACCGCCGGGCAAAACGATTCGCTCGAGTTATCAGGGGTTGGGCGGTAGCCTGGCAGCCGCGAGCGCCGCCTGGCGGCAATTTCCTGGCGGCGATGCGCCATTACAATAGCAGTTGGGAGGCGCCAGGAGAAGCCTGTATGCGGTATAAGGAAACCACCACTCTCGATCTGCTGAAAGAATGCGATTACATTGTCTCCAGGGCGCTGGCCGGCAAGAATGCGATCATCATGATCGCTTGCCTGGTGTTCACCGCCTATGAGGGCGGCGATGCCTTCGCACTGGATCTCGATGACAAATTCGCCTGCCCGCTTTGCGAGGAAGGCGAGAAGCTCAGATACCCGTTGTTTGAGACCGATACCAAGTGGGTGCTCAAATGGCCCTGGCACTATTACGTAGCCAGGGGGAATATCTACTTCGAGCGCATCGACGGCGGGGATTCGAGCGGGCTACCCTGGTTGACAGCGGGCGGAATCGAGCGCCACATCGCCAAGTACAACCGCAGGGCTGGGACAAATTACCACCTTTAACCCTACCCAATCTGTCGCAGCGCCTGCTCCAGATCCTCCACGATATCTTCCGCCGCCTCGATGCCCACCGACAAACGCACCAGGTTATCCCGAATGCCCATGCGCTCGCGATGTCGCGGCGATATTTCCCGATGCGAGCTCATCACCGGATAGAGCATCATGCTGTGGACATCCCCCAGCGACGTAGCACGCACGATCATGCGCAACGCGTTCATGAAGCGGAACACTTCCGCGCGGCCGGCGCCCTTCAACTCGAAGCTGACGATGGCGCCGTACAGTCCGGGCGGCAACAGGCGACGAATATCGGCCGCGTCAGGGTGGGTGGGGTCGGCCGGGAAATACACGCGCTCGATGGCGCCGTGCGATGCCAGCCACGAAGCCACCCGGCAAGCGTTCGCGCACTGGCGCTCCATTCGCAACGGCAGCGTCTTAATGCCGCGCATCGTCAGATAGCTTTCGAAGGGGCCGAGCACCGGGCCGACCGCGCGCGCCAGGGTCCGCAAGCCTTCGTAATGCGCCGCATCCGTGACTACGATTCCGCCCAACACATCGCCGTGTCCGGCCAGGTACTTAGTGGCGCTGTGCACGGCGAAATTCGCGCCCAGCTCCAACGGCCGCAGCAGTACCGGCGTGGCGAAGGTATTATCCACGATCAACGCCGCGCCGGCCGCGCGTGCGATTTCGGCGATACAGTCCAGCGGAGCCACGCGCAGCAGCGGATTCGAAATCGTCTCCACCAACACGCAGCCGGGCTTCGATTCCTCCATCGCCTTGCGGAACGCGTCCAGATCCCAGACGTCCGCGAAGCGCACGCTCACCCCGGACGGCTCCATCACATTCATGAGCAAGCTGACCGTGGCGCCGTACATCGCATTGGCGGCCAGCACGGATTTGCGCCGGTCGGCCAGCGCCGCGAGCAACGCCATGTGGATGGCCGCCATGCCGGAGCTGCAAGCCAGCGCGCCGTGACCGCTTTCAATCGCGGCCGCCTGTTCTTCCAGCGCGGCATTGGTCGGATTGTCGTAGCGCGCGTAACAGTAACCCGGATCTTCCTGCCCGAAGACGCGATCCAACTCCTCCATGCTCTCGTAGAAGTAACTGGAGGCGGTATAAATCGGAGTAGTGGCGGGCACGTACGCGCCGGCCTTCTTACGGTCGCCCGCATGCACCGCTTTGGTTTGTATCTTCACGATGACTTCCTCTTCCAGCGCGTCCCGGACTTAGTATCTTCCAGGATAATGCCCTGTTCCAGCAACTGCTGGCGGATCCGATCGGAAAGCTCGAAATTGCGCGCCTTCTTGGCATCGTTGCGCGCCTGAACCTGCGCTTCCACTTCCGCATCGCTCACCTGCCCGCTTTCGGCGGCCGCCTCGAGCACGGCGAATACGGAATCGAATCGTGTGAGGAACTCCAGCGCGGGCGCGCGGTTTTCCGCCCGCATATCGCCCGCATCCATGGCCGTGTTGACTTCTCTTAAGTACTCGAACATCGCCGCCAGCGCTTCCGCGGTATTCAGATCGTCGTCCATGGCGGCGGTGAATTGCGCGTGCGCGGCTGCCGTGCGATCCGCAAGCGCCGGGTTCAAGCCGTCGGCGAACGCGCCGGTCGCGAGGCGCAGCTTGAAATTGCGCAGCCGCTCGATGGCGGTCTTGGCGGATTGCAGCCCATCGAACGTGAAGTTGAGCGTCTTGCGGTAGGGCACCGAGGCGAGCAGATAGCGCACCGCTTCGGGCGCGTAGCCGCGGCCGAGTATGTCGCGCAGGGTGAAGTAATTCCCGAGCGACTTCGACATCTTCTGGCCTTCCACCATCAAGAACTCGGCGTGCAGCCAGAAGCGCGCGAAGGGCTTTCCGGTGAGCGACTCCGATTGCGCGATCTCGTTCTCATGATGCGGGAATATCAGGTCCACGCCGCCGGCGTGGATATCCAGCGTCTCACCCAGATACTGAAGGGCCATCACGGAGCACTCGATGTGCCAGCCAGGCCGGCCGCGGCCGATCTTCTCGTCCCAGAAAACTTCGCCCTCCTTGGGCGCTTTCCACAATGCGAAATCGCGCGCGTCCGCCTTTTCATACTCGTCCACATCCACGCGCGCACCCGCGCGGATGCCGCTGAAATCGTTGTGCGACAACTTGCCGTATTCCGGAAAAGTCGAAATGCGGAAGTAGATGGAGCCGTCGCTCGAGTAAGTGTGGCCGCCGGCCGTAAGGCGTTCGATGGCCTCCGCCATTTCGTGAATGTGTTCGGTGGCCGGCACCACGTGCTCGGGCGTCTCCAGACGCAGCAGCGCGCAATCGTCGCGAAAGGCTTGTTTGTAATGCGCGGTGTAATCGTCGAGCGATTGGTTTTGCGCCACGGCGTTGCGGATGATCTTGTCGTCCACGTCCGTGATGTTCATGACGTGGTCGAGTTGGAAACCGCTGGCGCGCAGCCACCGCCGCAGGATATCCATGAACGTGAACGTGCGGAAGTTGCCGATGTGCGCGTAATCGTAGACGGTAGGGCCACACGTGTACATGCGCACGGTATTGTCCCTTTGCGGGGCGAATTCGGCCGCTTGCTGCGTGAGCGTGTTGTAGAAGCGCAGGGGCATAGAGTGGGGAATTTTTATCGTAGCAGACGCGGCTAGCAGGCCGTGGCAAGCTTTGCCCGCCGTGGCTGGTGGCTGGCGGCTAGTGGTTGTGCCAATGCCGAGGGCCGCGCATGGCGCTGACACAACTCGCCGGAACCAGGCCTGCACGCCCTGCTGCAACGCCGCCGCGCCCGCCGCGCCTGTCAGCGCGGTCATATTTTCGCAGTTCTGTCAGCATCGGGCGGACTTGCCCCTCGCCAACAGCAAAGATCAGGCTCCGGTCTCAACTGTCAGCGACGTCCGAGAGCACCAACGTTCCCGGCGCTGTTCTCTCGACGAGGCGTCCGAACGGTACCGCGTCATCTCCAAGTGAAGCAGTCCAACGGGTACGTCTCACTGAAATCAAAAATCGACCCGCCCTTAAGGTGCACCGTTTGGAACCCGGCGAGACACGCTTCTGCTGCTGGACTATCTCGGCTGCGTAGGAATGACAGAAACCGCACGCGATGATCAGTATCGTCAAAATCCTTGGAGGTGATAACAAGTTCGTCCGGCTTGTCGGATTGGGCGACCATGAGATTATAGCCAAGGTTCTTCAGATTGTTTTCCAGGTCGCGTAGTGACGTTTTTCGTCCCTGTTCCGCAAGTCGGGCAGATTCTCGCGCCTCTGCTATTCTTTGGCGTTCCGCCTCTTTCGCAGCTTCGAGTTCTTCTTTTAGGTTACGCGCTTGGAGGGATTCGGGCGTACCGACGGCGACCGCGCTTACATGTCGCAGACCGTCTCTGATGCGTCCCTGCCTCAAAGCGAGTCTAGAAGCTTCAAGGTGCTGTGCTGGCGTCATGGCATCAAAGGACCGCCGCTCCGCCCGATCCACGAAATACTCGGCCAAACGGAAAACGAGTGCAGACGCGATGAGAAAGCAGACCACAAGAGCCAATCCCTCTGCCTCGGGGCCAGCCCGTACCTTTCCTGTGCGGCCTTGAAAGGTGTTACCGTTGGATTCCGCGCTCACGCCTTTACCTATGGATTCGGTGAAAGCCAATTGTAAGCAATTGCAGTGGGACGGGCAAGCCCTATTCCGGCCAAACCGTCACAACCCCAACTTGCACGCGCTATTCTCCCGGAGCAGGCTGCCGTCACTGGGGCAGTCGGCTCGCTATTCTGCCGGCGTCCCCTCATCTTTAGGGGTGCCTCTGTACGTCTCTGGGTAATGCTTTTTGACGAAAAACGGGTCGCCGGTGTGCTTGAACTCGAATACAACGGATCGCGTTTCATGTAGCTGGCAATTGATCGGCTCAGCAGATGCAAGGTCGAACAACGCGATGTTGTGGCCCTCGCGATCAAGCAGGCTGTTGTAGACGATTCCATCGTAGCCGTGGTCGCGAAACGCCTCGGCAAGTATCTGCGTGGGCGCATAGTCACAGTGCGGCTCGTCGCGCGTCACGGGTTTTGAGAATGCCTGGCCAATGTCACCCCATACGCCCGCCTCTCGCTTCGCCGCGTCAGGCTCCACAAGTTCGACCATCGGAGAGAATGCAAGAATGGTCCCCTTCTTATCCATCGAGCAATCCACAACCTCACACTCGCGCGTCACCTTGAACTGTGCGAGTGAAATGTAAGAGCCCACCCACGGACGTACTTCCGACATCGCGGTCCTTTGATTGGACGCCAGATAAAGGCACGGAATACCCACCGTGTTCACTCTGCCTTCCCCGACATATTCGGCTTTGGGCGTCATGCGCTCAGCAGGGTATGCTCGCTCGGTCTCGATTGCGTCGTCGTCTAGCTCTATCGTTCTCGGCTCGAAACCGCGCTGCGCCCTCCAAAGAATCTGATCTTTTTGCAGAGTCTTTCGGCGGGATTCACTCGTCTCCATAACGGTCCTCAAGAAGACGCGGGTTTGTTCGTCGTGAATGTAACGCGCCTTCTGTTTCACGCTTCGCTCGAAGTTCAAGTAGCCATAGACCGTGGCGAATTCCGTCATGCCCAGCATGGTAACGCCAGCAGCCTCTCCGGGCAAGCCCTGGTATGTCCCCTCACGTCGGTTTGACGAGTCACGCGCTGCCTGTGCAGTTGACGAGAGCAAACCGTCTTTACCGCAATGCGGGCACCGGACCGCACCGTTTCCACTCTTCATGTACCGCACCGGGTTGCAGGGAACTCACCGGAACCACGCCTGCACGCCCTGCTGCAACGCCGCCGCGCCCGCCGCGCCCGTCAAGGCGGTCATGAATGCGGGCACCGGACCGCGCCGTTTCCACTCTTCATGCACGGCATGCGCGCCCAGGTAAAACAGCCATCCGGCGGCCAACGCCAGCGGATAGGTGATCCAGGCGGTACCCAGTTGCGGGGCGATGGCCAGTCCGAGAATGCCGCCCACGAGCGTGGTGGCTTCCACCAATACGCTCCAAAACAGCGCGGCGGAGCGCGACGAGACCGATGCGCGCACGATGGCCCCCAGCGCGATGCCCTCCGGGATTTTGTGCAAGGCCACCGCCAGCGCCACGGCCAAGCGGATGCCGTGATGCGACGCCAATTGCGCCGCGGCGATCGTCCAGCCATCGAAGAAGCTGTGCAGCATGCTGGCGCCGATCATGGGCGCGGCGAATCCGTGCAGCACCGTGTCGCAGGACTGGTGGTCGTGATCGTGCGCGCACGACGGGCACACTGGAGCGACGTGCCGGCCGATCCAGTAGAGCAGGCCGTAACCGGTGGCGAAAAAGATTCCGGTCACCGGCCAGCCGATTTCTTCCACCAGTTCCGGCAAGAGACCGAAAAACACCACGCCCAGCAGCACGCCCGCGCTGAACGGAACCACCAGACGGGTGCGGCGCCCGGCGGTGGTCAGCCAAAGCCCGAGAAACACGCCGGCCACCCCGATCAGCGTGGCCAGCAGCGGTGGCCCGATTCCGGATGTGATCACAGAGGGGGACAAGCCTCCACGCTAACACAGCGGGATCGGGCGTCAGGCCGCAAGCCGAGGGGCCGCCCCACTGCGGGGTTTTCATCACTATTCGTGGGCCGCCGGCCCATCCCGACAGACCTGGAGGTCTGCCCCACAGGCCCGCGCGCCGCACTGCTATTCTGGCGGGGAGCCTATATGAGAGTCCAAGCTTTGACCGTGTGCGCCGGGTTGGCCGTCGCGTCGATTGCCCTCGCCGCCGGCCCGTACCCCGTCCGCGTCGCTCCCGGCCACCGTTACGTGGTCGACCAAAGCGGGCAGCCATTTCTGATCCAGGGCGACGCACCCTGGTCTCTGATTTCCGGTCTCACCAAGGATGAAGCGGAGTTGTATCTGGAGGACCGCCGCCGCAAGGGCTTCAATTCCATCATCGTCAATCTCATCGAGCATAAATTCCATGGCCCGATCAATCGCTACGGGCAAGCGCCGTTCCTGGTTCCCGGCGATTTCTCGACGCCCAACGAGGCGTACTTCGAACACGCCGACTGGGTCATCCGTAAAGCCGGCGAGAAGGGCATTCAGGTCTTCCTCGCGCCAATCTACCTGGGCTACATCGGCACCGATGAAGGCTGGGTCGAAGAGGCGCTCGCCAACGGTCCCGCGAAGTGCCGCGCCTGGGGGCAATACGCCGGCAAACGCTATGCCGGCTTCGATAACCTGGTTTGGCTGATCGGCGGCGATCGCAATCCAGCCACCGCCCGCGATGACGTGAATGCGGTCGCGCTGGGCATCAAAGAGGTTGACAACCGGCACTTACTGACCGCACACTGCCACCCGGAGAACTCCGCCTTAGATCAGTACAAGGACGGCGGATGGCTCGACTTGAACACCACTTACACTTATGAAATCGTGCATCACAAGTTACAGGCCGATTACAATCGGAAGCCCGCGATGCCCTATGTCATGATCGAGACGACCTACGAGGGCGAGCACAACGCCTCGGCGGTCCAGATCCGCCGGCAGGCCTACTGGGCGCTACTCTATGGCGCAGCGGGACAGTTCATGGGAAACCGGCCCATCTGGTTATTCGATCCAGGCTGGCAGGCGGCTCTGGATGGCACGGCGTCGCGGGACATGGCGCGCGTGCAGGCGTTGTTCCGCTCGCGGCCGTGGTATGACCTGGTGCCGGATCAGGATCATCAGATCGTAGTCGATGGCCTGGGTGAGTTCAATGGACTGGATTACGTGGCTGCCGCCCGGACTGAGGATGGCGGAACCGTGATGGCGTATATGCCTTCGGCGCGAACGGTCACTGTGGATCTGCACAAGGTGGCCGGCAAATCCGCGAAGGTATGGTGGTTCAACCCGCGCGCCGGCGATGCCCAGCCTGCCGGCGAATTTCCCACCAAAGGCAAGCAGGACTTCACGCCGCCAGGGGACGGCGACTGGCTCCTGGTCCTGGACGATGCGTCGCGCAACCTGTCCGCGCCCTAGGTGTACAGGCGCACCACCCATTCGGCGTAAAGCGCCGGCTTGCGGCCGCCTTCCACCTCCATGTTGACCACCCACACCGCCTGATACCCTTCGTCGAACCTCTCCAGCGACTGCAGCGTGAAGCGCGGCCGGATGCGCGCTCCCGCCAGCACCGGCGCTGGGAACCGCACGCGGTTCAGCCCGTAGTTGATCCGCATCTTGAAATCGCCGCGGATCTCGAAGCACTCGTGCGAGAGGCAACTGAGCAGCGACAGCGTCAGGAACCCGTGCGCGATAGTGCGGCCAAAAGGCGATTCGGTCTTGGCGCGCTCCACGTCCTGATGGATCCACTGGTGGTCGCCGGTGGCGTCGGCGAAGGCGTCGATGCGCGATTGCTCGACGGCGAACCAATCGCCCACGGCTACTTCCTGGCCGATTAAGGATTGTAATTCTTCGACAGTTTCAATGATACGCATGTCGTTACCGGAACGTGCGAAGGTGCGGCTCATTTAAATGCGCCACGCCGTTGAAGCTGAACAGCATCAGGCCGTCGTCGCGCAGGCGCATGGCGGTGACGGCCGAATTGTACATCACGCCGGCCAGCCGCATGATGTGGCCGTTGGACACGCCCAGCGCTGCCGCCACCCAGATAGCAATGGGCGTGGCGGACGTGAAGATTGCAACCGCGTCGCCGGGCCGATACGCGCCCAGCGATGCGCGGGCACTCAGGACACGCCGTCCGAACGCCACCCACGATTCCGTGCGGCAGGGGTAACGGCCTTCGATCCAGGCGCGCATCACCTGCGTATCGCAGTCGGTCCAGGCTTGATGGATGGGAGAGTTCGCATCCTCCAGCTTCCGCAACAATTCTTCATAATCTTGCTTGAACTGGGGGTCGGCCTCGCTCAGCAGCGGCGCGAACTCGCTGAAAACCGCGGTCATGTCGAACTCGTTCCAGTTGGGTTCGGAAACGATGTCGGGGACCGCGACGCCGGCTTCGCGGTAGGCCCGCCAGACTTCCTCGGCAGTCTGCCGCTGACGATTCCGGCATCCGGCAATGAACGCCTTGAACGGGACCTTCTGCGCAGCCAGATGTTGGCCCAGCAGGTACGCCTGCCGCTTGCCCAGATCCGACAGCGCATCATAGTGCCCGCGCGTGCCGGCCTGGCCGTGGCGGATCAGATAGAGCGAGCTCAACCGGCTCCGCTCCCTGACGGTCGCGGCTCGGTAGCGCTCGGTCGTGGCTCGGTAACGCTCCCTGCAAGTGTGGCCGCAATTTCCACGAGTCCGCGCACGCGCTCGTCGAAGTTGCGAAAGCGCTCGTCCCGCGTCTGACCGCGGTGGTACCGGAAATAGATTTGCTGGAGGACCACGGCGATCTTGAAAATCCCGAACACTTCATAATAGCCGAGGCCGGAAACATCCCGCCCGGTGATGCGCGCGTAGCGTTCCACAAGCTGCGCGCGCGTGAACCAGCCGGGCAGGGTGGTGATGCTGCTGAGCGCATCGCGCCGCACGGGCGGATCGCCCGCCTCCGGCCAGTAGCACATCACGCAGCCCAGATCCACCAGCGGATCTCCTACGGTGGCCATCTCCCAATCCAGCACGGCTTCCACGCGGCCCTGCCCAGAGGGCGCCCAGTTGGCATCCAACATCAGGTTATCGAGCTTGTAGTCGTTATGCACCAGCGTGGGCGCGGGCGATTCCGGCAGCCGATCCGTCAACCAGCGGATGAGCTGGTCCATTTGCGGCAGCGTTTCGGTTTGCGCGCGCTGCCAGCGCTCGGCCCAACCGTTCACCTGCCGCTCCAGAAAACCGGCGGGCTTGCCCAGCGTCACCCGATTGACGTCCACGGCGTGCAGCGCGGCCAGGCAATCCACGAAGGCCTCGCTCACGCGGCCGCCGAAACCGGGATCGCCCGCATATGCGCTGGGGATCTCGCGGCGCAGCACCAACCCGCGCCGGCGCTCCATGACGAAGAAGATCGCACCGATGACCGCCGGGTCGTCGCACAGCAGGAACACGCGCGGCGCCTGCGGAAAGAAGGGATGCACGGCGCCCAGCACGTTGTACTCGCGCGCCATATCGTGGGCCTTGGGCGCCACCGGACCCAGCGGCGGACGGCGCAACACGTATTCGCGCCCGCCGGCTTCCAACAGATAGGTGAGGTTGGAGTGTCCGCCGGGGAATTGGCGCACCGTCAGTTCCGCCTCGACGCCTTCGAGCTTGCCGCGCAGGTACACGGCGAGCGCCTGCGCGTCGATCTGTTCCCCTTCGCGGACGGGAGCGAAGTCGGATGGCGTAGTCATGCGATAGCCAGCGGGCGGATGGGCGATCCGGTGCCGCCGCGGATTTTCAGCGGGGTAGCCACGAATAGAAAAGTATACCGTCGCTCCGCCGCCAGTTGCTCCAGGTTCAGGCACTCGATGATGTGTATGCCGCTTTCCACGAGCAGATGGACGTGCACCGGCATGTTGGAGTCGGGCACCTTCTCGAAGGCCACGGTATCGGAGCCGGCGGCGAATACACGCCGGCTGCTGAGCCAGCGCGCGCCAGCCTCGCCCGGCCCCGGACCGTGCACCTGCGCGATGAACCGCGCGGCATCGTCCCAGAAGCGCGCCCATCCGGTCCGCAGCAGCACCACGTCGCCCGGCCGCACTTCCACTTGGGCCGCGGCCACGGCTGCGTCCAGGTGTTCCGGCGCGATCTCGAAATCGGCGGGCAGAGCTTCCATACCCATTTGCCCCGCGATATCCAGCAGCATGCCGCGGCGCAGAATGGGCGCGATGGTATCGACCGTATGCCGCTCGAGGCCGCTCGCGTAGGTTTGCAAGCCCGCCGCTTCTTCGCCGCCGTGCAGCTTGCCGCCGCACGAAAAATGGCACAGCGCGTCGATATGCGTGCCCACGTGCCCGCCCAGCGTGAGACCTTCGGAAGCCGAGCTCGCGCCATTGCGCGCCACGTAGTCGCCATGCTTTTTGTTCAACCCGAACAGGAACGGCGGATGATTGGGATGGTGCGGCATCCCTGTATAATAGGGCTGCGCCAAGTCGTAGATGCGGGCCGATTGCACAGCCGCCAGCAGTCGCTCCATAGGTCGTGAGTCCCGCTCTCGATTCTCCCACAGCGCGATACAATCGGAGCAAGCGTGTGAAAATCACCATTTCGAAGGAAAACTACCTCAAGGCCATTGCGGAAGCCGAATCCGAAGGCGAGACCGTGAAGGCGGCCACGCTTTCGCGTTGGTTGAACGTCACGGCCCCCGCGGTGACCATGGCCATCAAGCGCCTGAAGCGCGATGCGCTGATTCGCGTGGGCGAGGAGGGCCACATCACGCTGACCGCCGCCGGCCGCGAAATCGCCAATCGCATATTGAATCGTCACCACTTGATAGAGCGCATGCTGACCGAGATCTTCGGCATGGAGTGGTACAAAGTCCACGAAGAGGCCGAGCAACTGGAACACGCCGTCTCAAGCGACTTCGAGCGCAAGCTGGTGGAAAAGCTGGGCGCCGGAGAAGCCTGCCCGCACGGCAACCGTGTGGGCGTGGACACTCCCGCCGACCGGCGCCGCCGCGGCCTGAAGACTCTGGACGAAAGCACGGACAGCGAAGCCGTGGCGGTTACCAGTGTGTACGAGCGCGACCGGCGGTTGCTCGAGTATTTGGAAGGCTTGGGCGTGCGGCCCGGTTCCATGGTGAGCGTGGAATCGCGCAACGCCGACGACACGCTGACCCTGCAGGTGGACGGCCGGTGTGTACAACTGGGACGGTCGGCCGCGCAGAAGGTTTGGGTGAAAGCGGCCTAAGCGCCGGCCGGCTTCTGCGGGTTCCGCGACTTCGATATCGCGGGCGTTTCCGGCGTCTCCGGCTGCAAGTAAGTGGTCAGGTGCTCCTTGAGCATACCGAACGCGGTCTCCGGATCGTCGGCGTAGCGGAAGAGATTCAGATCTTCCGGGCTGATGGTGCCATGCCGCACCAGCGCATCAAAATTGACGATCTCCTTCCAGTAACTCGACCCATAGAGCACAATCGCGACTTTCTTGGCGAGCTTCTGCGTTTGGGTAAGCGTGAGCACTTCCATCATCTCGTCGAGCGTACCGAAGCCTCCCGGAAACACGATCAAGGCCTTCGAAAGATACGCGAACCAGAGCTTGCGCATGAAGAAGTAATGGAACTCAAAGGTCAGCCCGGGCGTGATGTACGGGTTGGGGAACTGCTCGAACGGCAAGCCGATGTTCAAACCAATGGTCTTGCCGCCGGCATCGGTCGCGCCGCGATTGGCCGCTTCCATAATGCCCGGGCCGCCGCCGGAACAGACCACGAAGCGATGCGTACCGTTGTCGGTGAACTGCGCGGCCCACTCGGTGACCATGCGGGCCAGCGTGCGCGCATCGTCGTAATACTTCGCCAGGGGACCGTCGTCGCGCACGCGGGCGGAGCCGAAAAACACCACCGTGTCGCGGATCTTTTGATGGCGGAAGACCGCCAGCGGCTCCAGATACTCCGCCAGCAGCCGGATGGCCCTCGCATCCGGGCTGTTCAGAAAATCCTGGTTCAGGTAGGCCACCGGCTTGCGGCCGTCAGGCGTCTTGTCGTTTGCCATGTTCCAGTTGCTCGATTCGTTTTTTTAGGTCGCGCACGTTCTTCAATAGCTCCGGCAGCTTGGGAAACGCCGTGATCGCGCGCAGCCAAACGTTCGCCGAAAACGCCGGAGAGCCGGAGATGCGCGCGCCGGCGGGCACGTCGCCGCCAATGCCGCTTTGCGCGTACACGATGGCGTCGTCATGAATCGTCAGATGGCCGGACACGCCCACCTGTCCCGCCAAGAGCACGTTGCGCTCCAGAATGGAACTCCCGGCCAGGCCGGTCTGCGCGCAGATGATGTTGTCCTCGCCGACCACGCAGGCGTGCCCGATCTGCACCAGACTGTCGATCTTGGCGCCGCGCTTGACGCGCGTTTCGCCGACGGTGGCGCGATCCACCGAGGTGAGACTTTGCACCTCCACATCGTCTTCGATCACGGTTACGCCGGACTGCACGATCTTGTAGTGCGTGCCATCGGCGCGCTTGGCGAACCCGAAGCCGTCTCCGCCAACGACCACGCCATTCTGCAGAATCACGCGGTTTCCNNGCATGCGGATGCAGCACGGCATTGCGTCCGATGCGCACGCGCTCGCCGACCACTGCGAACGGCCCGATCGAGGCGCCCTCGCCGATGGCCGCCGTTTCCGCGACGAATGCCAGCCGGTGAACGCCGGGCGCGGGCCGCGGCGGCTGGTAGAAAAGCTCCAGCGCGCGCGCGAAATCCAGGTAGGGATTGCTCGACACCAGGCTGGCTAGCGGCGCGTCAGGTACTGGCTCGGCAATCAGGATGGCGGCGGCCCGCGTGTGCTTGACCTTGTGCGCGTACTTAGGGTTCGCCAGAAAGGTCAGTTCGCCGCCCGCGGCGTGCTCCATGCCGGCGACTCCCGTGATTTCGATCTCACCGCCGCCCGATAGCACGCAATCCAGCCGGGCGGCGATTTCGCGTAGTTTCATGGGCCAAGCTTCAGGTTAGCTTAATTCGACGGAACGCCGACAGGCCAGGAGGCCTGTCCCACCGCGCAGCCGGTTACTGCGAGATGCGCAGGATCTCGGAGGCGACTTGCTGGAATACGCCGCCGAGATCCGTAGCTGTGGGAGAGTAAAAGTACTCACCGGCGGGCTTGGCGGAGTTGTAGATGGGACTTCTGGGATCGTTCGAGATACGTTCCATGAAGGTCGCATCGATAGGTTCCGCGGAAGTCCCCCCCAGGCCGATGGCGTAGATGACGGGGATCAGGTTGGGGTCGTTCCGGATGGCGGTGGCCTGGTTGTCGGCGGCATTTACGGACGCGGCGACCACGGCAGTCGGCATATCGACGCGGATCTGGCCCGCATAGGGCCCGCTTGGATACGTTAGGCCCACGACGGACTGATAGCCGGTAGTGGCATTGCCGTTAAGGTCCGTGGCGGGAATATAGGCGATGTCCTGCCTCATATTCGCCTGGATATTCAGGTTGGACGGGCTCGAATACATGGCGCACGTATTATCGACGCTAGGCGCGAGTATCACGCTGGTGGTGCTGGCGGACGGGGTCGTGGTAGCAAGCAAGCCCCCCGTATATCCGAGGGATGGGGCCGGCTCGCCGGTCCACTGCGAGACCACTCCCGCCTTCGCTGCGCTGCTCGAGCAACTGCTCTTAGGGTCGCTTACCAGCGTGTTGTAATTCCAGACGTCGTAGCGGGTGTCCACTGAGGTCTTCACCGGGAAGTTCGCCGCGACTCCGTTGGGATGCCCATCCGTAAAGAAGACGATCAGGTTGAGCGCGCCCGGCTCATTGACCGCCTGGAGCTGAGTGTAGGCCATGTTCAGCGCCGCGGCCGTTCCGGTATCGCCGCCACACTGCACGCCGCCGATCGCCGTCGTCAGGGTAGGGACATTGGAATCGAAGTTCAAGGTGGGCGCATAGGTCAGATTGGGGCCATCTGCGAACGTTACCAGTCCAATCTCATCCCTGCCATTGGAGAAATAGCCGACGAAGTTTTGCGCGGCGGCGATCATGGTGCCGCACACGCCCGCGAGCTGCATGGAGTTGGACCGGTCGATCACCAGAATCATGACCACGTCCCGCCGGGAGGCCTGTCCCTGCGCGGCGACCGTGGATCCCGTTTGGCCCAGGAGCCGCATGAACGTGAGCGGGACGGTCACGCTGGCCTGCATGGTAACGGTGCGTGTCTTATACGCGGTTTCCGCCACGGTAGTAGTCAGCGACAGATTGGTGGTGCTCCAATACCCGGTTGGGAAATTGGCGCTGAAGAAGGATTGGGCGGTGGCGGTGGCGCTGGCCGTTTGACTGTTGAGGTCCAGGCCGACGCTCAGCGAGCGGGCCGCGGCCAATGCGGCCGCGTCCACGGCCGCCGACAGTTTGGCCTGCACCAGATAGAGAATGCTGCCGTCAATCGCCAGGCCCACCAGGGGCAGCATGACGACCGCCACCATCAGGGACAGCATGATCACCACGATGCCCCGCCGGCCCCGTCGTTTGTCAGAAGATCTTCCGTTCATAAACCCCTGCCCCGTTCATGTAACTTCCCCACGCAAAATCCGGCGAACTGAAGTAAGTCTCAGTAAGGTAGGCTACCTGGCCTCCCGTCAAGGTGACCACACTGCCGAAGCCGGCCGCGCGCGCCGAGGCGTTCGTCAGGTAGTCCGAGGATGCGATATTCCCACTTGTGCCTATGATGCCGGCGGCGGGAGTTCCGAACGGACTTGAAAACAGGCCGGCGTTGCCGACCACGATGCGCTGAATAAACACGTACTGGTGGAGGTTCGCACAACTGGCGCACTGCGGCGTATCGATGTATTCCACGGTGGAGAACACAAACACCCCGTTGCCGCCGTTAGCGGTGACGTTCAGTCCGGTGGCAAGCATTATCAGGAGGTTCTGGTTCCCGGCTTGCGTGAAGTCCAGCCCCGCGCTGTACATGCGTCCCGCATCGCGGCAGATTTGCTCCACCTGTAAGGCCCGGATCAGGTTCAGCCCCACTGTGCTGAGCCCCATGAGCACCGCAGTCCAGAGCGCCACGCTGAGGCAGAATTCGATCATCGTGCTGCCACGCTGTTGACCGGCTGAAGCATGTCCCACCATGGCACAGTGTCCGCGCATAGCGTTTCGCACCCCTCAACGCGCCGGGGGTATTCCTCCCGGGGAGCCTTCCATGCGGTCGAAGGCCTGCGCGCCCAGCGACAAGGGCGCCGGTTTGCGCAGGATCGGTCCCAAGGGAGGCAGGCTGTAGCCTTGCACGTAGACGTCCACGATGTTCCCGCCCTGGTTGCTGTTCAAGCCCGCGACGGGGGCCAGAGTGTTCGGCAGATAGTATTGGATGTTGATCAGCGCGGCGCCCGCGGAGCCCGACAACAGCCCCATGGCGTTTTGCTGCACGACGGCCTTGATGGACGCGTCCTGCCCCAAGCCAGTCATCGTCTGGCTGGTGACGGCATACCGAACTCCCTCGCGCACCGCGTTCTGCAGGGTAGCTTTCACGTAGAATGCCCAGGCCATGTCCAGAATCAGAAACACCAACGCGCACAGCGGCAGCAGCACAAGGGCTAACTCCACGACTTGCGAACCACGTTCACCAGATCTGGACATACATCTAGTTATTACATCGGCCGGCAGGACAGATTTGGTTTGAGGAAATTACCTGAGAATGCGGTTATAGTTACCTTAAGCGGGCGTCCCCAGGAGTGGGGATGCGGCACGCACGAGTGTGTGCGCCACTACTCTTCCCGGCACTTGGCGACGATCAGAGTGATGTCGTCGTACTGTTCATGAGGGCTGAACTCGCGCACTTCATCGACGATGGACGTAACCATGGCCTGTGAAGGCCGTTCTCGATGCAGCCGCAGGGCGTCGATCAGGCCCTGCTCTCCGAATTCTTCTCCGGCATCGTTGAACGCTTCAGTTACGCCGTCGGTGTAGAGCGCCAGCGTGTCTCCCGGCAGGAGCCGGCGTTCGTCGATCGAGCAATCCCATTCCTTGAAAAGGCCCAGCACCGGGCACGTGGAATCCAGCCGTTCCAGATTGCCATCGCGCCTCAATAAGAGGGCGGAGAGATGCCCACAATTCGCGTAACGCAGGCGCCCCGCCTGGTCGTCGTATTCGGCGAAGAAGAGCGTGGCGTAGGCGCTGTCCGCTGTGTTTTCGTAGAAGAGCTGGTTGACCGAGCGCAAGAAGCGTTGCGGCTGATCCAGGGCAATGGCGCACTGGCTGCGCAGATTCGCCTGCAGATTGGCCATCAGGAGAGCGCCCGCGATTCCCTTTCCCGCAATGTCGCCGATCACCAACCCGAGCCGGTCCCGCCCCAGACTGAGGAAATCGTAGTAATCGCCACCCACTTGGCGAGCCTGGACGCAAACGCCCGCGTATTCCAGTGTTCTGAGCGCCGGCAGCTCTTGGGGGAAGAGCCTGGCCTGCACCTGCTTTGCAATTTCGAGTTCCTGGGCGGCGCGGCGTTCCGCTTCCAGTTTCTCCGCGAGCGCCCGGCGTTGCGCTTCGACTTCCCGGCTCACTTCGTCGAAGCCCACCAGCGCGAAAGAGTTCCCATC
This sequence comes from Bryobacterales bacterium, assembly GCA_003132865.1. Next base: position 25,810 of record PKYZ01000194.1, read on the forward strand.
CGCGTCTTTGAAGCGGGTGAACACGGCGCCCCAGATTGGCGTCTGTTCCGCGGGCTGTGTGGATGGCACGTCGGCAGGCCGCTCATACTTGAAGCGCCGCAGGCGCGGCGGATGACCAAAACGAACCCCGCGGTTGCGCCATTCGTGGAACTTGGCCAGGACATCTTCGGTAACGAACGCAACCTGCGTGGCCCGGCCGATGAGCTTGTACTCTTGGGAGCCGGGTTTGGGCGCGATCAGCATGAGGACCGCGGAGCCGTCGGGCGGAGCGACGGCCACCCAGCGGCCGCCGGATCCAAATTTGGCGTCGAAGGCCAAATTGAATCCAAGCTGATCCAGGTAGAATCGCAGGCTGCGGTCCTGATCGCGGACGTAGATGTTGACGGCGTGAATTCGGAGGTGGGGTTGCGGCGGAGCGGAGTTGCCCATCGCTGTGATTATAAGCTCCCGCGCCCCTCTTGCTTCGCGTCTCGATCTGATTTATTATCTCCAGTAGCGTTGCGAGTCTGCGTGGCTGGGTGATCGCTCGTGTTTCAGAATAATGAACTGACTGATCTGCCGGATGATACGCTTGTCCTGCGTTTCCGTGCGACCCGGGACAACGGTTGCTTCACCCTGCTCTATCAACGCCATCTGCGGGAGGTCTTTCTTCGGATTTCCCGGGTGCTGAGAGAACACCGGGTGCAGGCAACCGACCTGACCCAGGACACCTTCCTCAAGGCTTATTCAAATATCGATTCTTACAACGGCGGGGATTTCCGGGCGTGGCTGTTGCGCATCGCGCGGAACGAGTGTCTCAACTACCTGCAATCGGCGCGTGTCCGCCGGGAGGTGATCACGGATCAAACGCCGGAGCCGACTTCCGCGCTGGGGATAGGCGACGGCCATGCGCCTTACTCCTTGGATACGCTGGCGATAATCAACCGGCTATCGGCTCCGCAGCGGGTCTGTCTGAAGCTCTGGTCCGAGGGCTACCGCTTCGAAGAGATCGCCCGCCTGACGGACCTGCCGGCTGGGTCCGTCAGGTCTCACATTCAGAACGGCAAACTGCGCTTCGGCGCCCTATGGGGGACACGGACATGAAGTCTGGCAGTTGCCCCAGTCCGGAGACGCTGACGGCATACCTGTCCGGTGACCTTGCGCCGGCGCAGTCGGCCGGAGTAATGGCTCACGCCGCGCGGTGCGGGTTGTGCGACAACCTGCTGGAGCGGATGAAGGCTTTCGACGAACCAAGTGAAAGCCCCTTGCCGGACAGCGAGTGGCGCGGCATGGAACGGGACTTGGCGGCCGATTTCGAACGGCGGCTGGCGAAGAACCGCCCACCCAATCGCCGCGGCGTTCTTCGCGCATGGCTGTGGCGCCCGGCCCTTGGCTACGCACTGGCAATCATGTTGGCGTTCCCGGCTACGCGGTGGTTCCTGCGCGAGCGCGCCCCCGCTCCTGTGCCAGCGGCCGTGGCGATTGCCGGGCCGCCTGCGGTCGCATGGGTCCCGACGATTGAGTTGAACACTACGCGCGACCGGCAACCCGTGCCGGACGCCATGGCCCCTTCAGATCAATTCGTACTGCGGTTCTTCGTGCCGTCGAAGAAGGGAACTCGCTACTCGGCGGAAATTCGAGATGCGGGGGGCAAGTCTGTGGCGACGGTGCGTGACTTGGTGAGCTCCGATGACCGGGGAAGCCTCAGCCTTTTGTGCCGGCGGCAGGCCCTCGCGCCTGGTCAATACACAGTGGCTGTCACGGAGATGGGCGGCGACGGCGAGCCAGCCCTCTTCTCCTTCCATCTTTAGGAACCGATGCGCGCGGCAGTGCTGATTGTCGTGGTTTCCTGCAAGCTTCTAGCTCAGGGTCCTCAACCGGACCCGTTGATGCTGGAGCGCAACCGCGCGCTGCAATTGGCCGACCAAGGTCATGAGGGCGAGGCGCTCGATGTGCTGCTGGGGATAATCAAGCGCGCGCCGCTGTTCCAGCCCGCTTATTCAAACCTTTATGAAATAGCGGATCGCGCGGGGAAGCGGGCGGAAGCCTTGGAAGCCCTAAGGGCTTTGGTTCGAAGCGAACCCAAATACGCCGGCGCGTGGCTCGGTGTGGCATATTTGTTAACCGATCCAGCGGCCAAAGTGGACGCCAAGTTCCGCTGCGCCCGCGACGTGCCCGATGCTTGGTTGTGCTTCGGCGGCCTCGCCTGGGATGTAAAGCAATTACATCATGGCCGCTTGGAGATCCCAGGCTTTGAGCAGCTCTTAGGGCGCCCGCCTACAACTTTGAACGATCACATAGTCCTGGCTGACGTTCACCTTCATAACGGCCGCGTCCAGCAAGCAATCCAGGAGCTAAACCGGGCGCTCGCACCGGACGGGGATCTACCGCGGACAGCCTACCTGGAAACAAGGCTCGGGGAATATTGCGCACGTTCCCCTGGAGGGTGGCCCAGCGCGGCGCCGCATTTTCAGCGGGCTGTCGAGCTGGCACGAGCTGCACAGGATTGGACCGACGTGATTGGTGTCTTTGTCGACGGCGCCATAATGGTGAAAGGCGAGCAGGCGACGGCGATGTACCAGCAGGCTCTTGAGGTAGCGCGCGAGCACGAGGTGCGCAGTTCCGAAGTAGGTGTGCTCTATAACTTCGCGAGGCACCTTGAGAATGAGGGGCGGCTCGCGGACGCGCTGTCGGCCGCGCGGCGCGGCTTGGATATCGGCAACAGCCTGCACTTAGCGGGCTTGCGGGGCCATCTCCTGCTACTCGTCGCCCGCATAAGCCGCCTTGAGGGAGACCATGAGGGCGCCGTAGCCACGTTGCAGAGAGCCCGCGAGTTTGCGACGCAGTCCGACGACAAGTATACCCTCGGAATGGCGCTCCGGTCGCTTGGTATCGAATACGAGACGCTTGGGGACTACACGAGATCTTTGCAGGACCAGTTCGATGCCGTGCGCGTCTTCGAGTCCGACAACAGGCACGACGCCGCCGGCGCGCAACTTGGGAATATCGGCGACCTGTACGAATCCTTGGGGGACTACCCGGACGCACTCTTCTATGACCGGCAATCGCTAGAAATGGCACGCCGGTTTCACGATCCAGGAGAGGAAATGCGGAACCTGATCAATCTCGCCGACGTCCATGCCCGGATGAAGCAGCCACTCCAGGCCGCGCGCCTTCTCCAAGAGGCTCTCGCCCTCGACAGCAAAGTTAATTACGCGCCGTGGAAAGCCGCCGCCTTAATCCTGCGAGGCGAGCTCTTCCGCGATACTGGCCAGCCCAGGCGCGCGATTGGTCCGATTGAGGAGGGGCTGGAGATCTTCCGCAAGGTAGGGGATAGCGAGAACATGGCCGACGCATTGGGCGCGCTTGGCGAGTGCTATCTGTCCGCTGGCGATCTCGTGCACGCAACGGAGCGATTCGAGCAGGCCTTGGCGGCTGCGTCCAAATGCAAAAAAACCCAACTGGCGATCGCGGCTCACCATGGGATCGCTCAAGTCGCTTGGCGCAAGCAGGATCCGGAGGGCAGCCTGGCTCAACTGCGCGCTGCCGTGGGCGCGGTGGAATCTCTGCGTCCCACCGCTCCCGTTGCGGAACTGCAGTCCAGTTTCACGCAGCAGAACTGGAAGATTTATCAGGACGCCGTCGAGGTGCTGACGGCATTGCACCGGCACGATCCGGATGCCGGCTTCGACCGCGAGGCATTCCGGTATGCCGAGATGGGGCGATCCCGCGCTTTTCTGGAAACCATGGACGCGTCAAAGGCCGACCTCGACAAGGTACTACCTGCCGAACAGCGCCAGCGGCATAAGCAGCTTTCCGCGGATCTGACGCGGGCGCTGGGCGCCCAGCTCGAGCACGATACGGCCGCGAACCGGGAAGCGTTGCAAAAGGCGCAGAACGCTCTTACGCAATGGTCCGTGGAACTTCCCGCTGAGAACCCGGCCTACCGCCAGACCCATTTTTCGGAGCCGAACGACGCGGCCCAAACGCAAGCGGACGTGGCTAGATCCGGAGCCGCCGTGTTGGAGTATATGCTGGGCGACCGCGAGTCGGTGATTTGGGTCATCACCGCGGGCCGGGTGAAGATGATTGCGCTTCCCTCGCGTAGCCGGATCGAAGCGGCGGTCCGGACATATCGGGCTGCGGCGGAAAATCGTGAACACCCGGCGGGATTGGAGCCGGCTGCCCGCGGTTTGTTTCGTATCTTACTCGCACCGGCGGTTGGGGAACTCGTGGGCGCGCGCCGGCTGGTTATCGTGCCGGACGGCATCCTGTACTATCTTCCATTTGAGGCGCTGCTCAATGGATCGCGTTACCTGGTGGAAGATTTCACCATCGCGTACGCACCATCCGCAAGTGCGTACTCACTGCTAACGCGCGCAAAATCGGAACGGCGCCGAAGTGCCGAAAGGGAGCTGCTGGCGTTCGGCGATCCACGGTTTCGATCTCGAACCGAGCGGTCGACTATGGACGGCGCCGCGGTGGTCAGGAGCATCTACCGCTCCGCCGGTTTCACGTTCCCGCCTCTGCCGAACTCGCGAACGGAAGTCGCCGGAATAGCGAGGCTATTTTCCGGGAACCTCGAGAAGACCTACCTGGGCGCAAGTGCGACCAAACGAGCGCTCTTCGCGGAAAAGCTGGACTCTTACCGGCGCCTGCACTTTGCCACGCACGCGATGCTGGACGAGCGGGTGCCGGCACAGTGCGGGATAGCGCTTACGCCGGACGGCTCCAAGAGTGATGACGGCATCCTGCGGATGAACGAGATCGTGGAAATGAAGCTCAATGCAGACCTGGTCGTGCTCTCGGCCTGTCAAAGCGGTCTCGGGAAGCTCGTGCGGGGCGAAGGCATGATCGGCCTCACCAGGGCGTTCCTCTATGCCGGCGCTGGCAGCGTGGTAGTCAGCCTCTGGAAGGTTGACGACTTAGCCACGTCGCGCTTCATGCAGAAATTCTATAAACGCATGCAAGAGGGGGCCGGCGTTCCCGCCGCCCTCCGGCAGGCGAAACTCGACATGATGGGTTCCGGCATTCCCGCCTACCGGAACCCATATTATTGGGCGCCCTTTGTGGTAACCGGGGCGTTTTGAAGGGACGCGCCGCTGTGTCACAGTCCGTTCGCGTGTTGGAGGACAAACACGTCGTTTGCCGGAATCTCCTGCGGGTCAATCAGACCGCCAAAAATAGTCATGACGTTCGCGGCCGCGTCGTACACGGCAGTGTGTGATGTTCGGGGAGCGGGCGGAATAGATCCGGATGGCGTCAATTGTGTCCAAGTCGGAGTCCCACCAAGCCCATTTGCATTGGAGAGCACCCAAACATCGTTGAGAAGCCCACTGCTCGTTCCCCCGGCAAAGATGGTCATCCGATTGTTGACGGCGTCATAAACGGCCGAGCTGTAGGCACGCCCAGCCGGGGCCGCCCCAGGCACCGTAAGTTGCGTCCAGGCCGGCGTCCCGCCAAAACCGTTGGCGTGGGAAAGAATCCATAGGTCCCCGGGGAACGTTCCAGACGCTTCGCCTCCATAGATTAACATGACGTTGTTCGTGGGGTCGTAAACGGCCGAGGCCCCGTACCTGGCCGAAGGAGATGAACCCGTGGGCGCAAGTTGTGCCCAGGCAGGTGTTCCAGTGAGTCCGTTGGCGTTGCTTAAGACCCACACATCACTATATGATGTATGGAAGCAACCGTTTCCGCCAAAGATGATCATCCGGTTGCTGTTCGGATCATAGACGGCTGTGTGCGCTTCTCTGGGAACCGGCTGTGGCCCCGTCGGGCTACTCCTGATCCAAGCGGGCGATCCTGACCCGCCGTTTGCGTTATTGAGTATCCAAAGGTCGTTTACACATGGCGAACTCCTGCCAAGTCCGCCACCAAACACGATCATCCGGCTGCTGGCGGAGTCATATACGGCGGAATGCTCAAGTCTCGCAGCCGGCCGCGCCCCCGTTGGAGCGACCGCTTGCCACAAGAGCGAGCGGCCGATGCCCGATGCGTTTTGCAACCAGAAAACGTCGTTGAGGTTGCTTTGCGTCAGGTTGGCGTCTGGTGATCCCCCAAAGACAATCATCCGCTTTGTTGGCGGATCAAAGACCGCGGTATGCAATGATCGTGGAGCTGGTCCCCTGGGAGTCCACGTTTGCGCCAGCAGTCCGGCGGTCGGCACGATTGACAATGCAGCAAATGTAAGTAAGATCGATATGGCTTTCTTCATGTTAGTGCTCTCCTTTTGTGATTTGGCGGAATAGTGAGTAATCCGCCGCTACTGAGAGAGAACAAGGCAGGGCATCGTATTTGCACGAGTGATTTCAGAAATGGCAAGGACCGTTGCCGTGCGGCTGCCAAGGCGACCTGGGCTAGTCAAGGGTGGTCAGGCGGCGGCCCGGTCTTCTTGGCTAACTGGGCAACAGGGTGCAGAACGACCTAGCGGCCCAGGCGGCCTATGCGTTGCGTTGTTTCGTCTCGCGCCCGCCCACTGTGCGGGCTACAATTGAGCAACTGGCCATGGCGCGGTGCGTGGCGGCCGGGCACCGCGCCCTGGACAAGCGTCGCGCTCAGCGGAAGCAACTCATCATTTCCGCTCGTGCGATTGTCGATACGCGAAGCTCATCGACGGCCGCCAGTACGTTATTTCCCCAAGCATTTAGATACAGGTACACAGTGGGGTTAAGGGCCGGGTAGTAGCTGAGTGAGCTGGTGGCTTCCAGGTCGCCATTGACGTACACCGCAGTCCCGACTGGACTCCAGGTGTAAGAAATGTGGGTAAACGCGTTCAGTGGGAGCAGTGTATGCGGTTGGCTGAAGGGCGTACCGAAAGGATTGTTGGTGATCGACGTCCATCCGCCAAATGTCAGGCGTCCGCTCGAATCTAGGCCCAATTCCGTAATGTATCCTGCCGACGGAGGCGTTGGGGAATTGTACCAGTTGATGGTTAGGAAGGTGCCGGCGACGCGCGGGTTGGCGGGCTTCACCCACAGTTCGATGGATCCGTAGTTGGTTGGCGTATAATCCGAGCTCCACGAGAACCATCCATTGAGATTGTATTCAACCCATGACCCGCTGGAGAACTGCAACGCCTTGTGGAGCCCAGTTACGCTCGGTCCATAGCTTACTGAGCCAAAGACCTGTCCCACAGTGGAGCCGTCAAAGTGGTCCAGAAGGGCAGTATAGCTGTCCGTTACTTCGGGGGAGACATAGCAACCGGTCTGCCCGGCTAGTCGGGCGATCGCGATTGATACGGCTGAAACATACAGCAATAGTCGTCGAAACATAAGTGAGTCCTCTCTTTTGTGATTTGGCGGAAGGGCAAGTAATCCCACCGCTACTGAGAGAGAACAAGGCGGGGTGTCGGATCTGCACAAATGATTTCAGAAAAAATCAGGGCGGGCGTCCTCCATGCAGAATTTGCCGAAGGCGTCGCGTTTTGCGCGGCCTGTGGATGGACGGGATTGGCGCCGCGCTGGTTGCGGCTTTCCGCGTTATGGTAACGTGCGGATATGAGCAATCCAAAGCGTGGAGCGCGCCCGTGAAATCATACATCTTCCGCGTGGTCGTTGAGGACGACGCCACGGAGAACGGGCAGGAGGCTTTTCACGCCTATTGCCCGGCGCTCAAAGGGTGCCACACGTGGGGGCGCACCTACGACGAAGCCCTGGCGAATGTCCGCGAGGCGGTCTAATTGTACATCTGTGTGAACTTGGCACCGCGGCTCTGCAGATTCATGAACTGGCGAATCTCGCCTTCGTCGGTCCCGGCGTCCATCATCAGACCCATCCAGATCTTCACAGCGAGGATATAGTACTTTGAGAAACGCCTTGGAGCGTCACGCAGGACGTCCGAGGCCGCCGTGAGGAACTTCCGCATTCGTTGAGCTTCTGCCGAGATATCAGTCAGGCGCTCGGCTACGTTGGTCTCCACCGCCCCGCAAACGGCCAGGATGCCCACAAAACAGCGGTAGGAGGGGCTGTCCTCCTTGTAGAATCGGTCAAACATTGCGGCGTATGTGGGATTCGTAAAGACATTTCGTGCGTCTTCGAGAGATGCTTGGCAAGCATTTTGCAGGGCGAACAGCATCTCGAAAATCTCGTTGCCATAAACATCGTGCTCGTACAAGCTATCCATTACGTCCCGGACAATCTCGGTGTAGTTCGCCGAGAATAGGTTATTGGGCTGCCGGCTGAACAAACCGAGGTATAACAGGCGGGTCTCGGCATAGGCGGCCTTTCGGTTGTAAATGGCGTCGATGATCTGGAATGCGGACTCCTTGCCGTCGAGGATCTGAATTCCCGCGATGTTAGCCGCCCGCTTGACGATTTGCGGTCGCAAGTGCCTAGCCAGCTCGAGGTCGATCTCCTTGACGGAATTCTGATAGTTCGCGGCCTTTGCAATGTCCCACGAGTCTGCAGTTTCGACCAGCTTCACAGGCACATGACAGGTGCGGCTGGCGTTATTTACGATACACATGGTCGTTTGGCAGCCGTTAACTATGCTGCCCCTGGTAAGGCGCAACGATGGGCTGGACTCCGTAGGCGAGATTTTGTCGGCCAGGAAAACAATGCCGTTATTCATCGCGAGCATCGCTTCAGGTTCGCTAACTACAGTTCGGGTGATTTCCTGGTTCGGAGTCGTGCGCCCAGTTCTCTCGACATTAGAGCTGCCCATGAAATCTCGGATGTTCTCAAAAAACAGGGAGTCGCCGAACTCTTTGTAAAGGCGTTTCAGTTCGTCGCTTGAAATAGCGCCAAGATAGACGTTTCCAATCGGAATGGGAGTTGTGGCCAGGGTCACACTAAGCTCGCGGGGAATTTCGCCAAGCTTCAAGTACGAGTTCTGCAGCAGTTTGAGGATCTCCGTTCCGTCAGTGAAGTCTAAGCGGTTCTCCTTACTCAGTAGGTCGAAGAACTGTCTGGAGGCAAATTGACGGCTTCTATACTTGTCCAGAATTCTCCCCAGCGAGGAGAGGGTGACCACCTGGAAATTAACCGGTATGTCCTCGAAAGGAAGGGAGCTCTGGTCACCTTGGCCGGGGTAGCAGGTCGACAGGAAATCCTTGAACTTGCTGATTATTGAATCAATGGCCTCGGCTCTATCAATCCACAGCTTCGCTTGAATGTGAAGCAATGAAACGCCGTCCCTTCCTCTGGCGGTAAGATCGACTCCGCGATCATCCGATTGCTTCGGATTCATTTCCGGAGCCTCGTAGCCTGAGCCCCGCTCCGTCTGGGGCACGAGGCGTTGCACGAACGTCGCAAACCGGCGGCCCTTTTCGGTAGTCGTAAGCCCCTCGAGTTGAGCCCGGAAATGTTGCTCTAGGGCCTCATACGAGACCAAGTACTCCGGCCAGTCAACAGCGGAAGACGGTTTCGGCAGTGGCGCGAGATCCACAGGGTCTGACGTGCTCATGCCCTTACTATACTCCATCGAGCCGAAATGAAAGGCCGCGCGGCCAGCGCCCTCTCTAGGCGCTTTCCGGTGGGCGATTTGGAAGACTAAAGGTCTTCAGGCTGCAACCCGGTTTTCTTGGCTATTTGCGCTACAAGTCCTGGACCGACTTCGTCGCCGTCATGGAATGCGAACGTATAGTTGGGCCAGCCCGGCCGCGTAAGGCGACGATGAGAACCGCTCTGCCAAGCTACGCTCCATCCGATTCGAAGCAACGCCGCCAGCAGCAGCCTTGCCTTGACCGAGCGCCAGCGGCTCATGCCACCGCGAAGATCCTTGCTAGAGGGGTGGGAACTTCTTCGCCATGGTCAATGCAGTCGGCGGCCACGCGCAGGGCCAGTGCGCGCACGGCGACGACGGCTGCCTCGCGGGTCGCGCCATACGCCATCACTCCCGGCATGGACTCGATATCTGCCCACCAGCGGCCGTCCTCCTCCTGTCCCAGCGTGATCGGAATCGATTCGACAGTGGTCCTCATGGATATCAAGCGCCGATCAGAACGTATACAGTGGCACGCCTGCTACTACTTCCGCCGGCTCCGCGCCGGCGGCGACCGGTTGCGGCTCGGCGTTGATTGGGCGGTAGTAGATGCCGGTGTCGCCCAGGTAAACCTCCANNCCGCAGCGGACGCGCGCCGTAGGCGCGATCCGCGCAGGTCTTCTCCAGCAGGTATTTGGCGGCATCCGGCGTCAGATGGATCTTGAGCTGCTTGGCTTCCAGATTCAGGTTGATCTGGTTCACCATCAGGNNATGATGTCGTCCAGGCGGTTCAGGAATTCCGGGTTGAACGCGCGTTTCACTTCGGCGCGCACCATCTCTTCGATCTTCGACGGAATGCCTTCGCCCATGGGCGCCGAGAAGCCCAGGTGCCCGCGCTTCTCCAGGAACCGCGCGCCCAGGTTGGAGGTCATGATGATGA
>PKYZ01000880.1 GCA_003132865.1 Bryobacterales bacterium
AAGCCGAATGGGAGTGTGCGGCGCGCGGCGGAGTGGTGCTCCAGGCATATCCCTGGGGGCCGGACCCGTTGCGCTACGAGGCGGCGCGCTGGCAGAACGGTCCCGAGCCGGTGGCGTCTGGCACGCCCAACGGTTACGGGCTCTACGATATGTGCGAGAACGTGCACGAATGGTGCGCGGACTGGTACGACGCAGGGTATTACGCGGTGTCGCCGCGGGAGAATCCGCGCGGCCCGGAGCACGGAAAGCGCAAGGCGTCGCGGGGCGGGGCATGGCGGCATCATATTAAGTGCTCGCGGTGCGCGGCCCGGAGCAGCATCCCGCCGGAATTCCGGTATGCGGACTACGGGTTCCGGGTCGCAGCGGACTAAAAGCACGTTCCCGGAGATAGCGTTAATTGCTGCTGGGCTCGCTCGTGAGGAAATCGCCCTCCGTTTGGAGAAACTGAAAAAGGCGGGTCGCTGAACTCACGAAAAAGAGAGTGAAACCAAGAGCTGAACGAGGACGGCCCGGAATTGGGTTACCGTCATCACACATGCCGCAATCAATTTCGCGCCTTTGAGGACTGAACCGATTACCGTATGTGGACACGGGTTTAAGATGCTGTTCAACGTGGTGTGAGGCGCCAAGAACCGGGCACGGCGTCAAAAACTTGACGGGGCGGCGGCGGTGTCGAGCCTGCCTTTTCAATATCTTAAGATATAAAGAAAATGGCGACCAAAATGCCGATAAGGACGGCATGAGTACAGGCGCAATCAACAACCTTGCCAGCACCTATTTACAGTCGATCATCGGGACCGCTCTTCAGGCGACCGGCTTGTCGGCCAAGACCACTTCCAACAGCATCAGCGCGTCAGCGCTGCAAACGCAGTCGGACAACGGCCAGCTTTCGCCGTTCGCTCAACTCATGAGCACGCTCCAGCAGCTTCAACAGTCGAATCCAACCGAGTACAAGCAGGTCACCCAGCAAATCGCCACGAACCTGCAAAACGCCGCTAAAACCGCCACGGCGGACGGCAATTCGACACAGGCGACCCAGCTCAACCAGCTTGCGACGGACTTCACCAGCGCCTCGCAGAGCGGCCAACTCCCCAACATGCAGGATCTGGCTCAGGCGGTCGGTGGTGGCCATCATCATCATCATGCCCACGCCGCGTCAAGCGATGCGGACAGCAGTTCCAGCAGCACCTCGAGCAACAGCAGTACGAGCCAGCTCAGCCAACTGCTGGCGGCTTTCCAGGCAAATAGCACCCCGAACGAATCGCTGGATCCGATGGCGATTATTACGAACACGCTGTCCAACGCCGGCATCAACATTTCCAATAGCTGATCGCCGATAGCAGATAGCCGATAGCTGATCGCCGATCGCCGATCGCGCGCTGAGATAAACTGGTTGTTTCAATGAAACAACGCATACGCTCGACGACGGTGCTCTGCGTCCGCCGTGACAACAAAGTGGTCATGGCTGGCGACGGGCAAGTGACCCTGGGCCACGAAGTCCTCAAATCGTCCGCCAAGAAGTTGCGCCGCATCTACAACGACAAGATCCTGACCGGGTTCGCCGGCTCCACGGCGGACGCCTTCGCCCTGTTCGCCCGCTTCGAATCCAAGCTGGAACAGTTCAACGGCAACCTCTCGCGCGCCGCTGTGGAGTTGGCCAAGGACTGGCGCACCGACCGCATGCTGCGCCATCTGGAAGCGCTCCTGCTGGTGGCCGACGACAAGAACACCTACATCATCAGCGGCAACGGCGACGTCATCGAGCCGGACGAGGGCGCCGCGTCCATCGGCTCCGGCGGGCCTTTCGCGCTCTCCGCCGCCACCGCGCTGCTGCGCAATACCAAGCTCTCCGCGCGCCAGATCGCCGAGCAATCCATGCAGATCGCCGCCCGCATCTGCATCTACACCAATGACAACATCACCTACGAGGAGCTTGCCTAATGGTCATCTATCTTCCCGCCCAGTCCGTGGACGAGGAACCTATCCTCGACGAGCTCACCCCCCGCGAAATCGTGCGCGAGCTGGACAAGCACGTGGTGGGGCAGGCCGACGCCAAGCGCGCGGTGGCCATCGCGCTGCGCAACCGCATTCGCCGCCAGAAACTGCCGCCCGAGATGGCCGAAGAGGTGATGCCCAAGAACATCCTNNNNATCGCCATCGACATGGTGCGCGAAGAACGCCTCGAAGAGGTTGCCGACCACGCCGAAGCCAACGCCGAAGAGCGCCTGTTGGACCTGCTCATGCCGCCCCAACCGGAGCCCACCGAGAGCATCGAGCGCACCCGCGAAAAGCTGCGCGAGCGGTTGCGCGAGGGCAAGCTCGACGAGCGCATCGTGGAGCTGGAGGTGAAAGACCGCGGCCCCAACTTCGAGATCGCCACCAACGCGGGCATCGAAGAGATGAGCATCAACATCAAGGACATGCTCCCCAATTTCTTCGGCGGCAAAACGCGGCGGCGCAAGATGCGCGTGGCCGAAGCCGCCGATTACCTCGGGCAGGAAGAGGAGCAGAAGCTCATCGACATGGACCAGGTCACGCGCGTGGCCCTGGAGCGCGTGGAGACCAGCGGCATCATCTTCCTCGATGAAATCGACAAGATCGCCGGGCGCGAGACCGGCCACGGCCCGGATGTCAGCCGCGAGGGCGTGCAGCGCGATATCCTGCCCATCGTCGAGGGCACAACTGTCAATACGCGCTACGGTTTCGTGCGCACGGACCACATTCTGTTCATGGCGGCCGGCGCCTTCCACGTCTCCAAGCCGGCCGACATGATCCCCGAGCTGCAGGGGCGCTTCCCCATCCGCGTGGAGCTGAAGTCGCTCACCGTGGAGGATTTCATCCGCATTCTGCGCGAGCCCAAGAACGCGCTCGCCAAGCAATACACCGCGTTGATGGAAACCGAGGGCATCAAGCTGACCTTCACCGACGACGCGCTGGAGGAAGTCGCCAAATTCGCCGCGCAGGTCAATCAAAGCTCCGAAAACATCGGCGCCCGCCGCCTGCACACCATCATGGAAAAGCTGCTCGAAGAAGTCTCATTCGAGGGTCCGGATCTGAAGAAGAAGACCGTCAAGGTGGATGCGGCCTACGTGCGCAAGCAGTTAGCCGACATCGTCAAGGACCAAGACCTCAGCCGCTATATTCTGTAGCGCTCGTTTTCAAGTGTGCCCCGAGTTGGATCATTTGGCAAATGCAATGGTGGGACAGGCTTCCAGCCTGTCACTGGACTCTGGCTATTTTAGTGGGGCAGACCCTCGGTCTGNNTCTTCGGCGAGCGCAGCTCGCCCGCTAGCGGTGTTCGCTTCACCCCCACTTGAGAATCGAACAGAACTGTTCGACAATCGGAAGGCGAAGGGTGGCGAGTTCCTCCGCAAAGTGAAGCCATCGCGAAACGGAACAAGCTCGCTTACCGCTGGGATCCCGAACGGGGCAAGAAAGAACTCGGCCCAGGTCTGCTGGCCGATATGTGCAGACAGCTAGCTACTTCGCGGCGCAA
>PKYZ01000488.1 GCA_003132865.1 Bryobacterales bacterium
GATTTCGAGCACATTGCCCTGTTGCCGCACCAGTGGCTGGACAGCGTTCGAGACATCCTGCAGCACCGCGGCGACATCGATGCTCTGCGGCTTGACCGTCTCGCGGCCAGCCTCGACCTTGGACAGATCCAGGATGTCGTTGATGATGCCCAACAGGATGTGGCCGGAGCGCTCGATCTTCTCCAGGTCGGAGAGGACCTCGGGTTGTTCGGGACCGATGCAGTCTTCCCGCAGCATCTGGCTGTAGCCGATGATGGCGTTCAACGGCGTGCGCAGTTCGTGACTCATGTTGGCGAGGAAGACGCTCTTGGCCCGATTGGTATTCTCGGCGGCGTCCCGCGCGAGCACTAACTCGGCTTGGGCACGCTTGAGATCGGTCACATCCTGAGCCAGGCACACATATCCAATGAGCGAACCCGGGCCGCTCCGTAACTCGGCACAAGAAAACAACACTGGAATGCGATTGCCGGACTTGGTGCGGTAGGTTCGCTCGATGGCGACACCGCTTACAGGTACGCCGCCCTCGACGACCTGGCTGACGGGCTGCCCGACCAATTGCTCCTCCGTGTACCCCAGCAGGCGCAGGGCGCTGGGGTTTACACGCTGGATGCGCATTTCCGGATCCATCACCAACAGGGACTCGCCCATGGACCGCAGGATATTGTCCACGTACTCCTGCGCCTGTTGGCGGGTGATGGCGGCCCCCAACATACCGGCGGCTGAGCGGAAGCTATCCAGCTCGGCATCGCTCCAGGCGCGCGCGCGGACACAATCGTCGAAGCCCAGCGCGCCAAACCACTTGCCGCCCACGTCGATAGGGACCAGGATGGATGACCGGGGCGGGGGGCCCGGGCCGCACCGCGTCCCGCTGGCGGGGACGGCGGCTTCGACAAAGACCAGTTCTCCGCGGCCGAGGGCGCGAGTCCACTGGTTCCAGTCTCCGCCCGCCCAGTGCAATTCCGCCGGTCCGGGCCCTCGGGTCTGGCAGGCGATGCCGGGCCGGATCCACTCGTGCAAGACCGTGCCCACCAGCCCTCCTGCTGCCCGGACCGGTTCTCCAGGAGGAAGACACGGCTGACCTGGGCCGCGTTGCCGATCTTCGCCAGCACTTCCACGATCACCGTCTGCCAGGCGGCGGCGCTCAGGAATCGCTGCGCGGCAAAACGAACGCTTTCGAGAATCTCGTCGCGCTGCAACAGCGAATCCGCCATGGTATTGAACGAATGCGCCAGCCTTTCGATTTCCTGCGCATCACGCATCGAGGCCCGCGCCGAAAGGTCCGCTTCGGCGATCCCTCCGGCCATGGGCTGCAGCCGCAACATCGGCCGGACCAAGCGCCTGGAGAAGCTTACCGACGCCAGCAAGCTGCGCTTGAGCAGCGCGACCCAGACCAGCGCCCCAAGCACGACGACGCTCATGCAGACTAAGATGCCCAGCACCTTTTTGGATGTCAGCCAACCCATCCCTTCTTTCACGACGATGTCGGCGGGTGACGCCACCAGGAAGAAAGGCGACATCGCCGGCGAACTGCCGTTGCGCGGAATGACTCCGGTCAACTCAAGAATCGAACCGCGCGGAAGGCTCACAATCCCATGATCTGAACCGGCATGTCGCAGAGCCGCGCGGAAACGCTGGCTTCCATCAGAGAGCAGAAAAATGTGTTCGTCCGCGTTCGTCGTCTGCTCGATCAGGCGCGCTTTAAGACGCACCACCTTCCCGTCCGGAGGACGGTTGAGCAGCTCGATCGCCGGAACAAGCGCCGGCACCGCCTTGCCCGCATTCGGTGGGCCGGCAGCCTTTCGTACTTCAGCATCGGACAGGGTGAGCCCATAGTCTCCTCCGCCCGGAAACCCCACCACATCCACGGTATCCCCGACGGGTATGGGGGCGGTACCGGTCGCCACGAAGGCCACACCCGTGCGATCTGCCATGAGGAAGCGCCCCGGCATCTGCCAGGTCACCGTGCCACGGACATGCGTGCGACGCACGAAGTGCTCGTCTGCCGCGCCGCTGAACAGTCCGGCAATGGGCTGCACCGCTGCGGCGAACGAATCCTCCAAAGCGGCCTCTTCAACTTCAATGTCTTCGAGGCGGGTCACGAAGATCTGCGCGCCGAGCCGCCTGCGATTCGGGCCTAGGCGGGCTCCAGAGACGCCACGGACCCGGACCATAGCACCCACCAGACGCCGCGCCGCCGGGCTGTCAGCCTTGGGTATGACTACCAGCGCCCAGACTCTCCCGTCGAAGATTCGGAAGCAAATGCGGTTCCAGTTCTGATTCCCGGGCCGCAGTACGCCGCGTGTCAGCACCCAGCGGCTGTCCGCTGCTCCTTGGTCGAGTTCGGCCAGCGAGCGTAGCTGGGGCAGCGGTAGATCTCCCTGTCCAAGGGCGTGGACTTTCGGCTTTACAAGTACCGGCGCTATGTCTCCCGGCCCTGTCACCCCGTCGACCCGGAGTCGAGTGCCCGCAGGAATAGAGACACCCATTCCGTGGACATCGATGTAAATCG
Organism: Bryobacterales bacterium; assembly: GCA_003132865.1. Next base: position 2,510 of record PKYZ01000488.1, read on the forward strand.
CCCCAGTGGCATCCTCGAGAAACAGCAGTCCCCACTCCGGGTCTGAGTAGGTAACGACCCCTTTAAGTTGTACGGGATAGGCGTGCTTGGCGTCGGTGTTGTCGAGTTGGACGATCTCGCGCACAGATCGAATCGTCCGCTGGAGGTTGCCTCGATTGGGGCCTTGTGCCATCGCCCAGACTGGGACGACCAGGACCGCTAGGAGTTGCGGCCGCATCGGCATGATGTTTTCCCCCTCGAGTTCATCGCGAGACTTACCCGCCTCACTTATCGACGGAACGTGTTGGTTACTTTAGAAGATATCTAGTGTCTCTATACTGAAATCCGGTCATTTCCGGGCAGACGGCGGATGGTGCTCAGGCAGAAGCGCCACCACCGGAATGCCGCGCGTGGCGGCGTCGTTCTTCAAAATCCGGGCGGCTTGCCAGCCGTCGATCTCCGGCAGGCTGAGATCCATCGGCACCACGTCCGGTTTCTCGCTGCGCGCCATGTCGATACCCTGCCGGCCGTTCGCCGCCAGTACGACTTCATAGCCGCGATGGCTCAGCCGCCTTCTGAGCATGTCGCGGTCAACTCGTTATCTTCGACCAACAGTATCCGGTACATTTTCAAACTCCGTCCCCACTGCGCTGGCTTCCTTGACAGGCGAGGAGGCCTGTCCCACATCGCGGCCCGCCGGCACGCGGATCGAGAAGCGGGAGCCGCGTCCCGGTTCACTTTCGACCGTAATGTCGCCGCCCATCATCTGGCAAAACTTCTTGCTGATCGCCAATCCCAAACCGGTGCCGTTGTACTTCCGGGTGGCGGAGCCATCCACCTGCGAGAAGGGCTGGAACAGCTTGCCCAAATGCTCCCGGCCGATCCCGATGCCGGTATCGGAGACGTGCACCTCGGTCCACTCGCCGTCCCCGTTGCGCAGCTTGTTCACAGCCACCGAGACACAGCCCCGCTCGGTGAATTTCAGGGCGTTGTTCACCAGGTTCAGCACGCTCTGCCGGAATTTGGACAGGTCCGCGTAAGCCATGCGGGCATGCTCGGGGCAGTCGATTTCGAGCACATTGCCCTGTAGCCGTGCCAGCGGCTGGACCGCGTTCGAAACGTCCTGCAGCACCGCGGCGACATCGAAGGTCTGCGCTTTGACCGTCTCGCGGCCGGCCTCGATCTTGGACAGATCCAGGATGTCGTCGATGATGCCCAGCAGCATCTGGCCGGAACGCTCGATTTTCTCCAGGTCGCCGCGCACCTCTGCCTGCTCCGCGCCAATGTAGTCTTCCCGCAGCATCTGGCTGTAGCCGATGATGGCATTCAAGGGGGTGCGCAGTTCGTGGCTCAT